>CAYYNB010000023.1:10364-48287 GCA_964472565.1 uncultured Anaerolineaceae bacterium
GAGACGCCCTCGGTACCGGATAAGGGATGTGCATCGGTGCCGTCGAGATTCATCACAAACAGCAGGGTCTGATCGTGCCGGGTGATAGGAATGGCGATCTGCGTGCTGTCGGGCGAGAATGAAAAACCGTTCGGGAAGTCCTCATTTTCGGTCAGTTGAATGACATGGATGCCATCAGCATCCATGATGTAGGTGTTAAACGGCCCATTCCAGCTATTGAGCGATTCTTCCCAGACGATGTGCTGTCCGTCGGGAGTCCAATCGAGATCGAGCATGACATTGGGGATATCGGCGTTATGGGTAAGCTGCTGCTGATGGGTGCCGTCAGCGTTCATCACAAAAATGTTATGGGCGCTGCCGCTGGTACGATAGGCGATGCGTGTGCCATCGGGGGACCATGCCGCGCGTACACTGTCTATGTCATTAGCGGTAAGCTGGCGGAGGTTACTCCCATCGGCCTGCATGACATAAATGTTGTAAGTGCCATTTTGATCTGACTCGAACGCGATCTGGCTGCCATTGGGAGACCACACGGCTAATTCTTCGATGCCGGGGAAATCGGTCAACTGCTGGAGATTGGTCCCGTCGGCGTTGATGGTGTAAATATCCCAGTCACCATCACGATCTGAATTAAAAAGGATGCGCGAACCGTCGGGCGACCAATCAGGAAAACCGTATTCGGCTGGTCCACCGATTAACTGCTGCCGGTTGGACCCATCCACATCCATCACGTAAAGATTAGAGGTCGTGCTGTCAGCGTATAAAAATTCTGAATAGACCAACCGGCGACCATCGGGCGACCAGTCCAGAAAAAGCGTGAAATAGTCGTCTGAGATGGCGGCCAGTTGCTGGCGGTAGTTTCCCTGTGCGCTGATGAGATAAATGCCGTCATCGGTGTTAAACGCGATCTGATTGAGCGGGGATCGGATGGTCGGTTGGGCGCGCGGCTCATCCGCCGGGGCAGGTTGTCTGGATAACAGGAGCAGCAGCAGGGGGAAGAAACTCAACACGGCAATATAACGCTTAGGGCTGGTCATCGCTCCTCCGCAGGATGGAACATACACCTTATTGAGTATAATGCATTCAGCCGCAGGCTGCCTAAGGTTCCGTTGACAGGGCGGGTTAACCCACCTATACTGAATCCGAATCTGATAAAAATTCTATGAGGAGTAGTATGCCTGATTTCCGGCTGTATGTTCATCGCGGTCCAGAGGTTGGCCGGGATTATGAATTGTATGGCAGTATGGTAACGATAGGCCGCGATATTCCGAACCATATTGTAATCAATGACTCCGAATTAAGCCGTTATCACTGCCGGCTGATCTGGAATGGGGGCGGGTATCAGGTCGAAGACCTGGGATCAGATCACGGCACGTTCATTAATGGCTGCCTGGTGAATGGTATCCAGCCGCTGCAACATGGGGATGCCGTCGGGTTTGGCGAAGGCATTCTGTGCAGCTATTATGACCGGGATATTTCGTCCCATCCCCCCACGATCCCCGTATCGAACAGCCCGCGCTACCGGCTGATTCTGCGGCACGGCGCGGAGCGGGATCGGATGTATGTGCTGCATGGGAGCGTGGTGAATGTGGGGCGGGACCTGGCGAACGATATTGTGATCAATGATCCAGAATTGAGCCGCCAACACTGCCGCCTGATCTGGGATGGCGACGGATACAGCATCGAAGACCTGGGTTCGACCAACGGCACATTTTTGAACGGGGAGCGGATCAGCCAAAAAATATCGCTGAACAGCGGCGATATGCTCTACCTGGGGCAGGGGGTTGGACTCCAGTATGGGACGGGAGACACCAGCGAACTGCCGCCGATTGATGTGGAGCAAGAACGGGAAGCGCTGGCGAAACATTTCGAGGAAACCTCCGCGATTACCAATCATGGGACGCGGGCGATGCCCCAGATTTCACTGTTTATCAGCTATTCGCACCGCGATTCGGATTTCGCGTTCCGGCTGGCGGGCGATCTGCGGGCGCTGAATTATAAGGTGTGGATTGATTTTGGCGCGGTGAACGGCGGGCAGATTTGGGCGGATGAGATTGAAGATGCGCTGCGACAGTGCCATGCGGTGATCGTGGTGGTGTCGCCGGAAGCGATGCAATCGACCTGGGTGCGCAAAGAGGTGACGATGGCCGTCCACCTGGAGAAGAATGTGGTGCCCGTTTTGCTGCACGAGGCGGATATTCCGCTGTCGCTGGTAGACATTCAGTACGTCGATTTTCGAGGAGACTACGGCTCGGCGCTGCGGCAATTGTGCGAGATTCTGTAAGAGGTCATGTGATGTGCCAGCTTTTGATTGCCTTATTCGGGTTATATGCCCTGGTGATCGGCAGGTTTCGGCTTGCGCGCGATATTGCGGTGGAAGGGAACCGGGCGCGGGTGGTGGGGATCATTCTGCTCGCGCCGCTGGTGATTACCTTTTGTATGGTGACTGTCACGGCGTCGGAAGATCGCACGATTACGAATGCGGAGATTGAGGAATTAAACGGGTATGCGCTGGTGCTGATGGCGCTGTCGCTGGCGGGGGCGGTGTATGTGTCGCTGACGGCTCCGAAAAGCAGACCTGCCCCGCCTCGCCAGACTCCGGCGGCCACTCTCACGCCGCCTATTCTACCGGCTGAGCCACCGGCGAACAGTGTAACGGCGGCTGAAGCGGCGGCAATGCTCGGCATTTCGGAGCAGGAAGTCCATCTGCTGATTCAGACCGGGCAGATCAGAAGTATGTATCTGAATATGCAGGATTTTATTCCGCTCGAAAGCGTCCAGGAATACCGGGGACGCAGGCAATCCTGATCCTATATTTGATTTCGATATGAATGAGAGAGGCGATACGTTATGTTCCACCGAGGACTGCTGGTGCTGGTGCTGGTCGTGACACTGATGGGGTGGGTCATGCCCGGATCGGCACAGGGTGAAACGCCCGTGTCTACCGTCAATGGGACGGTGATCACACAGGCAGAATTCCATGCGCGGCTGCGATTTGTGCGGTGGCAGTATCTGAAAGAACTGCAAACATATTATGAGATCACGGATGGCAATCTGGGCATTTCGCCGTCATATGTGGATACGCTGCTGTATTATTTTGAGAATCCCGATTTGTTGGGGGATGCGGTGCTGTGGCAGTTGGAAGAAGAAGCGCTGCTATGGCAGATGAGCGCGGAACTCAGCATTTCGCCTACAGCAGAAGACGTGCTGGAACGGGAAAATGAGTTTTTCAGCCTGTGGACGAATGTCGCGCCGGAGGAACTGGCCGGGGACAGCGAGGCCCAGACGTTTATCAGCACCTGGTACGCTGAGGCAATGGCGGCGTCGGGGATGAGCAAGGAGCAGATTCAGCAGATATTCGTGATGGATGCCTTACGCAGTGCGCTGCAAGATTATGTGGCGGCGCGGATGCCGACGGAAGAGGAAGCGGTGCATACGCGGCAAATTCTGTGTGGGTTCCACCCGGATGATTACTTTAACCTGACTGTGCCCACTGCCGAGGAACGCGCGACGGCTGAGGCGTGTATCGCGGAAGCGCAGACGCGGCTGGCAGCAGGCGAAGACTTTGCTGTGGTGGCGGCAGACCTGTCCAGCGACGAGTATCGCGACATCAACGGTTCCCCGATGGGCAGCGCGACACTGGGCGGCGATCTGGGGTGGACGCTGGTCAGCTACCTGGATGAGCCAATCGCCAACGCGGTGATAGGCGCGGAACAGAATACGGTGCTGGGGCCTATCGAGACGGAGGCCGGGCTGCATCTGATCGAGGTGCTGGAACAGCGAATGCAGGCTCTGACCGAAGAGGAACTCGAAGAGGCGAAGGTCGGGTATTTCAACCTGTGGATCGATGCGAAGCTGACCGAGGCGACGATTGAACGGCGCGCGGACTGGAACGCCGGGCTGCCGCTGGACCCAGCGCTGGATACGCTGGCCCCGGAGATTCTGACGGCTATCGCAGAGCTGGAGGCGGACGCCCAGAGTACGCCGACTCCGTAGTGAAATGGGTGGGGAGCAAAGTGGATCGTTGGGAACACCAAGACCGTTGTTCGAGCGACTAAAATGACGGCATACGTCATAGGGAGGCAAGAGCATGGCTAGTCCACAACCGCAGGCTTCGTTTCGTAAGGGCTATGGTGCAGGCGAATTTTTAACCGATACCTACCGGATCAGCGGTGAAGTGGAACTGCGCGGTACCCCGATTCTTGACCAGTTGAACGATCATATGGAATTGTTCCTGCAATTGGAGAACCTGTTCATTTCGCCGCTGCTGGACCCGGCAGTGCTGACCGGGAATTACCGGCATGGCAACGTGCGCAAAAGTAACCTGGGGCTGGTGGTGTTGAACCAGATGCGCGACGGGCTGCCGTACCGGGAAGGGCAGTATATGGGGCGCGACAACGTGAACCGTTATGTGCTGGTCGTGGCGGCGGGGTTTGAAATTCGGGGGGCGCTGCGGCTGCATCCGTCGGTGAATGTGGCGAACTTTATACGGACCACGCCGGAGCAGTTTATCCCGCTCTTTGAGGGAACCGCCCTGCTCACGGCGCGGCGTGATGTTCAATTTAAGGGCGGCTCGGTGCTGGTAAACCGCAACCTGATCGAGGTGTTCTGCACGCTCGACAAGCCGCCGACTGAGGCCTAAAAAAACTCACCCCCTCTTCCAACCCAGTTGGAGAGGGGGAAGATGGCAGCTACGAAAGCCGCGCGATTAGGGCCAGGGTTCCAGATAGTAGTTGCCGGTTACACCTTCGGCGCTCCAGCCTTCAATGCGGTTGTTGCGAATGTGCCACCACAAATAACCGTCCAGGCAGATTGGCCCGTCGAGCACGTCGAATTCCTCACCCAGATCAAGTTGGGTGAGAATTTGACTGTCTACGCCGGGAGCGTTGCGCACCCGCACCGGACGCGGATCGCCAAGCGTCACACGCCCACCTTCACCGATCTTCAAACGCGGCAGCGGGACATCGGGGCAAAATTCGGCAATACATAAGCCGTCGTTTTCGATGATCTGCTGGCTGCCGTCGGCCCCGATATAGAGGCTGGTGCCGCGCCCGGCGACAAGGGTCAACGAGACATCCTCGACACCAAGATCGGGCACATTGACCAGATACGTACCCGGTGTTAAGGACAGGGTGGTGCGGTTGGACAGGCCTTCGCCCACCAGCGCCCCCGCTGGATCATACGCCTGGAAGGGCACCCGGATCACAACACTCATCGCCTGGAGCAGATCATCCTGCG
The DNA here is from genome assembly GCA_964472565.1 of uncultured Anaerolineaceae bacterium. Classification (GTDB taxonomy): domain Bacteria; phylum Chloroflexota; class Anaerolineae; order Aggregatilineales; family Aggregatilineaceae; genus DATAMF01. The sequence goes on from CAYYNB010000023.1 coordinate 15,603, forward strand.
ATTCGGCGGGGATGTACGTGCCGCGAGCGACACGTGGAATCTCACGCAGGTTTTGCTGGGCCTGGGCGATATTGATGTTAAAACCGACGACATGAATGGCAAGATCGGGGTCCGCGCTGGCTAAGGAACTCGCCACACTGACCGGATCGCCGCCGCAGGTTTCCTGGCCATCGGTCACGAGCAGGACTTCCTTCACGCCGGAAATGCCCTGCATATCGGACGGAATGTAGGTCAGCGTGTCGGCAATGGGTGTGTAGCCCTTCGGTGTCAGCGCGTCGATGGCGCTGATCAGCGCGGGACGGTTCAGCGGGCCGATGGGATAGTTTAATTCAGTTTCGATGCACGAGTCGTCAATGCCATAGGTGCGCAGCCCTAACACCGAGTCATCGGGCATATCGGTGATATACTGGCGCAGCACATCCTGGGCGAGTTCCAGCCGGGTTCCGCCAGTGGAAGTTGCTTCCTCCATACTGCCGGACTTGTCGAGAATGATGAGCTGGGCTTCAGGCAGCTTGATGGTGGGGCTGGTATAAATCTGCAAGCGGTCAATGCGCACACATAAGCCGCCCGGTGCGTTCTGCGGTGTTTGGGCCAAAAGAACGGGCTGCGAGGCGAAAAAAACAAAAGCTACAACAGCTACTATTGTCAAGCATTTTAACATATGTATGACTCCTGTTTTGAAACATCCGCACCGTTTGATTGGATGGGCTGTATTATCGTATGATATGCTATCAGGCGCGAACAACGCAGAGCATCCAAAACGAACTGGTGGTAGAATCACGCATAAAAGGCTTCAAGGGCTAGCTATGTCTCGAATACTGGTTATTGACGACGATATCAATTTGCTGCAAATGGTCCGGCTGATGCTCCAACGGGTGGGGCATACAGTCGAGACGTCGAATGATGGGGCAGAAGGCATTACGCTGGCGGCGAAAATGCAGCCGGACCTTGCCATTATTGACGTGATGATGCCCGGACTCAGCGGGTATGACGTGGTGCGCAAATTGCGTGAAGACCCGGTGACGCAGCGCGTCCCGATCATTATTCTGACCGCGCGCAGCCAGCCGATGGATAAACATATGGCGCTGGAAGCGGGGGCGAATGCGTTTTTGTCGAAACCGGTCACGGCCCAGGAATTAACGGATCGGGTAGATGCGGTGCTGAAAGCCGGGGTGAATTACCGGGTGCATACCGGACTGCTGACTGAACCGTCACACCGGAAGTCCGTTGAAACAAAGCCGCCCAGCCCGCCGCCGGATGCCTCGCAGCCCCGGCGACCCGCCGGACTGGAAGCGCCTGCCGCGCCGCCGCCGGCTGATGCATCGTCACCGCGACCCCCGCAGCGCCGCCCGATTGGGGCCGAAGAAGCGGAACTGCAACCGCAGCGCTCCGCGATCATTGTGGTGATGGGCTGGCGCGGCGGTACAGGCAGCACGACGATGGCGGTGAACCTGGCGTTTCTGCTGGCAAGCCGGGGGCGGCGGGTGTGTATGGTGGACCTGAGCACCATCGGCGGGCATGTGTCGCTGCATCTGCATCTGGCTCCGCCGCAGCACTGGGGCCAACTGCTGGATATGGGCGATACCCCCGACGCGCGGACGGTGAACGGTCTGCTGGTGCAGCATCATGGATCGGGCATTCACCTGTTGAACGCACCAAGCACCCCGATTCCACAAACGATGTCCAGCGCGGCGATGCAGGCGGTATTGAAGGAACTGAGTCCGCATTTTCATCATGTGATCGTGGATGCGCCGATCCTCGATGCGGCGGCAATGGGGGCGATCCATATCGCGCGATCTGTGGTGCTGGTGATGTCGGATGATCCGGCGTCGGTCCAAACCGCCGCGCAGAGCCTCAACCTGATGCAGAAATGGGGCGTCGATATGGCGCGGGTGCGAGTGGCGCTTAATCACGTGCGGCCCACGAACGATGTCCCGGCGGAGACGATTCAAAAGGCGATCAAACGCCCGCTCTCAGCGGAAATTCCGTATGCAACGGAACAAATGGCGTCGATCCGGCGCGGGGTGCCGCTGGTGATGGGGGAACCGCAAGGCGCATTTGCGCTCGCGGTGCAGCAACTTGCGAATACGATGGTTATGTAGTTTTTTTGTTCAAACGGAGAAATTTTGATGTTAAAGCGTGCTGTTTTGGGTTTGTTGGTGGCGCTAATGGTTTTCCCCGCGCCGGTTGGGGCGCAGAACCACCCCCCGATTACGGTTGAAAATGCGGCAACGCTGGCTGTTTTGCACACCCTTACCGGGCAGGGGGGCGTGCGCGCGCTCGATTTCGCAGCAGAAGGATCGCTGTTGGTAACGGGCAGCGAGGATGGCCGTGTGCGGGTGTGGGACGCGGCAACCGGCGAGATGCAGCTTGAATGGGACGCGCATCCCGGCGGCGTGAACAGCGTCGATGTGAGCGCGGATGTGATCGTATCGGGCGGGGATGATGGCGCGGTGCGTATCTGGAATATGAGCAGCGGCGAACAAACGGCGGAATTCATCGATTTCCAGGATATGGTGCGCGCGGTAGCCTTTAGCCCGGATGGAAGTCTGGTGGCAGCAGCCAGCCAGGACGGCACGATTGGGGTGTATGATGTGGCGAAAGCCGAACTGGTGCGCACGCTTGAAGGCCATACGGCGGGCGTGCTGAGTGTGGCGTTCAGCCCGGATGGCAAACTATTGGCATCCGGCGGCGGACATCTGGATAACTCGATCCGGCTGTGGGATGTGGCAAGCGGCGACGTGATGCAAACGCTGGAAGGGCATGAAGACGGGGTGTGGTCGGTGGCGTTCAGCCCCGATGGCGCACTGCTTGCCAGCGGCAGCGCAGATGAAACGATCTGGCTGTGGGATGTGGCCGAAGGAAAAGACGTAACCCAGTTTGACCGGCTGCGTGATCGGGTGATGTGCGTCCGGTTCAGCCCGGATGGGAGTCTGCTGGCCAGCGCCGATTTTAATAAAAAGCTGCGGGTGTGGGATGTGGCTGAAGAAGAGGAACTCGCCAATATCGAACTACACGAGGTGGGCCTGCTTCAGGTGGCGTTTAGCGCTGATGGGACGCTGCTGGCGACATCGGATACTGCTGGGGTGGTGAAAGTGTGGGGCGTGCCATAACAAATACCTCTTGCGGCAGTTGTATAATCCGGTAGGGACAGGTTGGCAAACCTGCCCTTACAGAAAACGATCCTGAGAAAGCAAGGGGGCGGGAGCACAAGGGAGGATTATGACGACAGCTTTAACACGGATTTTATTGGTCGAGGATGAGCCGGATATTGGGGATATGCTGCGCCTGTTTTTTGACTGGCGCGGTTATGCTTTTTCGCATGCGTGTGACGGCGAAGAAGCCTTCGAGATTGCGACCCAGAGCATGCCCCATCTGATTCTGATGGACATCAGCCTGCCGGATACGGATGGGTATGCCCTCACATTGAAACTGCGGTCATGCCCGCGCACGGCCCATATTCCGATCATCTTTTTGACGAAGTGGGCCAGCCGGGAGAAACGGTTAACCGGGTTGGCGCTGGGGGCGGATGATTATCTGACCAAACCGTTTGACTTACAGGAACTGCTGCTGCGCGTTCAGAATACGATTGCCCGCGCGGCACGGGAATATTTTACCGATTTGCGCACCGGGTTTCCGGCGGTGTTCACCGCGCGGGAACGACTCAACCAGGCGCGCAGCGATCCTAAACAAGCAATTATCGAGGTCATTCTGGAAAATGGCATTCCGTACCGGGAGCAGTATGGCAGCGCCACCGCCGCTGATATTTATTATGATGTCAGCAAGCTGGTGCTGTCGGTGGTCAATCATAAGGGCCGGGCGACGGATTTTGTCGGCTATCTGGATGAGGATCAGTTCATTATCATCACCGCACAGGCGAACGCGCAAAGTGTGGCGGGGCAGATCACAGCCGTCTTTAATAACTCGGTGATGCGTTATTACCCTGATGTTGTTGACCCAGCGGATATGATGCGGCTTTTCTGCCGGATTACCAGCGGTGAAGAACGGCTTGAGGTGTCGTAGGCATCAGTCAACAGGAGAAAAGGTCCCATGTTTCTAGACAGCTTGCCCCTTGATGACGCTCAACACTGGCTGGTCACCTGGGGATTTGAGGGTGAAGCATTCGAAACGCTGCGCAGCCATGCCGAGGAGGTAACATATCCTGCACGGGCCACGATCTTTTCGGAGGGAGACGCCTCGGACGGAATGTACCTGGTGCTGGAAGGTATGGTGTTGGTGCTGCGGACGGATGCGCAAGGCAACGAAGAAACGATCAGCATTGTGACCGAGGGACAGTCGTTTGGTGAAGTGGGGCTGTTGATCGGCCAGCCGCGTAATGCCACCTGCGCCGCCGGGTTGGATGTCAGACTCCTGCGGATTACCCCTGAAGTGCTTGAAAATCTGGAACAGGACCGCCCGGAACTGATGCTGCGGATGTATAAGGTGCCGGCCCAAACACTGGCCGAACAATGGCTGCGCACCGGTCCCTGGAGTGGAGAGGGGAAATAAAAGGATATGACTGAAGAAATCGCGGTTCCGGCTCGCTCCAGCAACCCGAATGCGGAAGTGATCAAAGGTATGCTGCGCGCGCCAGAAACTTCGGAGGAACTGGATATTCCGGCAGCGGTTGTCACTGACATTATTATGCGCGTGCTTTTCAACGAGGGCCATGTCAACCTGCGGCGGTTCGGGGAAGTGTTACGGCTGGAACTGAAGCTGCTGGATAATATTCTCGAAAAGATGCAATACGAGCAGTTGGTTGAAGTTGCCAGCGCCGGGTCAATGGGGCGGTTCACCTATACCTACAGCCTGACCGATGCCGGGAGCAAACGTGCGCGTGACTCGATGGAGCGCGGCCAATATATAGGACCGGCCCCGGTGCCTATCGAAAAATATATGCGCATGATTCTGCTGCAAACGTCCCAAAAGCTGCGGATCGGGCCGGAGCAGGTCAAGGGGGCGCTGCAACATATGGTGCTGCAAGATGGCTTCCACCGCCGCATCGGTCCGGCAGTCAATGCGGGCACGTCATTGTTCCTGTATGGCCCGCCGGGGAATGGCAAGACGACGGTGGCCCAGGCGATTGCCAAACTGATCGCCGGGGCGGAACCGATCTGGATTCCGTATGCGGTCAGCACCGGGGGCTATATCGTCAGCCTGTACGATCCGCTGCTGTTCAAAGAGGTGGAACTGAGCAAGGAAATGCTCAAGGGCTACCGGACGGGCAGCCTGGGCGGCGAAGTGGACCGGCGCTGGGGGTTGTTCGAGCGGCCTGCCGTGATGGTCGGCGGGGAATTAACGCTCGAAGCGCTGGAACTACGCTTTGATCCGATCACTAAATTTTATGAAGCGCCGCTGCAAATGAAAGCCAATGGCGGCATGTTTTTGATCGATGACTTTGGCCGCCAGATGATGAGTCCGACGGAACTGCTCAACCGCTGGATTGTGCCGCTGGAGTCCGGGTATGACTTTTTGCGGCTGCGGACGGGGCAAACGCTGCAAATCCCCTTCCGGCAACTGATTGTTTTCAGCACGAATCTCGACCCGCACGAACTGGTGGATGATGCCTTTTTGCGGCGGATTCAGATGAAGGTGTTGGTAGGGAGTCCCGACGAGCGGATGTTTTTCCAGATTTTTGCAACGATGTCGCAGGCGTTGGGCGTGCCACTGGAAAAAGATGGCTTCCTCTATTTGCTGCAACACTGGTACCGCGAGCCGGGGCGCGTGATGCAGTCGGTGCATCCGCGTGATATTCTGAAGATCGTGGTGGCGATGTGTGAATATGAGGACGTGCCGCCGCACCTGACCCCGCAGTTGATCGACGAGGCGTGCCGGAGCTATTTTGTGGAAGGGACGTAAATGGGTTCCCTTGATCGGATCAAGATCAGTGGGTTTAAGTCAATCCGCGAACTGGACCTGGAATTACGTCCGCTGAATGTGTTGATTGGCGCAAATGGAGCTGGAAAATCGAATTTTATCCAGCTCTTTTCGCTGCTCAATTCATTGGTGGATGAGCGGCTGCAAACTTTCGTGGCACGGGCCGGGGGAGCCAATAATCTGCTGTATTTTGGACGGAAAACAACGGATGAAATCCAGATTAGTTTGACGTTTGGGCAGAACGGATATGAAGCGGCATTGGCGGCGGCGGCAGATGACAGCCTGTATTTTTCACAGGAAAGCTGCTGGTTTCATGATCGTGCTCGTTATCCCCTCCCCTATACGGTTTCGCTGGGAAGTGGGTACAAAGAAACAAACCTTCATTCAGAAGCTCGCCGCCACAGTCAAAATGTTATTGCTGATCATGTGATCCGCAATCTTCAGAGCTGGAAACTGTATCAATTTCATGATACGAGCGAAAGCGCGCGCGTGAAACAAACCGGGGAGATTGGGGATAATGCTTTTCTGCGGCCTGATGCGGGGAATCTGGCGGCGTTTTTGTTTATGCTGCAAGCGGCGCACCCTGATCATTATCGCCAGATCGTAAAAACGATTCAGATGGTCGCGCCGTTTTTTGATGATTTTAACTTGCGACCTTCGCCCCTCAATCCGAACAAAATTCAGCTTGAATGGCGCGAAAAAGGATCGGATGACTATTTTAATGCCAGTATGCTGTCGGATGGCACACTGCGTTTTATGTGTATGGCGACACTGCTACTTCAGCCGAATCTGCCGTCTACGATCCTGATCGATGAGCCGGAACTGGGGCTGCACCCGTATGCGATTACGCTGCTGACTGGTTTGCTGCGCAGCGCGGCGGCACAAACTCAGGTGATTGTGGCAACGCAATCGGTGCCGCTGGTAAACCAGTTTACACCGGAAGATATTGTCGTGGTGGATCGATTAGCGGGGCAGTCCACCTTTAGACGACTCGAAGCGGCGGAAATTGAAAACTGGATGGATGAGTATGGCCTGGGCGACTTGTGGGAAAAGAACGTTATTGGGGGCAGGCCGCAGCGGGCACGATGAAATTTATTCATGTTTTGGTGGAGGGCCAGACCGAAGAAACGTTTGTCGGGGGTGTGCTGGCCGAATATCTGGGATCGAAAGGGATTTATCCGACAGCGAAACTGGCTGTAACGAAATGGGTCAAAAAAGGCGGGCATTTTAAAGGCGGGATCAGCGCGTACAGCAAAGTTAAATATGACATCCAACAGCTTTTACGCGATAAAAATGCGGCCCTGGTTACGACGATGCTGGATTACTATAATTTGCCGGGAGATTTCCCCGGTTATCATGACCGACCTGCCGGATCGTGTTTTCGGCGGGTCGAATCTTTGGAACGAGCATTTAGCGTGGATATTGCCAATCCCCGGTTTTTGCCGTATCTGGCGCTGCATGAATTTGAAGCAATGATGTTTGCTGATCCTGATGCAATCGCCCGGCAGCTTGCCGGATCGAAAATTCTGGATAAGCTGCGTAAGATAGGCGGGGCGTATGCTTCGCCGGAAGAAATTGATGAGGATAATCCACCTTCTAAGCGGTTAATCCAGTTGTACCCACCTTACGAAAAAACTTTTCACGGCCCGTTGGTAACGGAAGAAATCGGGATTGAGCGTATCCGGCAGGCTTGCGCGCATTTTGATCAGTGGCTGCAACAGTTGGAAGCGCTGGCCTGATGTGATGTAGCTCCATTTCAAAAAGGATTATTTATGGCTGTTGATTCAGGACCACTGTATAACGAAGAAGAATTTCACGGCATAACGTGCCGCCGGTGTAAACATCTCAATCCGATCCATCGTGTGACGTGCGAGCGGTGCCAGGCGAAACTGCCGCGTCCGGAAGATTCACCGCGCCCGAAACAGTGGACTCGCAACCGGCCCGGCTATATTACCGGGTGGGCGATCCTATTCACGGCGTATGTGGTGCTGACCCTGCTGGATTACGGCTGGCGGGTGACGGGCAGCGCTAATTTTGCGCCGAGTGATGTGCTTGTGGTCGGTGTGGTGGGCGTGGCGTTTATGGTGGTGCTGGCGGTGGTCGCGGGGGTGTGGCAGATGCATCCCTGGGCGCGGATTCCGGCGATGCTGCTGCACGTGGGACTGATTGTGTTTATTATCCTGACGATGCTGTTTGCGCCGCGCGCGGATCGCAGCACAATGAACGACGAGGAACTGGCTGCCGATACACAAACTGTGGTGTTGGATGTCTGCTCCGGCATTTTCTGGATCGGGTTCAATATCATGTATCTGGTGTGGTTCGCCAAAAATAAGGATCAATTTGAAGCGCCGCTTATTGTGGAAACATAAAATCGTAATGAGACGACGATTTATTGGTATCGCAGGCAGCCTGACATTTTTCCTGGGCGTACTGTCTCCGGCACGCGCCCAGGATGCGACTCCGCAGCCCCAACCGGATCCCCCCCCATTTTCACTGCCGTTCACCGATCCGCCTGGGCCGAACACCTGGCTGTATGAACAGCACTATGGTAACACGACTTCTGCATTTAACTATGGAGAGGCGTGGTACGCGGCAGGGCAGGGCATGCACTTCGGGATCGATTTTGAGGCGATGTGCGGCACCCCGGTTCACGCGATTGCGGATGGGGTGGTGCGGTATGTGGCCGCGGCCGGATTCGGGGCCGGGCCGCAGATTCTGATCCTGGCGCATCCCGGCACCGGCTACACGTCGCTGTATGGGCATTTGGCGCAGGTGCCGCAACTGGCACGCGGGCAGGTGGTGCGACGCGGGGAACAGATCGGCGTGTCGGGCGATCCGGATGGATCATGCGAATCGCGCCCGCATCTGCACCTGGAAATTCGAAACGAAGATTTCACGGTGGCCTACAACCCGATCCCGTTTTTCGATGTCAACTGGCATATGCTGACGAGTATTGGCCCGGTGGGGAACGCTTTCCAGCAGGATTTGGATCACCCCTACCAATGGATGAAACTCGAAGACCAGCCCGCGATCACATTTGGGCAGGATTATCTCAATGATTACATCCACCCCTGGCCGCCCCGTGTCGAGCAGATTCCCCCGTATAACCCGCCGATCATGCGGCGATTGGAGCCTGTCAGCGCGGATACGGCGGTGGTGCAGACGGCGGTTTCCACCGAGGCGTGGAACATTGGAGCGTGGTGGCGACCCACCGATTCGGAAGCCGTGTATGTGGTCGATACGGTCCCGAACCAGGACCCGCCCAGCGGAGTCTTTCGCCAGCCGCTGGATGGATCGGCGCGGACGTATGAGGAACCCACGCCGCCGACGCTGTATTCTCCGGCGGGTGATGTGCAGGTCGAACGGAATGCCGATGGATCATTCCAGATCACGCGGCTGGCGGATTTGCAGACGTGGACGGTGTATACCGAGGGCAGCTATCCCGCCGTGTCGCCGGACGGCACGCGCCTGTTGTGGCAGGTGGTCTATGGCGAGGTGACACCGGGGACGGATGCGCCGGGGGTGGTGTTCTGGGTGAGCAACCTGGACGGCACGATCCAGCGGCGGGTGCATACGCAGGCGGGCGGCTATGGCATGTGGCTGGACAGCCGCCATTTGTTGTTCGTCAAACGGATCACGTATACGGCAGAGACGCAGCTTTTTGTGCTGGATATTGACGATCCGGCGGTGACACCGTACATGCTCGGATCGTTCCGGTATCTGCGCGGCTTGCAGGTCGCGCCGGGCGGCCAGCGGATCGCGTTTTTTGTGTCGTTTCAGGACAATCCCGACGCCAGCGGGGTATATGTGCTGCCCGTGCGGGAAGGCGCGGCGGCGAAACAACTGCCGTTTTGGGGGGCGTTCCATTGGCGGGATGATCGTTCATTGTACACGCTGAGTTTTGACCCGGAAAGCGATCTTCACAGCCTGAGCGTGTATGATCTCACGACGAACAAGTTGATCCCGCTGACCGATCCCGACACGCTGCCGATCCGGGTGGCGAATGGGGAATGGAGTGTGTCGTCGGATGGCACGAAGATCGTGTATGTCGATCCGGTGGATTACGGATTGTATCTGCTGACGGTGGGGGAGTGAGGAACGGAAAAGGCTGTCGTCGTTGAAACGTTAGATTCAAGTTAGTATAACGTGAGATAAGCGTACCATAGCCGTCCAGACGAAGACGGTACTTCGGTCCTATACTGAGTAAAAGAGTGCAGAAAGTGCGGTGCGGCCATGCTCAGGAAGGGATTGTTTTTACTGCTTATCACGTTGCTGTGCGCCTGTACGTCCGGGGATTTGGCGGTCCAGGCGAAAGCACCGACTGAACCTCAATCCAATCATCTCCAGGGAAAGAGTGCTCCGGTTGATCCCCCCGCGCAAGTGCGGCAGACTGCCCCCTGCGCCTATCCTGCGGACTGGCAGCTTTACCAGATGCAAGTGAATGAAACGGTGTACAGCATCGCGCAGCGGGCGGGAATCAGCGCGGAGGAATTGTTCCGGCTCAACTGTACGACGGTGGGCGCGGCGTTTGAAACCGGGGCGTGGCTGTATGTGCCACCGGCGGTTGTCCACAACCAACCTGATACGCTGCTGCCGCTGGGCATTGGGGCGCTGGTGGCCGATCCGGTCCAGGTGGCGGCGGGAGGAACGGTTAATCTCACCTGGCTGGCGTCCGGCCCGGTGGTGAATGTGCAGGCGGGATGGTTATACCAGGGACAGTTTATCGAAGAAGCGAACGCGCTGCCCACTATCGGGACGCTGGCGGTTCAGGTGCCCGCCGATGGGCGCGAGTCGATTACGCTGGTGGTGCGGGCGAGTGATGGCGTGCATGAAGTCACCGCCCAGACGACGGTCCAGATCGCGTGCCCAGAGAGTTGGTTTTTCAGCCCGGCCCCGGTGGGATGCCCGACACCGCCGATGGTGACAACGTTTCATGAACAGCCGTTTGAGCGCGGCATGGTGATTTATGTCCCGGCGCTGGGGCAGCATCTGGTGTTGATCAATGGGCAGGCCGGACTGCGGATGGCGGATACCTTTGTGCCGGGCATGCCGCTTAACGATCCGGCGCTGGAAGCCAGCATCCCGGCGGGATTATTACAGCCGAGCGGCCCAATTTATTATGCATGGCGCAGCGATAATCGTGTGATGGCCGCACTGGGTTATGCCACCGCGCCCGAAACCCGCTATACCGGGATGATGCAGCGGCGGCCCGGCATCAATGGTGAGATGCTGTACCTGTCTTCCAGCAGTGGGGAGGTTGTCCAGTTTGCGAATGGGCAGGGGTGGCAGATTATTGTGCCGCAGTAGATTCGGCAGCATCGCGCTGTGAGATCGGCAGCAAAACGCGGACCGTTGTCCCTTTGCCGGGCTGACTGTCGATCTGAATAGTGCCTTTGTGCCCCTCAATAATTTTTTGGGCAATCGGCAGACCCAGGCCAAAGCCCGGCGTATTGTGGGCGATGTCCTGACGGTAGAACCGTTCAAAAACATGCGGCAGGACATCGGGCGCGATACCCGGCCCGGTGTCACAGAATTCAATCTGAATCTGGTAGAGTTGGCTGGTTGCTCGCACTGTGATCTCACAATTGGGCGAACCAAACCGCACCGCATTCTCAAGCACCTGCTTAAACGCCTCTTCTAAAAGATGGGTATCGCCGACCAAAGTAGGTAGATTGGCGTCGGCTTCCAGGTGAAACTCAATGTCACTGGAAGCGAAAGCCGCTCTTTCGATAAGCTGGCTCAGCATCGATTTGACATCTACGGTGTGCAGATCCAGCACGACCCCGCTATCGAGTTTGGATAAAATTGCCAGTTGATCGAGCAGCAGGGATAAACGCGCCACCTGTTTTTCGATCACCCCCACTTTGTCCTGCCGTACCGTCAAATCATCCACTTTGTTGATCAGATAAAGATTGGACTGGATGATCGCCAGGGGGGTGCGGAATTCATGCGATGCATCCTGGATAAAGTTGGTGAGGATATTCACCCGTTCTTTTTCGAGCGCCAGCGCAAAAGCCCGCCGTTCGGCTGTGCGGCGGCGCGTGACATCGTGCATCAGCAGCACCCAGCCGCGCTGTTTCTGGCCGCGATTGGTCAGCGGCGACACTCTGAGATCATAAAAACGCGATGTGCCATCGACCTCGATACGGATTTCGAGCGGGACGGTTGTTTGTTCGGTGCTGGCATCGATCCATTTGGGCCACAGATGAAAAATGGAGGTGATGGATTGTCCAACCAGCGGGAATAAGGGAGCTTTCATCGCCGTGAGTAACCGCTGGGCGGCGGGATTGACATCGATAATCTGATCGTGTTGGTCTACCACCACGACACTATCATGCAGCATGTTGATCACGCTGCTGCGCGCAAACGGGACCAGACTCAGCAGGCCAACCCGAAACAAACTAATGGCAATAATTGCGCCGGACGGGGCGAAGGCCAGCGGCATCAGTTTAGAATCGGGGATCAGTTCCAGCCGGAAAAGATTGGCAATACCGAATGCGACAGGCAGCAGCACGGCGACCAGGATAGCGCGGGCCTGGTCGCGGTAGAGGGGCTGACTGTGGACTGCCACCGGGATCAGGCGGTAGATGGCCATGAGGACCATGCTGTAGGAGTAGAAGGTATGGAACCAGAAAACGGGACCGCGATCAAGCAGCAGCCCGGACGTTTCAGATCGAGGCACGCTGCCCAGAATTATGCGCCCGGCATCGATCCAGGCCAGGGCCAGGATCACCATAGCTTCGAGCGCCATCAGGAGCAAAAACGCTGATTTGAGTTTGTGCTCCGTATAAAACAGCACAAAAACTAAAAACAGGCTGGCGGCGGGGGCGCGTGCCAGATAGGTCATGCCCAGCCAAAAAATTTCCCCTTGTGAAGAGGTCGCCAGCCAGAAAAAGGCAGTAGTGGCACACCACTCCGCCAGCAGCAACGCCAGACCGATGAGCACCCGCATTCCTTTGGTCGAATGGTGCTGCCACGCAAAATGGGCAACCAGGATCAGGATGCCAGCACCGATGAAAAGCAGCAGCGCATAAAATTCGTCCATAGCACCACTTTACGAAACTCATTACTACCATCAAACTACATCAAAGGCGAAGCTTGCGCAAGATCGAACATCGGATTTATGCTCAAGAGCGCGAAACAGGTACAATGAAGGGTGGGGTCCGAGTATGTTCAGCGGAAAGAGTCACAGGGACAAAACATGTCAACAGGAACTGCCAATATTTTGAGCACCAGTTCCGGTGTTGCTCTCGCCGTTTTTGGGGCAGCACTGGCACTGTTGGTCATCTGGCATGACGCGCGCCGTCTCAGCAACCAATATTTTGCGTTATGCATGCTGATTTTTTCCAGTTACGGTGTGTTGAATACGGTCTGGTGCGTATCACCGGCGTTTGATCTGGAACCCGAACCCGCCATGTACGCTGCTACCACTTTTTATATTATCGGACTGATTCTGCTGTTCAACTTTGTCATCGCGTTTGCCGATCTGCCGCGACGGATTCAACGGGTGGAACACTGGATCAGCGTGCCCCTGGGCGTGGCTTTCATCGGTTTATTGTGGACGGACCAGATTTTCACGCACTTTAAATTGGGAACCTACGAGTATACGGCCACCCCCACCGCCATGATCGGCGGGATCATTGCGGTGTTGTATATTGGCAGCAGCACGGTGCTGGTTTTTCGCCAGCACAGCCCCAAACGCCTCCCGCTGCTGCTGGCAACCGGGATGGTGCTGGTGGGGCTGGTCATTTTTTTGGCCGTGCCCGTGCTGCGGCGCTATTCGGTGAATGCGCTGGCGATGATGATCTGTATGGTGCTGTTGGGGCGGCTGGTGATTGTTCACCAGGTTTTCCAACCCCTGTCGGACCTGAACAGCCAGTTGATCGAAAAAAATGAACAGTTGGTGGACGCCACCCGGTTGAAAAGCCAGTTTCTGGCGAATATGAGCCACGAACTACGTACCCCGCTGAACTCGATTATTGGTTATACGGAGCTGGTGGCGAATGGCACCTATGGCGAACTCAACGCCATCCAGCAGGACCGGCTTTCCAAAGTGGGACGGAACGGGCGGCTGTTGTTGGATTTGATCAACGATGTGCTGGATTTGAGCAAAATTGAGGCGGGGCGGCTGAACCTGGATATTGTGCAGGTGCCGACGGTTGAACTGTTGAATAACCTGCTGGACAGCATCGAGCCGCGTGTGCTGGAAAAAGGGCTGAAACTGGTGCGCGGCTACAGCCATCTACCGGCTATGCGGGCCGATGAAAACCGCGCACGACAAATTTTGTCCAATTTGCTGTCGAACGCGATCAAATTTACCGAGCAGGGCGTGGTGATTGTGCGCGGACACTACGACGAAACCCGGCAGCAGGTGGTGATCAGCATCACCGATACCGGGATCGGGATTGATCCCAAACACCAGGAACATATCTTTGAGGCATTTCATCAGGCCGATGGCACGTTGACGCGCAAATATGAAGGTACGGGGTTGGGGCTGACGATCTCATACCGGTTGTGCGAACTGCATGGCGGGCGTATCTGGTTTAACAGCGTCCCCGGACGCGGCAGCACGTTTCATGTGGCGCTGCCTGCCGCGGAAGGAACGCCGCAGCCGGTGCCCCTTGTGCTGCCCGGACTGCGCGCCAAAGGCCCGCTGATTCTGTCGATTGATGATGATATTGAAGCGATAGAAGTGCTCCAGGGTCATCTGGAGGCGAATGGGTTCCGGGTGCAGGGGATTTGTAATCCGAATGACGGCATCCGGCTGGCCCACGAACTCAAACCCGCCTTGATCACGCTGGATTTGCGGATGCCGAATACCAACGGGTGGGCGGTATTTGAGGTGCTGCGCCGGGACCCGGATACGGCGAATATCCCCGTGTTGGTGATCAGCGCGACGGATGATCAGGATGTGGCTCAGGTGGTGGGGGTGGATGGCTTTTTGAGCAAACCCGTGCGGCTGCCGGCCCTCATCAGCCAGATTCATCGACTGTTGGCAAAACAGGAGGTACAGGCGTGAGTTATTTCTCGCTGACGACAATTATTGTCCTGGTGGCGAACAGCCTGACCGCTGTGGTGGCGGCGGCGCTGCTGATGCTGGTGCTGTGGCAAGCGCCACGCCGTCAAGCCAACCTGTTATTTGCTTTCTGCATGCTGACACTGGGTCTGTACAGCGTCCTGAATGGTCTGATGCGATTCAGCGAACCGCTGGAGCTGAACATCAAACTGATGGTGTATCTTGCCATCATGCTGTACGGGCTGTTTTCGGTGATGATCTTCTTTTTTGCTTCGACTTATACCCAGGACCGTTCACGGATCACGCAGTGGATGCGGACGGTTGGCCTCAGCATGGTTCTGCTGGAAAACGTCGCTTTGTGGACCGGGAACATTACGCGCAACATCCGCCCGGTAGATAACCATGGCGGGTACCGGCAGGATTTTACGGCGCTGGGCATTTTCGCCAGCGCGCTTATTCTGATGTATCTGGCTTTCAGCGCGGTGGTGTTGTACCAGTCGCCCAACAAACGCGGGCGAGAATTATGGCGTGCGCCCGCCCTCGCGATGCTGGCTGTGCTGTCCGTGATTTTGGTGTGGCCGATTGTCCCGATTCCGCTGAATGCGATTTTTCTGGCGATGGCGGCCTTTGCGCTGGGCATGCCGGTGCTGCGGTACGAACTGTTTAATCCACTGGCGGAGTTGAACACGCAACTGGCCGAGAAAAACCACGATCTGCAAGAGGCCAGCCGGATGAAAAGCCAGTTTCTGGCGAATATGAGTCATGAACTGCGCACCCCGCTGAACTCCATTATTGGGTACGCGGAACTGGTCGCCAGCGGAACCTATGGCGCACTGAATGACACCCAATCGGACCGGCTGTATAAAGTGATCCGCAATGGGCATCATCTGCTGACGTTGATTAACGATGTGCTTGATCTGAACCGGATCGAGTCGGGGCGGGTGATGTTGGAGCGGCGCAGCGTGCCCACCACGGAACTGATCGAAAGTGTGTTAAGCACGATTGAACCGCTGGCGATCCAAAAGGGATTGACGATAACGCGGCGCTTTGCGGGCCTGCCGCCGCTGCATGTGGACGAGATTCGGGCTAAACAGATTCTGACGAATATCGTCGCGAATGCCGTCAAATTCACCGATGAGGGCGGGGTGACGGTGCGGGCGCATGTGACAGGTGAGCATATGATCCAGATTGAGATCGCTGATACGGGGATCGGCATTCATCCCGATCAGTTGGATGTCGTGTTCGCGGAGTTCCAGCAGGTTGACAATTCATCAACGCGGCGGTTTGAAGGGACCGGGCTGGGGATGGCGATTTCGAAAAAACTGGTCGAAATGCACGGCGGGAAAATCTGGCTGACCAGCACACCGGGGGCGGGCACAACTTTTTACGTGACGCTGCCGGTGGCGGATTCGCTCAAAAAGATCGTGAGTACGGAGACTGCATCCGGTGACCGCGTATCACGGTTGGTGCTGGTGGTGGATGACAGTGCCGAGGCGGTTGAGATGCTGTCGGATGCACTGAAACAGGGCGGCTACCGGGTGATCACGGCGCATAATGGGATGGATGGGTTACGGCGCGCGCGCGAACTGCAACCCGATCTGATCACGCTGGATTTGATGATGCCGGGGATGGACGGCTGGACCGTGTTACGCGCGCTCAAGGATGAACCGGACACGCGCGATATTCCGGTGGTGATCGTTTCGATTATCGACAATCGCCCGCTGGCGCTCGACCTGGGGGCGGCGGATGCGCTGAACAAACCGTTGGATGCGCTGAAACTGCTGGGCACGATTGACCGCACACTGTCCGAACGCGGCGATAAGCCGATCCTGGTGGTGGATCATAACTCGGATGATCTGAATGTGGTGTGCAGCACCTTGAGCCAGCGGGGATATGAGGTGAAATGTATCGAGAATGGTGGACAGGCGGTGGCCTGGATGAAAAATCATTTGCCCTGCCTGATTCTGCTGGATTTGATGCTGCCGGATGTGAGCGGGTTTGATGTGCTGGCTGAAATACGGCGCGACGAACGGTTGGTCCGTGTGCCGGTGGTTGTGATCACCGAGAAACATCTGACCGACGCCGAACAGGATTTTCTGCACAAGCGGTATGTTGATCTGGTGCAGAAAGGGTTCGGCGGCGTGGATGTATTGATGAGCGTGGTGGAGCGGGCGCTGGCAGGCCAGCCCGCCGCGCAGCCCACGACGGTCAGCCGCTAGCCAGCAGCAGCCGCATCGCATAAGTCAGCCCCAGCGTGACTATCCAGGATAAATAACCTGCTGCCAGCATGGGGACGAGACGCAGCCCGGCACGTGCCGCCAGCCAGATCGTCAAGGTGAAAACGACGGTTGCCAGCAGGCCGCTGAACAGGGAGCCGGTGAAAGTTTGCATGGTGTGGCGATCCCCTTTTTCGGCGGTGTAGACGATCCACAACGTGAGCGGAATGGTGATCGGCATGGTGGCGGTGATCGCCGCGAGCGTCTTGGAATAGCTGCGGATCACGGCGATGATAATAATGACGACAATGGACAGGGCGACGGGTAAAACCTGACGTTCAGTCATACGACAGCGGAGACTCCCCAAACGAAGCAAAACACCCAAATAGCAAAAACTGCAAAACGAAGTTGATGAGCATAACCTATTCAGCCCAGCAAGGAAAATAATCATGCAAGCGGTGATCAGTCTGCCCGAACGGGTTCACATTCTCAGTAAAACGTATGCGGCGATCCAGCTTTATTTTGCCCATTGGATGGCGGTGCCGGAACTGCAACTGGATGTGCTGTACCAACAAACGATGGAACGCGCGCTGCAAAGCGAGGCGCGCTTGCAGTTCGATTTGAGCATGCTGGAATTGATCGCGGCGCTGCGGAACGGGCATTCGTGGTATCGCGATCCGTGGCTGACGGAAAACTACGGCCAGCCGCTCGGATTCGAGATGCGGACAATTGACGGCCAGTGGGTGATCACGGCGAGTCATGTGGCGGCGTTGCAGCGCGGCGATAGAGTGACGCGGGTGAATGGCGAAGAACCGGAGCTGTTTTTCCAGCAGAACCGCCGCTATCTGCCGGGGTCGAGTGAGCGCGAACAGCGCACGAAATTCGAGCGGCTGCGCATTCTGCTGCCCACTACACTCAAAGTCGAGACGGATCGCACGAGCGCCACGATTGATCGGGCGGCGGTGGAAGAACCGGAGCCGGAAATGGTCGCGCACTGGGTCGCCCCCAACCGGGTCGGCTATATCAAAATTCCGTCGTTCAGCGAAGGCTACTACGAGGAACAGGCGCTGGCCTATGTGGAAGCGTTCCAGAGCGCGGAATACCTGATCATCGATGTGCGGGGCAATGACGGCGGCAGCACACCGGGGCAGCTTGTGGGACGGTTGATGGAGCGGCCCTACCGCTTCTGGATGGAGTCGACTCCGGTGACGATTGGGCTGTTCCAGGCATACAACCGCGTGCTGGATCGGTATGGCGAGCAGCTCCCAGAGGCGCACCGGAGCGCACTCGAATTATCGCGGCTGTTCCAACATGCCAGCCTGATGTGGCCTGCCACCCTGGAACGTCCGCATGACACGCTTTTCACGGGCAAGTTGATCCTGCTGATTGACGGCGGGTGTGTATCGGCGGGGGAGGATTTTGTGGTGCCGTTCAAGGATAACGGGCGGGCAACGCTTATCGGAGAACATACGATGGGCAGCACCGGACAGCCGCATTTTGAGCGCTTCGAGAACGGGATCGCGGTGGGGATCGGAACGAAACGCGCCTATCTGCCGGATGGGGGCGCATTCGAGGGGATCGGGATCGCGCCGGACATCGAAGTCCGCCCGACGATTGAGGATGTACGCGCCGGGCGCGATGTCGTGATGGAGGCGGCGATCCGGTTTGTGAACGACGCGGGTTAGGCTGCGCCAAGATTTTCTTTAACCCAGCTCCCCTTGCCCCTTCCCTTAGGGAAGGGGAGGCAAACTCACAGAATGTGGGGAATTATTTTCTTGGATCGGCCTTAATTCGCGGCGTCGTCTGGCACGGGGGAATCGGTTGCCGTGCTCAGGCGCGGTTCGGGGCGCGGCTGCGGAATGACCGCCGGGGCCGCGCTGGGCATTTCTTCACCCTGCAACCGGGCGAGAATCTGCATGATACGCAGGTTGATGTCCTGGCGGGCGGCTTGAAAATCGTTCCAGGCCGGGGTTTTCATGAAACAGATAAGTGTGATGCCGAGCGTATCCTTGCCGAGGTCGGTAAACTGGACGATGACTGAATCCTGCTGGACGAGCTGGTGCGCTTTGAGCATCTCGCGGATGGCCTGCACAATGGCTAACACCTGGCGCGGCGTACTGGTCGCCGGCAGTTGGAGCGTCATATTCAGGCGGCGCTTGGTCAGGCGGGAGGAATTGGTCACGTTGGAGTTGACAATGGTCCGGTTGGGCACCGTCACCAGCGATTGATCCAACACGCGGATCCGGGTGCTGCGGAAGCCTAAATTCTCAACCGTGCCCGCTATATCACCCACGACGATGTATTCACCAATGACAAACGGCTCATCGGCCAGAATCACAAAATAGCCGATCAGATTGGCGAGGGCGTCCTGGGCGGCCAGGGCGACAGCCAGACCGCCTAAGCCCAGCCCGGCCATCAGCCCGGCGATGCTGTAGCCCCAGGTTTGCAGGATGGTCGTAAACGCCAGAATGACCACCAGCGCCTTGCCGAGCTGTTTGAAAGCCAGAGCGACTTTTTCATCCAGGGTGGTTTCGCCGCGATACCGGACTGTCCGGCGGGTGACAGCCTGAACGGCAGCGACCAGCACATCAATGGCGCGGTAGATGGCCCAGAAGATCGCCAGCAGGACAAAGGATGCAAACAGGCTGTCGATGATCTTCATGAAGCGGGTGGGAATGTCCAGCAGCGACAGCGCGAACCAGATGCCCAACGTCGCGATCAAAAAACGCAGCGGCGGCTGGCTGATGGCGAGCAGATCATCGTCCAGTTTGGTGCGGGTGCGTTTGGTGATGATTCCCAATAAGCGGGGGATGATCCGGGCGACGATGAAGCGGCTGATGAGCCACGTCGCCAGCAGAATCAAAAACACAAGGCCGAGTTTGGTGACAAGGTCTGCCGGGTCGTTACCGATGGCGTCTTTCAGAAAATCGGGAGCTTCCATGTTTCCCCAGTGCGTGAGTTTTAGCGGTATCCCAAAACATGATAGGTGATCACCGGCACTTCGCGGCCTCGCACGGTTCGCGGGCCGACACGTTCGGCAATCACATCATCAGCGATGATCTGATAGGTATCTTCGCTGATCGTGATCTGGCTGTTTTCGCTTAAGCCTTGCAACCGGCTGGCAAGATTCACCGTGTCGCCAATCGCTGTAAAATCCATAATTTCGGGCGCGCCGATGGTCCCGACGACGGCGCGGCCCGTATTGATGCCAAAATTGACACCGAGCCGGAAAGCGGGTGACAACTCGGCGTGGAAGTCTGGCAGCGCTTCGAGAATATCCAGCGCGGTTTTGACCGCCCGGAGCGCATGATCGGGTTGTTCGAGCGGCGTGTTATAGAGGGCCATCACGCCGTCACCCAAAAATTTATCCACCGTGCCGCCGTTGGCTTTGATACAGCGGACCAGCAGGGCATGATAGGCGTTGAGCACATCCAGCAGCAGCGACGGGGCGGTATATTCGGACACGGTGGTGAAGCCTTCGAGATCGGCAAACAGGACCGTGATAATCGCTTCTGCGCCGCCTAACTGCACGCGCGTCGGGTCTTCGAGCAACTGCTCGACGATTTCGGGCGCAACAAACCGCTCGAAGGTGTGCCGAATCTGTTCGCGCTGGTCGCGCAGATCGTCGGTCAGCACTTTGGCGCGCAGACGGGTATTGATGCGCGCGATCAATTCACGGGGATGAAACGGTTTGGGCAGGTAGTCATCCGCACCCAAACCCAGCCCGGTGACACGCGAATCGACATCGGATTGGGCGGTGAGGATAATGACCGGGATTTTGGAAGTGACCGGATTACCTTTGATGGCCGCGCAGACTTCAAAACCGTCCATTTCGGGCATGTTGATGTCGAGCAGGACGAGATCGGGCAGTTCGTGCTGCACTTTTTGCAGCGCGATCAGCCCGTTTTCGGCCAGGATGGGCGCATGACCTAAACTCACGAGAATATCATGGACCAGTTCGCGGCTGTCGGGGTTGTCTTCGGCGACTAAGACTTTCACGCTGGTTTACCCCAGGAAATGTTTTAATTTGCTAGCCAGTTCACGCAGATCAATCGGTTTTGAAATGTAATCGTCGCAGCCAGCCTGGAGTGCTTTTTCACGATCTCCGACCATCGCATGGGCGGTGAGCGCGACAATTGGAATATGCGAGAGCGTACCGTTCGCTTTGATCTGTTGGGTGGCTGCCCAACCATCCATCTTGGGCAAAGACAGATCCATCAGGATCAGATCGGGGATTTCTTTTTCAGCCATTTCCACGCCGCTTTCCCCGTCGAAGGCGACCAACACTTCATAATCCAGGGAAGAAAGCACATCAGTGATCAAGATGCGGTTGTCGGGATTATCTTCGACGACAAGAATCCGTTTAGCCATGGGTTACGCGCTTCTCCTCCATGAGGTTGAGAACTTCACTGCATTATCTTAACCCATTGTTTGATAATGCGCATCTTGCAGTCTGCCCAACTGCGGGGTGCGTCAGGCGCGGTGGGCACTCATCCATTCGACGGCGAAATCAACCAGGGGACGCTGGCGGAAAAACAGCGCCGGTCCGATGCCGACCGTGCCCTGGCGAACGTGGCCGGACTGGTTGAAGGCTTCCCCAATCGTCTCGAAGTCGGACGTGTCGATCTCAACATCGGGGAAGTTAACCCAGGCGGGCTGCCCATCGACCAGCATCGAGGTGCCCAACTGGACGGTGCGTTTGGACGGCCAGGCGGCGCGGTATTCGGCCAGATGGAGCGAGGTGTTGTTGCCGTGCCCGACGCCGAGGAGCAGCACCCAGGCATCGAGATCATATAAACGGGCCAGCGGCGATCCTTCGCCCAGCCCGTAGTCTAATGCATGGTGGGCGGTGATAAATTCCGCGTTGGCTCCCCAGGCGGCAAACGACATCTGCGGGTGGGCGCTGCGGCGCACGCCCTGGCCTTTGCGGAACGTTTCGGGAATGACCCCCATGCCGCGCGTCGGCGTGAGGTCGGGATCGTAGGCGGGCATGGTATCACGGATGATCGGCCACCATGCTTCGGGGACGGGTGGGTTTTCCCACTGGGCGGGATCAGACAGATCGCTGGAATGGGTGGGCATGACCAGCGTGCCGGATGGTCCCAGCACGGATTGCAGGGCCAGAATCACGGCGGCGGCTCCGCCATTGATCCAACCGAGGCGGCTGAGGGACGAGTGGACGATAACGGTTAGGCCCGCTTGCAGGCCCAGCGCCGCAAAATCGGCGGCGAGGGAGTCCGTGTTGGCGGGGGTGGAAGATTGTTGGATGCTGTCGTATTCGCTCATGGTTGTTCCGTATGTTGGGCAAAATAATCGGCTCCTGGCTCATCCAGCAGCACGGCGTAAAGCTGCGGGCCGATGGCCGGCAGCAGGCGAATCGTCTTCAGATCGGCCAGCGGCACCCACACAACGCCGGTTTGGAATGCATCGGGCACAGCGGGCAGGCGCGGTTCAGCGTCGGGCAGCGCGTGACACTCGAACAGCAGGCCGAAAGAATGGTGTGTATCCGGGTGGAGCGCTTCGTAAGCCAGCCGCAAGCGCCCCACTTCGACCTCCAGGCCGGTTTCCTCGCGCACTTCGCGCCGGACGGCCTCGCGGACGGGTTCGCCGCGCTGGGTGCCGCCGCCGGGTAAATTGTAATGCAGACCGTAACCTTCTTCAAAACACTCGATCAGCAAAATGTGATCCTCGCGCCGGATAATGCCGCAGGCGCGCATCCGAAAAAAACGCTCAGCGCTCATACAGGCCCATCAGTTCAGTCTGGGCGAGCAGATGACCCTCCATCACCGTGAGCAGGTCGGCCCGGGTTGCGCCGGAGGGCAGGGTCAGCGCCGCGTCGAGCGCATACAGGCGAAAGAAATAGCGGTGTTTGCCGCGTCCCGGCGGGGGGCAAGGGCCACCGTAACCGATGCGCCCAAAGTCGTTGACACCCTGGCGCGTGCCGTCGGGGAGTTCGGGCGTGGTGGAGATCGCTTCGGACAGGCTGTGGGTGTCGTGGGGAATGTTGTAGATCACCCAATGGACCCACAGGCCGCGCGGCGCGTCGGGGTCTTCGCAGATCAACGCGAAGCTGCCGGTTCCGGGCGGCGGATCGCTCCATGTGAGGGTGGGGGAGACATCGCTGCCCGTACATGTGAAGCGGATCGGGATCTGTGTGCCGGGCTGAAAATCGCTGCTGTGAAGGACGAAAGCCATGCTGCACCTCCTTAGCCTTTTGAACTGATTATAAAACAAAGGGCAGGTTTTGATCCCTGCCCAACGTTTGTGATCGAATGTGCCAGCTTATGCCGCTAGGCCCGCTCCTGCACGGCGACATCCCCATATTTGACTTCCTGCTGATCGGGGCGGCGCTGGTACAGGCGCGTGACATGGGTCAGGCGATCTTTGGGCAGCGGATCGAACAACTGCTGCACGGTTAAGCGCCAGGTCCAGTTGCCGGACGGCTGGCCGGGGGTGTTCATGCGGGCCGCTGCGCCCAGGCCGAGCACGTCCTGCATGGGCATGACAAAGGTGTTGGCAGGCGAGCGCATGCCGAGTTTGATCATGGTCCAGTTGATTTCGCTCACCGTATCGTGGCCAATGTAGTCGAACATAAACGCGCGCGTTTTGTCGGTGACTTCTTTGCGATCATTCCACCAGCCGACGGTGGTATTGTTGTCGTGCGTGCCGCTGTAGACGACACAGTTCGGGACGTGGTTGTGCGGCAGAAAGGGGTTGGTCGGTTCGGACCACGCGAACTGTAAAATCTTCATGCCGGGCAGACCCAACGCATCCCGCAGTTCGACCACTTCTTTGGTGATCTCGCCCAGGTCTTCCGCGATAATGGGCAACTCGCCCAGCCTGTCGCGCAGTGCTTCAAAAAATTTGATGTTCGGCCCCTTGATCCACTTGCCTTTGACGGCGGTTTTTTCGGTGGCGGGGATTTCCCAATAGGCCTCGAAGCCCCGGAAATGATCGATGCGGATCAGGTCCACCTGCTTGAGAATGCCCTGGATGCGCTTGATCCACCAGTCGTACCCATCGGCGGCCATGCGGTCCCAGCGATAGAGCGGGTTGCCCCAGCGCTGCCCGGTGGGGCTGAAATAGTCCGGCGGGACGCCCGCGATTACTTCGGGATTGCCTTTTTTGTCCAGGTAGAACTTATCGGGGTTGGCCCATACATCGCTGCTGTCGTGCGCGACGAAGATCGGCAGGTCGCCCACCAGCCGGACTTTACGTTCGTTGGCGTAGCGGCGCAGGTTGCCCCATTGTTCCGCGAAGACCCACTGCAAAAACTGGTGTTCCTGAAGCTTGTCGGCCAGCCGTTCGCGCGCGGCTTTGATCGCGGCAGGTTGGCGCAGCGCCAGATCGGATTCCCACTCGGTCCAGGGGCGGAGATCGCGCTCTTCTTTCAGCGCAATAAACAGCGCCCAGTCGTCCAGCCAGTCGGCGTTGTCGCGGCACCACACTTCAAAGGCGGCGCGGCGTTCGGGCCGGGTGTGGACCTTGAAATTTTCGTAGGCGCGGTGCAGCATGTCCTTGTGATAGGGCAGAATCCAGCCGAAATCGACGTGATCTTCGGGGAAGGACGGTACATGCTGGCGATCCATGTCGGACAGCCAGCCTTCGCCCACCAGAATATCGATGCTGATCAGATTGGTGTTGCCCGCAAAGGCGGACAGACATTGGTACGGCGAGTCGGCGTACCCGGTGGGGCCGAGCGGCAGCACCTGCCAGATCGTCTGCCCGGTATCGACCAGCCAATCGACAAAACGGTAGGCGTATTCGCCCAGGTCCCCGATGCCGTAGCGCCCGGGCAGGGAAGTCGGATGGAGCAGCACCCCGCTGGATCGCGGGAAAAGAGAGGGTTGAGCATTCTCAGTTGTCATATGATTTTTGTATCCTGGATGTCAGATGATAACGGATGATTTTACCCCAAGCCCAGGGTTGAATAAACGGCCATCTCAAAGCAGTCAGCGGTGACAGGTACCTGCACATCATAACCACCGAAGGCTTGCACGATGTGCATGTTCCGCGCCTGGAAGATGGCTTCCAGTTCGGGCACGGTGTAAAGGCGGGCGGACGTCGGCGCGGCGGGTTCAATGGGCGGGGTGAATGGTTCGCCGTAGGGGAAGGTGTAACCCGCGTACAACATGCGCGACGTGGCGGCTTCCCATTCGAATTCCGCGAGAGACAGCGCCTGCTGTCCGAATTCCCAATGGCGTTTGGGAAAATGTTTGATCGCATACGCGCCGTTACAGACCTGCATCAGATGTTTACCGCCGGGTTGGAGCGCCGCCGCGATCCGGTCAAAAATCTTCAGGTTTTCCGCGTCGGATTCCAGATAGCCTATCGCGCCGTCAGCCAGATTGAGCACCACGTCAAATTCGCGGCAGAAGGTGACGTCGCGGATGTCGGCGCAGATAAAGGTGGTGTGGGTCAGATTTTGCGCGCGGCGCTGGGCTTCCTCGATATAGGCGGGGGTGATGTCTACGCCGACCACCGTATAACCCCGCGCGGCGAGTTCGAGGGCATGGCGGCCAAAGCCGCAGGCCAGATCGAGAATTCGTTCGCCGCCCTGCAACTGGAGCGCTTCGATCACAAAATCGACTTCGTGGGGTGTTTGTTCGACCCACGACTGGCCGAGAATATCCAGGGTCCAGATTTTTTTGTACCACTGCGGATCAACGGGCGGCATGCGACGTTATCCTTTAGGCGAGGCCGAGCAACTGGAAAACGCGCACCGGCTGCACGCGGCCTTTCATCGACATTTCGCCTATCGCCTCGACTTCGACGGACCCTTGCAGGCGCTCGTGGATTTCGGCGGTGATCAGAATCTGGCCGGGGAGGGCGCGTTCCTGAAGGCGTTTGGCGACGTTGACCGTATCGCCGATGGCGGTGTAATTCATGGCTTTGGCGGTGCCGATGTTGCCGACGACGACTTCGCCCACATGCACGCCGATGCCAAAGGTCAGCCCTTCGCCGCCGAAACGCGCGTTGCGTTCGGCAATCGCCCGCTGAAGGGCCATCGCCGCATCGACGGCGCGGTAACAGTGATCGTCCTGGGGGTGGGGCGCGTTAAAAAAGGCCATCACCGCATCACCCATAAATTTATCAAGCGTTCCTTCGCGGCTGAAAATCACGTCGGTGGCAAGATTAAAATACTCGTTGAGCAGTTTGACAGCTTCTTCGGGATCGGCCTGTTCAATATACGTCGTAAAACCGCGCACGTCGGCAAATACAATGCTGATTTCCTGGCGCAAACCGCCGAGCCGCATCGCACCGGGATTTTGCAGCACGCGGTCTACGACGGTAGGAGCAACATAACTTTCAAAGGCGGCGCGGATATTCTCTTTTTCGCGCTCGGTGATCTGTTCCAGGGCGGAATAGATGCGCGTGTTTTCGATGGCAATGGCGGCATAGTCGCTGAGGGCGCTCAACATCGCGCCGTCCTGCTGGGTGAAAGCGCGGGCGTCGGAAGAGGCATTTTCTACGCTGAGCACGCCCACCACACGACCACCGACCAGCAGCGGAATACAGGCTACCGCCGAGGGTAACATGGGGTTGGTGGCGTGGTGCTGGCGCAGTTCTTCGGGCGAGAGCACAATCGGACGGGCGAGCCGCACCGCCTGCCACGCGATCCGGTCCCGGCTGACATCGTTCACGGCGCGGGCTTCGGGATCACCGGCGAATTTGATGGCGCGGCAGACAAGCTGATCCCCTTCAAGCAGCAGCAGCGATCCCTGTTCGGCCCCGATGACGTGGATCGCCGCGTTGACGATCTTGGGCATCAGTTCATCCATGCTGGTCAGGGCGGTGACACTCCTGCCGATCTGGTAGAGCGTATTCAGTTCTTTGATGCGGCGGTTGAGGGTAGAATTGGCTTGCAGCAGGCGCTCGGTGAGGGCGTCTTTGTCGCGGCGCAGGCGGACTTCACCCAGGCAGCGATCAATCGCTTCGAGCATTTCATCGACGGTGTAGGGTTTTTTGACGTAATCGCGCACACCCTTACGAAAGACTTCGATGGCAACTTCTTCGGAGCCGTGAAAGGTCATGAGGATCACGGGGATGTCGAAGCCTTCGGCGCGGAGGGCTTCGAGCACCTGCATCCCGTTCATACGCGGCATCTGGAGGTCCAGCAGGATCACATCGGGGTGATGCTGGCGGACCATTTCCATGCCTTCCATGCCATCGCGCGCGACAAGCGGATTAAAGCCATTCGGCCTGAGTACATAATCTACGATGAAGTCGCGGTTATCGCGCCCATCGTCCATCACGAGGATTGTCACATCACTGGCAGCAGTCACCGCTGGTTCGTCCCACCCAAAGTAAATGATGATGGTCAGTATAGTGCATATTGGTGTGCGGGGCTAGCCAAAGCGCTTAACCTTGCCAGTTGCGTGAATCGCGTAGAACAGGCTATAACAGCACTAGTACCAAAGCGGGATATTTATTCGGGTGGGTTGACCTATGTCCGAGCGGGCTTCTACCTCTCTGTTTACGCTACACGATTTACTGCTCGACATTATCCGGCGTGCGCAAAGCACCATTCCGTTCGACAGCGGCGGGTTGGCCCTGTACGATCCGGCAACGCGCACGCTGACGCCCAGCATCTATTTGAGTTCGGCAGGCACGACGCCTTTTCCGATTCCGTTGGGAACCGGCATCATCGGGCAGGTCGCGCAAACACGGACTGCGATTCTGGTCGAGGATATGACCACCGATCCGCGCTGCCTGTTTATCGACCCGGCTTCACGATCCCAACTTGCCGTGCCGGTGATGCTCGATAGTACGCTGCTGGGCGTGTTTAATGTCGAACACTGCCAGCCGAACGTCTACCAGCCGCAGCATATCCCGGCGCTCAAAACGCTGGCGGATCAGGCGGCGCTGGTGCTGCACCTGTCGCGGCAGTACGATCAACTGGCGGACAGTCACCGCGATCTGCTGGCCGATATGCGCGTCCGGCTGCGTGAGATGACCGCCTTGCAGCGGCTGACGACGATCACCAGCGCGATGGTGAACCTCGATCAGATGCTGACGGATGCGCTGCGCGAAACGGCGGAACTGCTCGACTGTGAAGGCGCACAACTGCTGCTGCCGGATCACATCAGCTATGAACTCGAAGTGCATCGCCCTTCAACCTATGGGATCGGGCAGCATTTTTATGAGAGCACGCTGCCACTGGATGGGCCGGGTTATCTGGTGGATGTGTATCACACGGGGCGGGCGGCGATTTTTAACACGCATCCGCCGGAAGCGCCCACTGAATATCAGAATGTGTTGGGCTGCCCGCTGAATACGCGCAACCGGACACTCGGCGTGCTGCATCTGATCAACCAGCGCACGGGCAGTTTTAACAAGGCGCAGATCGAAATCGCCCAGACAATTGCCAACCAGATCGCGCTGAGTATGGGCAGCCTGGCGGTGTTTGATACCGAGCGCCGCCGCGCCGAAATGATGAATCGCATTAACCGCCTCAGCCAGGAATTTTATGCCACGCTGGAAACCCAGGCGCTGATGCGGCGCACGGTGGATGAAATCTGCGAGATATTTGAGCATGACGCGGTGTATTTGCTGCTGATTGATGACAACGGGCAAACACTCTCGGTGCGGGCGTGCGCGGCGGCAACTCCGATGTTGTATCTGGACAGCAGCACAAACTGGCCGGTCAGCGAGGGCATTCTGGGGCGGGCGATTCGCACCGGCGAAACGCAGGTCGTGCCGGATGTACGCAACGATGCCGATTATGTGCATTACAACGATCACCACAACCTGCAAAGCTTTTTGATTGTGCTGCTGCGGCATGAAGGCGACGTGATCGGGGCGATTGAGGTGGTATCGACTCAACTGGATGCCTTCAGCGAACTCGAACGGGACGCGATGGAAACGCTGGCAACCCAGGTGAGCATCGCGCTCGAAAATGCGCGGCTGTACGATCAGGCGCAGCGGCGGCTGCTGGAACAGCGCATCGTCCACCAGATCGGACAGGACCTCACCTCGATTCTGAATTATAACGAACTGACTCAGGCGATGGTCCGGCATATGAACCGGGCGCTGAATACCTCAAGCTGCATGGTCGGGCTGTATGATACGCTGCATCACGCGGTATTCGTCGAAGCGGACTACCGCGCGCCACACCATGAATTCCAGAAAGGGTCGCTCGCGAAGGGCACGCGGCTGGAACTGGGCGAACATTATGCGATGGCCCAGGCCATCCGCACGCGGCAGCCGGTCACGGTGTATCTGCATGACACCGACATTCACCAGCAGGCGCATGAGTGGATGGAACGGATGGGCAACCAGAGCCTGCTGATTCTGCCGATGTACGCGGGCGAACGAGTGATCGGCGTGGTGGAATGGGCGGATCAGGCAGTGGGGCGGGTGTTCACCGAAGATGATATTCTGCTGGCGCAAACGCTGGTGCTGCAAGGTACGATTGCGCTGGATAACGCGATGCTGTTTCGCCAACTGGAACAGCGGGCGGTGGAATTGAGCGAGGCGAACCGGCTGCGCAGCGAATTTCTGGCGACGATCAGCCACGAACTGCGCACCCCGATGAACAGCATTATCGGATTCAGCGATACGCTGCTGGGCGGGATTTATGGCGAACTGAACGAAACGCAGTCCAGCCGCGTCGAACGGATTCTGAAAAATGGGCGGCATCTGCTGACGCTGATCGATGATCTGCTCGACATTTCCAAAATCGACGCGGGGCGCATGGATATGCACATGGATCGGGTGGACCTGCGCAGCGCGATTCAGGCGGTGGTGCAGGGTTTTGATGCACAGGCCGCCGCGAAGGGGTTGAATGTCACGCTGGATATTCCGGGCGGGCTGCCGCCGGTGATCGCGGATCCGCAGCGGCTGGAACAGGTGATCACGAACCTGCTCAGCAATGCGATTAAGTTCACCGAAGAAGGCGGGATCACGGTTTCGGCGCAGGAAAGCCGCTATGAAGACCGGCTGTATATTGAAGTGACCGTCGCCGATTCGGGGATCGGAATCACGCCGGAGGATCAGCGGATTATCTTTGATGAATTCCGGCAGGCGGATGGCAGCCCAACCCGTTCCTATGGGGGGACAGGGTTGGGGTTGGCGATCAGCAAAAAGCTGGTCGAGCTGATGGAAGGCGCGATCTGGGTGGCAAGCGTGCTGGGGCAGGGGAGCCGGTTTACATTTACACTGCCTGCGGCGCGAGGGGGGTAGTATGTCGCTGGAAACGGCACTGATTATCTTCGCAAACGGCATCTCGTTCAGTATTGCTGCCGGGCTGATCTTCGTTACGCTGATCCAACCGCAGCGAACCGCGCTTAATGTGTGGTTCGCTTTGTTTTTGGGATCGCTGGGGTTGTGGGCGTTTTTCTCGATGACGCGCGTCGTGCCGGATGTGAGTCCGCTGGATGACAAAGCGAATTTTTATCTGGTCTTCAGCGGCCTGGTGGCCGTGCCGATCATGCTGTATCTGTTTGTGCTGGTGCTGCGGCGGTCGGAGGAGCGAACCACGATTGGGCTGACCGGGCTGGCAGTCTGGGCGGCGGTGTTTCTGGTGGGGTTGTCGGCGCTGCTGTGGACGGATCACGCGGTGGTTTTCCATCCAAACGCGGACACATGGGACTATGAACTGAAGCTGGCGGGGTATATCGCGCTGGGGCATGTGCTGCTGTACGGCGGCGCGTCGTTCCTGCTGCTGCGGGTTCATTCCACCGCGCAAACTCGCCCGCTGGAACTGCCGGTGCTGCTGCTGATGGCCGGGTATCTGACGAACGTGATCCCGCCGCTGCGCACCTATCCGGTAGACATCAGCCTGACGACTGTCTCCGCGATTTTGATCGGGTATGTGGTGCTGCGGTGGCAGTTGTTTAACCCGCTGCGCGAACGGAATGAAGAACTGCGCGTGGCGAACCAGGATTTACGACAGGTGATCAACGAGTTGGCGGCAGAAAAAGCGCGCGCGGAACATCTGAACGATGAACTGCGCGAAACCAGCCGCTATAAAAGCGAGTTCCTGGCGAATATGAGCCACGAACTGCGGACGCCGCTCAATTCGATTGTGGGTTACAGCGAACTGCTGCTGAAAAATATCTACGGCGATTTGACCGAAAAACAGACTGATCGGGTGGAGAAGATTCACCGGAACGGCTTGAATCTGCTGGCGCTGATCAACGATATTCTCGACCTGAGCCGGATCGAAGGCGGGCGGATGGAGTTGAGCTTAAACACGCTGCGCCTCGCGCCGCTGATCGACGGGCTGCTGGGCACGGTTGAGCCGCTGATGAACACGAAAAATCTGGCGATGGAACTGGAACTGGAAATGCCGCTGCGCCTTATCCGGGGGGATGAATTACGCATCCGGCAGATTTTGCTGAATCTGCTGGGGAATGCGGTCAAGTTCACACCCGCAGGCTATGTGAAACTGAGCGCGCGGAATGTCACGGTGAACAAAGGGCGCAGCGACCAGTTTAAGCTGCCGCTGCTCGGCTGGCTGGAAGATCGCGAATGGGTGATTTTCAGCATCGAAGATACGGGGATCGGGATTCCGCCGGAACAGCAGGCCAGCATCTTTGATGAGTTCCGGCAGGTGGATGGATCGCGGTCACGGGAGTATGAAGGCGCAGGGTTGGGGTTGGCGATTGCCCGGAAACTGGCCGAACTGCATTCGGGGCGCATCTGGGTTAAAAGCCAGCCGGGAGAGGGCAGTACCTTTTTTGTCGCGCTGCCCGCGCTGGATATGTTCGATGAGCCGCAGCCCGCCACCCAGCCGAAAATGATGGGCGGGCCGCTGGTGCTGGTGATAGAGCCGGACGATGAGGCGTGGCGCGTGTTGTTCGATGAACTGCGCAACCTGAAGTACCGCCCGATCCGGGCACTGGATGGACCGGCGGGCGTGGCGCGCGCGCAGGATATGCATCCCAGCGCGATTCTGGTGGATATTCAGGCGATGCCGGACGTGATCCGGCATTTGCACCACAACCCCGTAACCAGCGCGCTGCCCGTGCTGCTGACCCATGTGCAGGGCGAGCAGGTGGCGGCGTTCGGGCTGGGCGCGAGCAGCAGCGCCTTTAAACCGCTGCAACGGGATGAACTGCTGGCGGCGGTGGCCCATGTGCAGCGTCCCGAACTGGATCGCCCGGTGCTGGTGATTACGGATGACGCCAACGAACGCGAGATGCTGTGCCAGTTTTTGAGCAGCGAGGCGATTCCGCTGGCGACGTGCGAAGATGGGCAGGGCGCGCTGGACTGGCTGAAGGATGACGAGCATGTGCCGGGGCTGGTGATGCTCGATTTGTTGATGGCTCATCACAACGGATTTTGGATTTTGCATACCATCCGGCGCGATCCGCGTCTGACCGACATTCCCCTGGTGCTGATCAGCCCGCGCGAAACGGGTGAGGCCGAACGGGTGGCGCTTCAGACGCATGTGACGGAAGCGGCAAGTCATATGGACCCGCTGATCGAAAGCCTGGCGGGGATGCTGGCGGTGCTCGAAAGTTAGATTTCGGTTAGTAAGTGGCGGTACCCTCCCCCCCCTTGCCGCCGCTCTGAGGGAAAAGTTCGCGTCGGGAAGGGCGTTTGACGACGCCACACGGGAAGATTTGT
>CAYYNB010000024.1:0-47242 GCA_964472565.1 uncultured Anaerolineaceae bacterium
GGGAAGCCAGCCGCTCTTACGAAATAAATTCTGTCCGTTGATGTGGGGCAAGATCAGTTCTGGATACTGGCATGGGGCGCACGGCAGCCGGGTGTTACCAGTCCGATTGCTGGCAGCCTATTGGGAGAGAATCTCGGCCAAGCCAGGGAAATAAAACACGGAGAACTGCCTCTCAGTCCTCCATGTGATCAATGGGACCGACGATAAGGCTAAACTTAGCCAGCAGGTTGCAGGTACCCACCACCGCTCAGGGCATATGTCTCACCGCCCAATTCGGTACAGGCGGCACTGTCATAGTAAACCGTGTGGCCGTTGCCAATGATATTTGCCACTGTGCCTTCTGAAATCCCATCAACAAGGCAAGTTAGATAGGAGTCGGCAGTTACCGTCCAGGTACTGCTCTCATCCAGAGTCAGATTCACGGCTTGTGCGGTATGATCGACATTGATGCTTCCCGTCAAAGACGAGCCATTTTGGAGAGTCGCCGTGATCGTGCTGATGCTGTCGGCCACAAAGTCTCCCGTCAAGATCTGGGCATCGGCGGTGAGGATAACGGTTCCCCCATTTTCGCCACTGTTGCCCCAGCGTTCGGTGCCGCCTGCCTGCACCAGGATACCCGATCCGACTGTGATCTCGGCCTCGGACAGATTGATATACCCGGTTGTATTGGTGATGAAAAACAGAGGGCCTGTGGTTGCCGTATGAGCGAGAGAACCACCCGTCATCGTGAAGACGCCTTCAGAGCCTTCAGCATCCCCTGAAAAACTCTGGTAGATCATCACGCCCCATTTATCCTCGATGCTGGACAACAGTGTGGTATCCGTCAGCGTAATCGAATTTGCCCCTTCGATCACAGCCGACTCGGCGGCGGTTGCGGTAAGCGTGGCATCGGCAACCGTAATTTTCCCGGTTGAGTAAATGCCCGGCGAATCCTGCCCCGATGTGAGGACCGTTCCGCCCGTAACTGTAATCGTACCGCTGCCGCGATCGGTGGCAATTGCGCCCGAATGCGCGTCGGTTGTGATCATATCCACATTGGTGAGGATCATTGTGCCGCCCAAAGTTGCCATCACTGCGTGTGCGCCATCGCCCACCGCGTTAATGGACATATCCGAGAGCGTTACCGTTGCACCGGTTCCGGTAGCAAAAACACCGTTGGTGCCTTCACCATTCGTCGTCACAGTTCCGCCAGAAATCGTTACGACACTGTCAGCGCCGACCAAAACCGCCGCATTAAGTCCGTAGAAACTGCTGCTATCGGCTGAAGATGTATCGCCCATTTTGGTGATGGTTGGATTAACAAGCGTCAGTGTTCCGCCATTGATCACGCAGATGCTCGATACATCGCCTTCGGTTGAGTCGTAGGTTTGATCGGTGGCCGAATCTCCGGATACGCCATCTAACGTATACACGCCGCAATTGGCGGCCAAGACAGGGTTAGTTGTTGTTCCACCTGCCGCGCCATCCGGCGGCTGACCGCCTGGACCGCCTGGACCACCATCTGGCGGTTGACCACCACCCCCATTCGGCGGCTGTCCTCCGTCACCGGGAGGAGCCGGAGGCGTCCCATCACCATCTGGGCCTTGAGCTAAGAGGGTGCTGGTTGTGGAAAACAGCATCAACGCCAACACGGTGAGCACGATCAGCTTACTTCGCGTGAACTTCATTCCATCATCCTTCCATGTGTCAGACCTGCATAACATGATGGTTGATGAGAATGACACTCGTGTTACAGCCACCTTACAGTTCTGAAATAGACACAAGCGAAACGAACATTTCATCCCTTGCGTATACTGTTTCGAGTATTCCAACTGTAAGGAGCGACGTGAAATGAGAAACCTCAAACTGGGATTAGTGCTGCTGTTATGCATCGTCCTCAGCCCGACAGCACAGGGGATAGCCCAGGACGCCCAACCGCAAGTCACGGATCAAGTCATTACGGATTTCGCCGCCCTTGTCGAAACGGAAATGGCGAACTTTCATATTCCGGGTGTGGCAGTTGCCGTGATCGAGGATGGAGTAGTGCGATATGCCAACGGATTTGGCGTACGCGATGTGGCAACTGGCGAATCGTTTACAACTGAGACTCGTTTTCGTATTGGGTCCACCACCAAGTCGATGACTTCTTTCCTGGTAGCCCAGTTGGTGGACGAAGGTAAATTGAGCTGGGATACACCCGTGACGGAGATTTTCCCCACTTTTCAGACCTCGGTGCCCGAACTCACAGCGCAAATTACAGTGGGCGATTTAATGGGCATGGGGACAGGATTGGTCACCGACGAACTGCGTTCACTGGACTGGGGCGCATGGACCGTGGATGATTTGCTGTCCGTGGTTGCGGATCAGGCGGCTGAGGGAACCTATCACGAGGACTACTCTTACAATAATGAGGTCTATTCCCTGGCTGGATACGCCGCCACAGTCGCCGCCGGAAACGAACCGACACTGGAGAATTATAGGGCGCTTTTGCAGGAACGCGTCTTTGATCCGATAAACATGCCCTCGGCTATTATCACCGATGATCTGAGCCTGCTGGGGGACAACTACGCTCGGTCTTACGAATTCTCGCTGTTGAGCGATGTAGAAACGCCTTCGCTGGCGTTGCCTGTGCCTATTGGGGTAATTGGTCCGGCGGGTGGCGTTTGGACCAATATCAACGATATGGCCCGTTATGTGATCACCCAGGTGAACGGTGGAGTAACGCCGGATGGAACGGTGCTTGTGTCTGCGGATACCCTGGCGGAAACCTGGAAACCCGGCGTCCGAACCCAACCGGATGAGGACGACGCTCGCGATCTGTTCTATGGCATGGGCTGGGTTACGCTAACCATGCGCGACATCACGACGCGCTTCCATGATGGCGGCTGGGAAGGTTATCGGACGTTGATGGTGGTCTTTCCTGAAACGAATATCGGACTGGTGATCTTCTCCAACCACATCTACGGGGACTTGTATAACTACGCGATGCTCGAAGCTTTTGCGGAGCTGCTGTACGGCATGGAACCGCAAGCGCTCACCAACTGGCATGCGAAATTTGATGCGGCGTATGGCAGTATCGATGCCGAACTTGCTCAACTTCCCGATGCCGCCATTGATCCTGCTGACGCGGCTCCGCTGCTGGGCGAGTATGAGTCCGGCTTGACGGTGGAACAGCGCGAGGATAATGTGCTTTGGCTGCTGTATGGCCCCTGGCAGTTTGCCCTGCAACCCCTGCCTACTCCCAATGGGTTTATCATCGCCAACAGCACCGCGCTCGGCACCCCTATTCAGTTCTCGGTCGAAGGGGAGCAGGTCAGTCTCAGCATGGCGGAGGGTGCTTTGACCGTGCAAAAAGTAAAATAATCTCTCGCTGCCTGCGAAAGCACCGGCCAAAAACTGATCATCCGCGAGCCACTTCGATAGACTGAAGTGGCTTTTAGATTTTCTTTACCCCATCCCCCCTTACCCCTTCCCTCAGGAAAGGGGAGTCAAACCGGATGAAAGGGCTAATCATTTTCTTGGATCGGCCTTATATATCAGCGGCGAGAGTCTATAAGCCCTGGGCCTTAGCCTCATCCCAAAGCGCATCCATATCGGCTAAGGTCATCTCTTCCAGGGTGCGACCCTGTTCAGTCGTGCGCTGTTCGATATAAGCAAAGCGGCGGTAAAAGCGGCTGTTCGTGCCGCGCAACGCCGATTCGGGTTCAATATCCATCCACCGCGCCAGATTCACGACGGCAAACAGCAGATCGCCCGCTTCTTTGGCTCGTGACTCATCATCCGACGCTTCCATCAATTCGGCCAGTTCTTCATGCACTTTGGCAATGACCGGTTCAATCGTTTCCCAGTCGAATTTCACGCGGGCGGCACGATCCTGGTAGCTGAATGCCTGAGATAACGCAGGGAGTGATTTAGGGACGCCATCCAAACGGGATTTGCGCTCTTTTTGTTTTTCTACCTGCTTGATTTTATCCCAGTTGGTTTTGACATCTTCCGCGCCGTTGACTTCGACGCTGCCCCATACATGCGGGTGGCGATGGATAATTTTGGCGTTGACCGCCGCGATCACATCCGCCATGCTAAACTCATTCGCCTCGACGGCGATCTGAGAATGCAGCACAATCTGGAGCAGCAGATCGCCCATTTCTTCACGCAGCGCCTGATAGTTGCCGCTGTCCAGCGCATCCAAAACTTCATACGTTTCTTCAAGCAGATAAGGGCGCAATGAAGCATGTGTTTGCTTCCGATCCCAGGGGCAGCCTTCGGGGGCGCGCAGATGCGCAATAATTTCCTGGAAGTACTCAAAGCTGCTTTTAGCGGGCAGCGGCGGAATAAAAAGGGCCACGGGCTGGCTGTCCAGATGGTCCAATTCCGAAAGCGCTAATTGTTCATAGCGGCCATTCGAGACGACCCTGATTTCATGATCCGGCGGGTATTGGTTCAGCAGAATCTTTTGGATCGAGGTGAGATCAAGCGCTGGGCCATCCACAATCAGCGCCGCAACATCGGGATTGAGCGGCGGATGGTGCATTGCCCTAAAGGTCTCGGCGGCATGGATTTGCAGCGCGTCCCAAGTGTCCAGATTTAGGATATTCAAAGCATCCTGGATGAGTTGAACATGCAGGGGCATGATATGGTCCTCAGTTAATAACGGGATGCAAAAACAGACAAAACCCTCGATTTTCCAATCAAAGGCTTTGCCTGTTTGATGATTCCCTGGTGAACGGGAAGTTTAACGCTTGGTATAGGTTGGGGCCTTGCGCGCACGCTTGAGACCGGGTTTCTTGCGTTCCTTGACGCGTGGGTCACGCGACAGGTATGCGCCCTGACGCAGGAGGCTGCGCCATTCCGGCTGAACCAGCAGCAAAGCACGGGCCAAACCCAACTGGATTGCATCACGCTGACCCGTGACACCACCACCGTTGACATGGATGGTCACATTGTACGCATTCTGCTGTGACACCGCTTGCAGCGGCAGCAAAGCAACTTCCAAATCGCCAACGCGGGTCAGATATTCGAGTGCAGGGCGATCATTGATCATCACCGAGCCATTGCCGCCGGGCCAGATGCGAACACGCGCCGTCGAAGCCTTGCGCCGCCCGATTCCCTCATAATACTGAGTCGACATAATTTTTACTTTCCTCTAGCTGTCTACAGGCTAATGACTTTGGGCTGTTGAGCCTCATGCGGATGGCTTTCGCCTGCGTAAACTTTCATCTTCTTGAACATCGCATGGCCCAGTTTATTCTTGGGCAGCATTCCGCGCACAGCCGCTTCGATCACGCGCTCAGGGTGATTCTTAAGCTGATCGCGCAGGGTAACGCCCGTAATGCCGCCGGGATAACCGGAGTGACGCCAATACATCTTCGAATCCAGTTTATTGCCAGTCACACGGATCTTCTCGCAGTTGATGACGATAACAAAGTCACCGACATCCATATGGGGCGAGAAGGTAGGTTTGTGTTTGCCGCGTAGAATATGCGCAATCTGGCTGGCGAGACGCCCAAGGGTCTGGTCTTTGGCATCCACCACAAACCATTCGCGCTGGATATCTTCCGGCTTGGGTGTGTAGGTTTTGATCTTCATGATACTTCTCCAGCAGGGCGTCTGCCCGCTAAATAGGTCACTTTCACTAAACAGAGGCCATGAGCAGGGGCCGGCTCATTGGGCCAAATTCCATCCGCCGCGCGGAAGGCGGTTTCAAACTCATTCAACGAAACTTTACCGCTACCCACTCGGACCAGCGCGCCCACTACGCGGCGCACCATCCGGTATAAAAAAGCATTAGCTTCGATCCGGTAGCGGATCAATGGCCCGCCGGAGATTTCGATCCCCGATTGTTTCACCTCACGGACTGTATTATCGCCTTGTGGCGGTTGTCCGAAGGTTGCAAAGTCGTGCCACCCAACCAACAGGCCCGCCGCTGCCCGCATGGCTGCCATATCAAGCGGCTCATGCCGAAAGACATGCCAGGCAAAACGGTTAAGAACGGGCTGCCGCACCGGGGACGTGTAGAATGAGTACTCGTATACCCGGCTGTTGGCATCAAATCGCGGGTGAAAATCCGGCTCGGCCTCACACAGCGATGTCACTGCGATACTCTCCGGCAGTGTGGCGTTTAGGGCGCGCCACAGGTCATCCGGCCTGTGACGCCACTCCGCATCAAACGTTATCACCTGCCCCGTTGCGTGTACTCCTGAGTCAGTGCGCCCCGCCCCGATTACCGTGATTGACTGCCGGGTAATCTGGAGGAGGGTCTGCTCGACGGCTCCCTGGATGGTCGGTGTGTTGGTGGCCTGGCGTTGGAAGCCGAAATAATCGGTACCATCGTAGGCCAACACCGCCCGGTAGCGCGTCACACGCTTACTCTTCTTCGCGGTCTACCAGTTCGAGCAGAACCATTGGGGCTGCATCGCCCTGACGCGGGCCGAGTTTATACACGCGTGTATAACCCCCCGGACGCGTTTCGTAACGCGGGGCAATCGTATTGAATACCTTGCCGACCAGGTCACGATCATTCAGGCGTGCGTACACCAAACGGCGAGCGTGAACACCACGTGTCGTATCTTTGGTCGCATTCGCCCGTTTGGCGATAGTGATCAGCTTTTCAGCCTCGGCGCGAATAGCACGCACTTTGGCCTGGGTGGTTGTAATCCGCTCGTGTTCGAAGAGATCTTTGATCAAATTGCGGCGCAGGGCATTACGATGCCCCATCTCACGCCCAAGTCGCTTACCAGCTACTTTGTGTCGCATAACGTTCCCTATATTCAGCTAGTCGCCGGAAAAGATGTCCATGTCGGCGGGCAGGTAATTCTTTTCCTTCAACCGCGTGACCAATTCATCCAGCGATTTTTCCCCAAAATTACGGATGGCAAGCATCGCATCTGGCCCGCGCTCCAACATTTCGAGTACCTCACCGACATTGGTGATCCCGGTGCGCTTCAACGAGTTGAAGACACGCACGCTGAGGTCCAACGTTTCGATGGGGGTTTCGTATGTTTCGGGCGGCAGAGCATTGGGATCAGGCTCGGCCACTTCTTCGGTCGGAGGCATCAGCGACTCTTCACTTACGCCTGCAATGATGATCAGGTGCTTCATCAGGATTTCCGCCGACTGACTCATCGCCTCTTCGGGGCGAATCGTGCCATCGGTCCAGATTTCGAGAATCAGCTTATCGTAATTGGTACGCTGGCCTACCCGCGCGCGTTCAACATCCCAATTGACGCGCTTGATCGGGCTAAAGATAGCATCGACCGGCAGTTCGCCTATCGGCAGCCGACCACGCTCTTCAGTCGGCGAAAAGCCGCGCCCGGATTGTACCGTGAACTCCACCTCTAGTTGGGCATCATCGGAGTCTGCGGTGAACAGGTAGAGATCCGGGTTAATGATTTCTACTTCGGGCGGGCAAATAATATCCGCAGCCGTCACCGTGCCCGCACCACGAACTTCGAGGCGCAGACGAGCGGATTCCGTGTCGTAAAGTTTAAGGCGCAACTGCTTCACTTGCAGCAGCAACTGCGTCATATCTTCACGGACATGGGGAACCGCTGAAAATTCGTGATGCACACCAGATACGCGGATGGACGTAACCGCTGCTCCCGGTAAAGACGAGAGCAGCACCCGTCGCAGCGCATTGCCTACGGTGATCCCAAAGCCTTGTTCCAGGGGGCTGATGATGAAGCGACCATATTTCTGCGAGGTCGCATCGCCTTCGATTTTGGGCAATACCATATTGTTGGTAACCATGCCCCCTCCTCCTGCTGGGACTAAACCCGGTTGAGTGATCCGTCTCACCATTATCGAGAGTAATATTCCACAATCAGTTGTTCATTGAGCGGCATATCGATATCGCGACGTTCAGGTACCCGCACAATGGTGCCCTGCATGGCGACTGCATCCACATTCAACCATTCGGGTGCCTGGGAGCGGTCTTCCATATAGGCGCGCATTTCTTTGAAGTACTTACGATTGCGGCTGCCTTCGCGCACGGTGATCACGTCGCCGGAGCGAACAAGAAAGGACGGGATATTGGTCTTGCGGCCATTCACCGCAAAATGACCATGTTGGACGAGCTGGCGAGCATGAGCGCGTGAATCAGCCCAGCCCAGACGGTAGATCACATTGTCCAACCGTGTTTCAAGAATAGCAAGCAGGTTCGAACCGGTTAGACCGGGACGGCGCAGCGCTTCACTGAAATAACGGCGGAACTGGCGCTCCAAAATACCATAAATGCGACGCGCCTTTTGCTTTTCACGAAGCTGGAGCGCATAGTCTGACCCACGACCACGCTTAAACGAAGCGTCTTTGCCGTGCTGTCCGGGTGGATAGGTACGGCGCTCGACTGAGCATTTAGGAGATACACAGCGTGCGCCTTTGAGGAATAATTTTTCCCCTTCACGGCGGCACAGCTTACATACAGGTCCGTGATAACGTGCCATTCTAGTTTGGCTTCCTCCACACTAGGACGTGCAGTGTGTTTACACCACTCGTCTATAAAGATACGGTGATGACGATTAGACGCGACGCTTTTTGGGCGGGCGAACACCATTGTGCGGGACCGGTGTCACATCGGTAATCGAGCGCACCTTTAACCCGCTGGCCTGGATAGCGCGGATCGCGGATTCGCGTCCGGGGCCAGGGCCTTTGACAAACACATCAACTTCCTGCATCCCTTGTTCACGGGCGCTTTCCGACGCCTGTTGGGCCACGACGCGCGCAGCATAGGGGGTGCTTTTACGGCTCCCCTTAAAGCTGGCGGTACCGGCGCTTGCCCACGCAATCACGTTCCCCTGCTGATCAGTCATCGAGCAGATGGTATTGTTGAACGTGGCGTGAATATGCGCCTGCCCGTAAGGGATATTCTTTCTGACTTTTTTTGGACCACGACGTGGCCCCTTTGTCGTCCCTCGAGTACGTCCCATTTGCTTCTTAAGCTCCTAAATTCTACCAGCGCACACCAGAACACGGCCCGCCGCGAACAATTTCGTCGCTGGTGCCGTGTTACAGAGGCTGTGCCGCTCGCACAGCACAGACCCGGCCCTGGAAAAGCGAATTACTTCTTCTTCGCGCCACGACGACGACCACGCCCGGCCACAGTCTTCTTGGGGCCTTTGCGGGTACGTGCGTTGGTTTTGGTCCGCTGCCCGCGAGCGGGCAAACTACGACGATGACGCAGGCCGCGATAGCTGCCGATTTCAATCAAGCGCTTGATGTTCAGATTAACTTCCCGGCGCAGCTCACCTTCAACCCGGAACTTACCCACTTCTTCACGCAGCGCCTGGACTTCCGTTTCGGTCAGATCACGGACGCGCGTATCGGGGCTGACACCCGTTGCATCCAGAATACCCTGGCTGCGAGTCGGGCCAATACCGTAGATGTAGGTTAGTGCGACTTCAACGCGCTTATTGCGCGGGAGGTCCACACCTTCGATACGTGCCATAGAACAACCACTCTCCTCTATGTCGGCGTTGAACCCGCCGAACGGAACAGATATTTTAGCGATATTTCGCGTGCTTGACCAGGGTTAAATTCTGGCTGTTTCAGGATGCGGTCAGAATTAGCGGCGGACCTTCCGGCGTGACAGCCAGTGTATGCTCAAAGTGGGCACACAGCGACCCATCACGCATCACCACCGTCCAGTGATCATCCAGCACTTTGGTTTCGGGCCGCCCCAGGCTAACCATCGGTTCCAGCGCAAAGGTCATCCCCGCTTGAAGCGGAAGACTGCGCCAGCCACGCGCCTGCTGGCGGCTGGTCGGCCACCAGTTCGGAATCTGGGGGTCTTCGTGCATCGAACGTCCTACGCCATGCCCGGTATATTCCCGGATCAGGCTGTATCCGTGCGACTCGGCAAATTTCTGGATGCCTTTAGAGATGTCACTGGTTTGGTTGCCCACCTGGGATAACTCGATTCCGACATACAGCGCTTTTTCGGTGATATCGAGCAGCCGCTGCGCCTCATCTGAAATCTTGCCGACTCCCATGGTAAAGGCCGAATCCCCCACGAACCCCTTGTAAATACTGCCGCAATCCAGGCTTACAATATCGCCTTCTTGTAGAATACGGTTCGGGTCGGGAATACCATGAACCAATTCGTTGTTGATCGAAACCGTAATCGTAGCCGGGAACGGATACTTACTTCCAGGTGGATAGCCCAGAAACGCAGCTTTGGCATTATGCTTCCGCAGTACTTCAGCCGCAATGTCATCCAATTGTCTGGTGCTGATTCCGGGGCGAATAGCCTGGCGCATCGCATCTAAGGCCCGCGCATTAATCCGCCCGGCTTCACGCATCAATAAAAGTTCGTCCGGCGTCTTACGAATAACGACCATCTGAGTAATCCTGGCGTAGGGGCAAAACGGCCCCTACAACCTCATTAACGCATAAAACCGTCGTAGTTACGCATCATCAACTGGGCTTCGAGCTGGCGCATGGTATCAATAACCACACCCACCACGATGATCAAGCCCGCGCTGCTGATGACCAGTGCCGGGTTACGGCCACTGGAGGCTGCTGGTCCGAGGGCAATCCGTTGGACGACCTGCATGATGCCAGGGAGTATCGCGACCAGACCCAGGAAAAGCGCTCCGACGAGCGTAATTCGGTTCACGATCCGGTTGATATATTCCTGCGTGCGACGACCAGGACGGATGCCAGGGATAAAACCACCATTCTTTTGCAGGTTTTCACCGAGATTCTGGTTCTGGACCATCACGCCTGTGTAGAAGTAGGTAAAACCGACTACCAGCGCAAAGTACAGCGCCCAATAAATAACCCCGGTCTGGTTGCCAAATGTATTCTGGAACCAGGTAGAGACTTTCCCCTGTCCGAAGAAGCCCGCCACAATCGCCGGGAAGGTCACAATGGACTGGGCGAAAATCAGCGGGATCATGCCTGCTGTGTTGACTTTTAGCGGAATGTGCGTCGCGCCGCCGCCGTACATCTTACGGCCCCGGACGCGCTTACCATACTGCACCGGAATCCGCCGCGTACCTTCCTGGATCACGACGATAACCAGAACCGTGACAACCGTCAGCACCACAAAGGTCAGCAGATTGAAGACGAAGTGCGTCTGCAACAATTGGTACAGATTAGCTGGAACGCGGGCCACGATACCAGAGAAGATAATCACCGAGATACCATTGCCGATACCCTGATGAGTGATCAATTCACCCAGCCAGATCGCAAACATTGTTCCGGCGGTCATCGTTGCAACGACCGCTAAGGTGGTCAGGAAGCTGTCACCCGCGCCAAAACCAAAGTCCGCAATGAGCGGCTTCCCAGAAACCTGTTGAACCTGGCTTTCGAAAATATTGATCTGACCAATGGCTTGCAGCGCAGCCATCGGGACTGCCAGATAGTAGGTATAGCGATTCATCCGGTCACGACCATCCGGTTCTTTCATCATCGCTTCCAGGCGAGGAATGATCGGAACGAGCAACTGCAGGATGATCTGGGCCGTGATAAACGGATACACACCATTTGCGATCACACTGAAGTTAGCTACCGCACCGCCGGACAGCAGGTTAAGCACGTTCAGGAAACCTGCCTGATCGCCTTCCTTGAACAGATCGGACAGCACCGAACGATCCACACCGGGCACCGTTACATGTGCAACGAACTGGTAGATCAAAAGGATCAGCAGAGTGAACAGCAGCTTCCGCCGGAGGTCTGGCAGCCGAAACGCATTGCGCAGCGCCTCAATCATAATTAGTAATCCTCTCGTAAACTTGCTAGGCAGAAGACCGGGGGTGAAAGGAATTTCTCACACCCCGGTGACCTTGCGTATTTTACTTCGCCTGA
This sequence comes from uncultured Anaerolineaceae bacterium, assembly GCA_964472565.1. GTDB lineage: Bacteria > Chloroflexota > Anaerolineae > Aggregatilineales > Aggregatilineaceae > DATAMF01. The sequence goes on from CAYYNB010000024.1 coordinate 11,782, forward strand.
CGCTTTTCGCGTAATTCGGCAAGCTGTTCTTTACGCAGTTTCTTTACGGTTGCGAAGGGGCCGGTCAACCAGATTTCCAGCGTTTCAACCGAACCACCCGCTTTTTCGATCTTTTCTTGGGCGCTCTTGGAGAAGCGATGGGCCTGGACCTTGAGCACAGCGGTGAGTTCACCGCGTCCCAAGACCACAACCGGCGCATCGGCTTCTTTGATCAAGCCCTTTGCGGCCATCGCAGCCGGGGTTACATCGCCCCCATTGGCAAATTGGCGCGCCAGATCATCGACGTTGACTTCCTGGTAAACTGTGCGGAAGATGTTGTTAAAGCCGCGCTTGAACGGCAGACGGCGGACCAGAGGCAACTGACCACCTTCGAAGTACTGGCCTTTGCCGCCACCACTGCGCGCGCCCTGACCTTTTGTACCACGACCAGCGGTTTTACCCTGACCGGCGCTTATACCGCGACCAACGCGCTTGCGCTTTTTGGTCGATCCTTCCGCGGGGCGCAGATCATTCAGCTTCATTCTTCAAATTCCTCCACCTTAACCAGATGGACAACCTTGTTGATCATCCCCCGGATCGACGGTGTATCCTGGCGGACCACCGTCGAATTCATTTTACGCAAACCGAGGGTTTTGACCGTCACCTTCTGGCTTTCTTCGTACCCAATCGGGCTTTTGACCAGCGTGATCCGCAGCTTCTTAGTCATTGCGTTTGGCTCCCCGCTTCCAGAACGGCATAATTGCCGCTGCGTCTTTGCCACGCATGACTGCCAGTTCCTGCACGTTGTTGAGGTCGTGCAGGGCATCCAGCGTGGCATGAGCCACGTTCAGGATGTTCGCGCTGCCCTGGCTTTTGCTCAGGATGTCGCGCACGCCGGCTGCTTCGAGCACCGCACGCACACCACCACCCGCGATTACACCCGTACCGGGTGAAGCAGGCTTGAGCATCACAACCGCGCCGCCGTGTTTGGCGGTAACGGTATGTGGAATCGTTGTATCCATCAAAGAGACACTTTTCATGTTACGACGGGCACGTTCAGAAGCTTTGCGGATCGAATCCGGTACGCCACGTGCTTTACCGACGCCGATACCAACCCGGCCCCGGTTGTCGCCCACGACCACCACCGCTCGGAAGGCAAAACGACGACCACCCTTAACCACTTTGGCGACGCGGGTGATGTCGATTACGCGCTCATCCAGCTCTTCGCGCTCTTCATCGCGCCGAGGTTCTCGTCTTCCCATCTTTCACTCCCAAGTTAGAACTTCAAGCCCTTTTCACGGGCACCATCGGCCAGCGCTTTGATGCGGCCATGGAATTTGTATCCACCGCGATCAAAGACGACCTGCGTGACACCCGCTTGCTGGGCACGCTCGGCGACCAGTTCGCCGACCAGTTTGGCGGCTTCGGTCTTGGACTTTCCATCGATCTGAGCACGCAGTTCGCGGTCGATAGTCGAAGCCGAGACAACGGTCCGGCCCGCGACATCGTCAATGACCTGCGCATAAATGTTAGTCAGGCTACGGTACACGTTCAAACGAGGCCGTTCTGGTGTGCCTGAGATCTTGGACCGCACCCGACGGTGACGGCGTTCACGTGCAACGCGTGATTTTTCGCTCATTCTATTTCACTCTCTCGACACTAACCACCCTTACCGGCCTTACCAGCCTTGCGGCGGATCTTTTCGTCATCATAACGAACACCCTTGCCGAGGTAAGGCTCCGGCGGACGCAGCTTGCGGATGTTGGCTGCGAGCTGGCCGACAACTTGCTTATCAATGCCCCGGATACGGACGATGCGTCCACGCTCTTCGACCACAAATTCGACATTCGCTGGCGGATCAAGCGGGATGTTGTGGGAATACCCCAGGTACATCACCAACTGCTTGCCATTCATTTCGGCACGATACCCCACCCCTTCAATAACGAGGGTGCGTTCGAAGCCCGTGGTCACACCAGTCACCATATTGGCGATCAGTGCGCGGGTCATACCGTGCATGGCGCGGTGTTGACGGTTGTCGGTAGGACGTTCCACCAAAATCTGACCGTCTTCCTGCTTGATAACCATATCGAATGGGAACTTATGATACAGTTCGCCCTTTGGCCCCTTGACGGTCACTTCCGTGCCATCAAGTTTGACCTGAACCTTGTCCGGGACCGGAATGGGTTTGCGCCCAATACGAGACATGGTTCTAAATCCTTCCTTTGCTTAACTTTTTGATACAAGCGCCGGTCTACTTGGCTGAGCCAGGGCAGGGTGTAGAAGTGCTGGGCGAAGACCGGCGGGCAAGGCTGGCCTCACCTTCCTCGCCCAGTCCCTCTACGACTGTCCGGCAGCTCATTTCAGGCGTCAGATTCGGCGCTCCGCCTTTACCAGACGTAGCAGAGCACCTCGCCGCCAAGCCGCTTCCGGCGCGCCTGTTGGCCCGTCATCACACCACTGGTCGTAGACAGAATAGAAATCCCCATACCACTTAAAACCCAGGGAATTTCGTCACTGCCAACATACACCCGACGACCAGGCTTGCTGACGCGCTTCAGATTGGTGATCACCGAACGACGTTCGCGGCGCTTGCCCCAATACTTTAGTTTGATATTGATCGACCGCTTCGCGTCGTCACTGACCGAAAAGTCTTCAATATAGCCTTCATCCTTGAGGATTTTGGCGATCTCAACTTTGATCCCCGAATGCGGGACCGCAACTGTAGGCAAGCCTACCATCACGGCATTCCGAACGCGGGTCAACATGTCTGCAATAGGATCGTTGATCATGGTTCGCTCTCGTTTACCAACTGGACTTCACTACGCCGGGAATCTTGCCTTCCAGGGCCAGTTCGCGGAAGTGGATGCGGCACAGCCCGAAGCGGCGCATATAACCGCGTGGACGTCCGCAGACTTTTCCCGAATTCGGGTCCACATACTGGCAGCGATTGCGAACGCGAACCTTGTACTTACGCTTGGTCTCGCGTGCGACCAATGACTTCCGTGCCATAGGTAAAACCTTCCTTGTCCAATTACTGTTTGCGGAACGGCATACCCAGCAGGCTGAGCAGGCGGCGTCCCTCTTCGTCCGTTTTCGCGGTGGTTACAATGGTCATTTCCATGCCGCGAACCTTATCAATTTTATCGTACTCGATCTCCGGAAAATAGAGCTGTTCCCGCAGACCCAGGGTGTAGTTCCCGCGACCATCAAATGAGTCGGGGTTCACGCCGCCAAAGTCACGAGTACGAGGCAGGGCGACGTTCATCAGGCGGTCCAACAGGGCCCACATGCGTTCGCCGCGCAGGTCTACTTTGACGCCAATCGCGCGACCTTCACGCAGTTTGAAGTTTGCAATGCTGGTACGCGCTTTGGTGATCACCGGCTGCTGCCCTGTGATCTTGCGCAGGTCTTCCACCGCCGCGTCGAGCGCTTTGGCGTTGTCCAGCGCCTCGCCCACACCGATATTCACGACGACTTTTTTGATCGCCGGAACCTGCATGGGGGTGTTATAGTGAAATTCTTCCATCAGTGCCGGAACAACTTCTTTACGGAATTTTTCCAGCATACGATTCTGTGCCATCTTTTTACCTCACTCCGCCCGGTCAGGACTAATCAATATCCTGACCGCACTTGCGGCAGACGCGAACCTTGACACCGTCTTCGGTGACATGGTAGCCCACGCGCGTTTTTTTGTCGCACTGTGGACAAACCAACATGGCGTTCGACCAGTCAATCGGCGCTTCAAACTCGATGATGCCCGGTTGCATCTGACCGCGCCCTGCCTGCACCGGCTTTTGGTGCTTCTTGACGATGTTGACGTGTTCGATGACGACCCGACCTTCTTTAGGAAGTACGCGCAGCACATGGCCGCGGGTTCCTTTGTCTTTCCCGGCGATCACTTCGACCGTGTCGCCTTTTTTAATCCGTTGCATGCTATATCACTCCCGTTCAAGCTGACCGTGCTGGTCACTAGAGCGTTTCAGGAGCCAGCGAGACAATCTTCATGAAGCCTTTTTCGCGCAGTTCACGCGCAACCGGGCCGAAGATACGTGTGCCACGCGGGTCTTGGGTGTCGCCTTGCAGAATGACCGCGGCGTTGTCGTCAAACTTGATATACGATCCGTCAGTGCGACGGTATTCTTTGGCCGTGCGAACAATTACCGCGCGCACGACTTCGCTCTTCTTGACTGCTCCCTGCGGAGCTGCCGACTTCACCGCCGCGACGACAATATCGCCGATGCCTGCGGTTCTGTGCGTCGAGCCGCCCGCGATATGAATCACGAGCAGTTCACGCGCACCGGTATTGTCGGCTACCTTCAGACGAGTTTCTTGTTGGATCATCTTTCGCCTCTCTTCGGGGCCGCAACCGGCTACGCTGGCAGATCCGGACCGGTCGGCGTCTCTTCGCCTGCCTGTTCCGGCATTTGCAAGACTTCTTCAACCGCCCAACGCTTGGTTTTGCTGATCGGGCGGCTTTCTACGATCTTGACCACCGCGCCGACAGGCACCGCATTGGTTTCATCATGAACCAGATACTTTTTGGTGGTGCGGATCACTTTTTTGTACAGCGGGTGGAGTTTGGCATTATCCACCGCTACGACTACAGTTTTGTCCATTTTGTTGCGAATAACACGGCCAACCAGCCGTTTACGATTATTGGACATCGGATTCCTCCTGTTGGAGCACCTGCGCCGCCAGTTCGCGTTCGCGCTTAATCGTTAGATAACGAGCGATCTCTTTTTTCAACTGGCGAATGCGCGCATTATTTTCCAACTGACCGGTTGCCCACTGGAACCGCAGGTTGAAGATTTCCTGCTTGGCTTCCAGAATCGCCTGATCAATTTCACCATCGGTCATACGCCGAATCTCAGCCGCCATCGGAGCCATTACTGCACCTCCTCGCCAGAGATCGGATCGATCCGCTTGATAAACTTGGTGGCAATTGGCATTTTGAAGGCGGCCAGGCGCAGCGCCTCGCGCGCGATTTCTTCTTCAATACCTGCCATTTCAAACATCACCAATCCGGGACGAACCACTGCTACATAGTGGTCCACCGAACCTTTACCCTTACCCATACGGCTTTCGGCGGCGCGTTTGGTGTAGGGTTTGTCGGGGAACACGCGAATCCACACGCGCCCACGACGCTTAATGGAACGCATGATGGCACGGCGCGCCGCTTCAATCTGGCGGCTCGTGATCCAGGCCGGTTCCAGCGCTTGCAAGCCATAGTCGCCGAATTGGACGACATTGCCACGCATGGCCTTGCCTCTCATGCGGCCACGAAACTGCTTGCGGTATTTCACCCGCTTTGGCATTAACATGGTCGTACACTCCTCAAACGTCAGAACCTCCACGCTGCCTGTTTTTTGCAGCGTCGTGGAGGCCCTGCATTATTGACTTACATAGACATCCGTAGGCGGCTCGACCTTGCGCGTTTCTTCGCTGACGTTCTCGCCCTTGTAGATCCAGACCTTGATACCAATGCGCCCAAAGGTTGTGAGAGCTTCCGTGGTCGCGTAATCGATGTACGAGCGCAGTGTGTTGCGCGGTACGCGACCTTCCATCTGCCATTCACGGCGGGCCATTTCAGCGCCAGCCAAACGACCGCTGACCTGAATCTTGATACCCTGTGCGCCCTGACGCATCGCCTGACCAACAGCGCGTTTCATCGCGCGGCTGTGGCCGATCCGGCGTTCCAATTGGCTGGCGATATTCATCGCAACCAGCTTGGCATTGAGGTCGGGCTTATCGATTTCTTCCACTTCAACCTTCACCTTTTTGCCGGTGACTTTTTCGAGGCCCTGGCGCAGCTTTTTAACGCTTTCGCCCTTGCGCCCGATCACGATCCCCGGTTTCGCAGTGAAGAGCGTGACCTGGACCTGATTGGGGAAGCGCTCGATTTCAACGCCCGCGATCCCGGCCCGTTCTGCTTCTTCTTCAACGAACTGGCGAATTTTGAAGTCTTCCTGCAACAGTTCACGATAGCGATCACCTTCTGCAAACCAACGCGCCGACCAGTCACGGTTGATTTTCAGACGGAAACCGACGGGGTGAATTTTACGTCCCATGTTAAGCTAACTCCTCCTCACGTTCCGATAGGACGAGAGCGAGATGGGATGAACGCTTGGTGCGCGGCTTATAACGGCCACGGGCACCGGCCTTGACACGCTTCATGCTGGGGCCTTCATTGGCGATCAGCTTGGTAATGAAGAGGTCTTGGCGGTTCAACTCAAGATTATTTTCGGCGTTCGCAATCGCCGACTCGACGAGTTTGTACACAAATTCCGCGCCTTTTTGCGGCATAAAGCGCAGCACCGCTAATGCTTGATCAGCATCCATGCCGCGCACCTGATCACAGACCAGACGCAGTTTTTGCGCCGAGATCGGCAGATAACGAGCGGAAGCCTGAACGTCCATAGCACTCAATCCTTAATTCCGACTCGGCTTACTTCTTCTTTTTCTTCTCAGCCATGTGCCCACGATACGTGCGCGTCGGTGCAAATTCACCGAGCTTATGACCGACCATATTTTCGGTCACGTAAATCGGGACATGGCGACGACCATCATGCACCGCAATCGTGAACCCTACCATCTGAGGAAAGATGGTCGAGGCCCGACTCCAGGTGCGGATCACCTTTTTATCGCCGCGCTCGCGCATGGTTTCCACTTTGCGCAGCAGCTTGGGTTCGATATAAGGCCCTTTTTTCAACGAGCGTGACATACTAGCCTCCGATTACTCCTACCGACGCTTACCGCGACGCCGCACGATGAACTGATCGGTGCGCTTGTTCCGCCGGGTTTTTAAGCCACGCGCCGGTTTACCCCAGGGCGTCTTTGGCCCCGCCATACCGACGGGAGAGCGACCTTCACCACCACCATGGGGGTGGCTGTGGGGATCCATTGCCGTACCACGTACTGTGGGACGCCAACCCATCCAGCGCTTGCGGCCCGCTTTACCGAGCTTGATATTGCCGTGTTCGGTATTGCCGACCTGGCCGATGGTTGCCATGCAATTTTCATGCACGCGGCGAACTTCGCCACTGGGCAAACGCACGAGGCCGTATTTGCCTTCTTTACCCAACAACTGAGCTGAGACACCCGCCGAACGAGCCAGTTGGCCGCCGCGTCCGGGTTCGAGTTCCACATTGTGGATCATCGAGCCAATCGGGATATTTTTGATTTGCAACGTGTTGCCCACGCGCACATCAGCGTCGGAACCGCTCAAGATGCTATCGCCAACGCGCAATCCAAGCGGCGCAATGATATAACGCTTTTCGCCATCTGCATAGACCAAAAGCGCAATGCGGGCCGAACGGTTGGGATCATACTCGATGGAGTCGACGCGCGCCGGGATATTAAACTTGTCGCGGCGGAAGTCGATGAGACGGTAACGGCGCTTGTGCCCGCCACCCCGATGCCGAACGGTGATCCGCCCGGTGTTGTTGCGACCACCATGCCCCCGCAGTTGCCGGAGCAGTGAACGTTCCGGCTTGGAGCGAGTGATCTCTTCAAAGCTGTTGCCCGTCATGTCCCGGCGACCGGGCGATGTGGGCTTGTACGTCTTGACTGGCATTCTCTTACCTCAACTACCTGTGGTGTCGGCGATCATTAGCCCCGTGAGGTTCGGATCTCTGATCGGGCCGTCACCCTAACCAACTACGGATTAAAGATGGCAAGATTCTGGCCGATGGGCAGTGTCACCACTGCTTTTTTCCAGGCACTATGCCGGATGTAGAACTTGCGCCCGCGCCGTCCACGCTTGGGTGTGACGATCAGGGTGCGGACATCGAGCACGTCCACGTCAAAGATCCGCTCAACCGCATCCTTGATCTGGATTTTATTGGCGCGCATGTCCACTTCAAAGGTGTACTGATTTTTTTCTTCCGCCATCAGCGTCGATTTTTCAGTAATCACCGGGCGCAGCAGCACGTCGTAGAGATGCAGTGCTTTTGTCATTGATCCCGCTCCTTATGCTTTGCCCAACAAGCGGACAATCACATCAAGCGCCGGCTGGGGAATGATCACGCGGTCATGCGACAGCAGATCGCGGACATTCAGATACGACGCGCGCAGAGTCTGCGCATTGTCCAAATTGCGGACGCTCTTTTCTAATGCTTCGTTGCGTTCGGCAACGAGCACCAAGGCGCTCTGATCGCCCACCAGGGCGCGCAGCAGATCACGCGCGGCGCTCGTCTTGGGGGCGTCTATCGGGAGGTTATCCACCACCACGATTTGACCATCACGCGCCAGGGCCGAAAGGGCCGAACGAACCGCCGCCTGGTGCATTTTGCGCGGCATTCTTTTTTCATAACTGCGGGGCTTGGGGCCATGCGCCACACCACCGCCAACAAAAATGGGTGCCGAACGCGCGCCATGACGCGCACGGCCCGTTCCTTTTTGGCGGTACCACTTCGCTGTGGTCCGGCTCACTTCGCTGCGGGTCTGGGCTTTGTGTGTCCCTAAGCGTGCGTTCGCCGTCTGGCGGACATACGCCTGGTGCATCAAGCCCACGTTGACCTCGACTTCGAAGATGTCAGGAGCCAACTCGACGGTACCAACCTGTTTTCCAGCCGTATTCAGTACTGGGACTTCCATGATTCACGACTCCTCTGATGCGGACTACCGGCCCTTGCGCGTTTCTTTGAGCAGCAGGATGCCACCCTTTGCGCCCGGAACCGAACCTCTGACGGCGACCAAATTCTGGTCCGCATCGACCACCACGACTTCGAGATTCTTAACGGTGACTCGCTCGCTGCCCATATGTCCGGCCATGCGCTGCCCCTTGAGTACACGCCCTGGGGTTGTGGTTGAGCCAATCGAACCGGGCGCGCGCTCACGGTCAGACTGACCGTGCGTTTTGGGACCACGATTGAAGTTATGACGCTTGATTGTGCCAGCAAACCCGCGTCCCTTCGAGGTACCCACCACATCGATCCGGTCCCCCGCCTGGAAGACATCTGCCGCTGAAAGTTTCTGACCTTCTGCGACATCCAGGGAGCGAACGCGGAATTCGCGCAGGTACCGCAGATCAGGCAGATCCATGCCGTTCCGCTTGAGATGACCGCGCTTAGGCTGGGTCAGCCGCGAGTCACCGTTCCGCTTGGGCGGCAGTTCTTCGAAGCCAAGCTGAACGGCCAAATAGCCGTCTTTGTCTTCTGTACGAATCTGAGTGACGTAGCATGGCCCGGCCTGGATGACAGTCACAGGGATCACCTGTCCTTTTTCATCGAAGATCTGGGTCATGCCCACTTTTTTGCCAATGATGCCCTTCATTCTGTACTGCCTCCAAGGGACTGTGCTGCCAGCGCAGAACAAACCACGCAGCGTTACACATCATCCCTGCTTCACACTGATGTAAGAGTAGTGCGCACGAGGCGCTAACTAAATCTTGATCTCGATATCCACGCCCGCCGGTAGATTCAACCGCATGAGCGTATCAATGGTCTTGCTATCGGGGTCCAACACATCGATCAGCCGTTTGTGCGTGCGAATTTCGAAGTGTTCCTGCGAATCTTTATCGATGAACGGCGAACGGCGAACCGTAAACCGCTCGATACGAGTCGGCAGGGGGACCGGGCCGACCACGCGCGCCCCTGTCCGTTCAGCAGTTTCGACAATGCGCTGGGCGGATTGGTCGAGAACGCGGTGATCGTATGCCTTAAGCCGAATGCGGATTTTTTGCTTTGCCATAGGTTTCCTCAGACTTCAAATTCCTTTTAGAAGTCGGTCTTGGGGGTAGGGGTGAGGGTTCACCCCTACTCACCAACTAGTCCAGGATATCAGTGATGACACCCGCGCCGACGGTGAGTCCACCTTCGCGGATAGCGAACTTGGACCCTTTTTCGAGGGCGACCGGGTTGATCAGTTCCACCATCAGGTTGACACTGTCGCCCGGCATGACCATTTCCACGCCTTCGGGCAGGGTGATCGAACCGGTGACATCCATCGTGCGGATGTAGAACTGGGGACGATAGCCGGTGAAGAAGGCTTTGTGCCGTCCCCCTTCGTCCTTACGCAGGACGTAGACTTCGCTCATGAACTTCTTGTGCGGGGTGATGGATTTGGGTTTGGCCATGACCATCCCGCGCTCGACCTGTTCACGGGTGATGCCGCGCAGCAGGATCCCAGCGTTGTCCCCCGCCTGGGCCTGGTCGAGTTCCTGGTGGAACATTTCGATGCCGGTCACCACCGTCTTCATCGTCTCGTCACGCAGCCCGATGATCTCGATTTCCTCACCCTTTTTCAGCGTGCCGCGTTCGACCCGTCCCGTCACCACCGTGCCGCGTCCCTTGATGCTGAACACATCTTCGACGGGCATGAGGAACGGTTTCTCGAACTCACGCGTCGGGGTCGGAATGTAGCTGTCCACCACATTCATCAGTTCCCAGATGCAGGCGTACTCCGGAGCTTCCGGGTCCTTGCTGGTGCATTCCAGCGCCTTGAGCGCCGACCCGCGAATAATCGGGGTCTCGTCGCCGGGGAACTTGTAGCTGGTCAGCAGTTCGCGCAGTTCCAGTTCCACCAGTTCCAGCAGTTCCGGGTCATCCATCATATCCACTTTGTTGAGGAAGACCACCATCGCCGGCACTTCCACCTGCCCGGCCAGCAGAATGTGTTCGCGCGTCTGCGGCATCGGCCCATCCGGCGCGGCCACCACCAGGATCGCGCCGTCCATCTGCGCCGCCCCGGTGATCATGTTCTTGATGTAGTCCCGGTGTCCGGGGCAGTCCACGTGCGCGTAGTGCCGGGTCTCCGTCTGGTATTCCACGTGCGCAATCGCAATCGTGATCCCGCGCGCTTTTTCTTCCGGCGCGTTGTCAATCGAGTCGAAAGCCCGGAAATCTGCCCACCCCTTCAACGCCAGTGTTTTGGTGATCGCTGCCGTCAGTGTCGTTTTGCCATGGTCGATGTGCCCAATGGTTCCCACATTCACATGCGGCTTCGTTCGCTCAAACTTACCCTTAGCCATGAAAATGCCTCCCTAAGATGGGTGGTTAACGACCACCCTTGATGATTTCTTCCTGAATTGATTCAGGTACGGGTTCGTACTTTTCAAATTCCATCGTAAAGCTGCCACGTCCCTGCGACATGTTACGCAGATTCGTTGCATAGCCGAACATCTCACCGAGCGGTGAGTGCGCGTGAACATTGGAGACTCCATCACCGCGCGCATCCAGACCGCCAATGTTGGCCCGGCGCGAAGCCAGATCGCCGATCACGTCACCCGCATAGGTTTCGGGCACAACCACTTCGACGCGCATATAGGGTTCCAACAGAACTGGACGACCATGATGGACCGCATCCTTCAGTGCCATGGAACCGGCAATCTTGAATGCCATTTCCGACGAGTCCACTTCGTGCCACGAACCGTCGATCAGGCGGGCTTTGAAACGAACGACCGGATAACCAGCCATGACGCCGCTTTGCGCTGCTTCTCGAATACCCTGCTCGATGGGACGGATGTATTCTTTGGGAATGGTGCCGCCGACAATTCCGTTTTCGAACACCACATCTTCTTCAATCTCATCCGCAAGCGGTTCGATCTCGATGATGGCGTGTCCATACTGACCGCTGCCGCCGGTTTGCCGCACAAAACGACCTTCGCCGCGTGCAGGACGGGTGACAGTTTCGCGGTAGGAAACGCGCGGTTTACCCACGCGGGCATCTACTTTGAATTCACGGAACATGCGATCTACCAGCACTTCGAGGTGCAGTTCGCCCATCCCTGCGATCAAGGTCTGCCCGGTTTGTTCATCAGTGCTGACCTTAAATGTCGGGTCTTCTTCGGCCAACTTCGCGAGCGCTTCACCCATCTTATCCTGGTCCGCCTTGGTCTTCGGTTCAATCGCTACGAAGATGACAGGCTTCGGGAACTTGATGTTCTCCAGAATAATGGGGTGGTGGGCATCCGACAGTGTTTCGCCGGTGAAGGTATCCTTGAGGCCCAGTATTGCCGCGATGTCACCCGCATGAACTTCGGTAATGTCCTCACGACGATCCGCAAACATTCGCACGACGCGCCCAATTCGTTCGCGCCGATCTTTGGTGCTATTCAATACGGTCTCGCCTGAATGAAGCACACCCGAATAAACGCGGAAGAAGGCCAACCGTCCCACAAAGGGATCCGTCACGATCTTGAAGACCAATGCGGCCATCGGTTCATTGTCCGTCGCCTGACGTTCTTGGTTTTCATCCGTTTTAGGATTGATGCCTTTAATGGCAGGGACATCCAAGGGAGAAGGAAGAAAATCAACGATGGCGTCAAGCAGCAGTTGCACGCCTTTGTTCCTGAGGGATGATCCGCACAGAACGGGCTGAATTTGCCCGCTGATCGTCGCGGCACGCAGCGCTTGCATCAGATCTTCATTGGAGATTTCTTCTTCATCCAAATACCGCACAGTCAGCACTTCGTCGGTTTCTACGATCTTCTCGATCATAGAGGCCCGCGCCGCCAGAGCTTCGTCCTGGAAGTCATCCGGGATAGCTTCATGCCGGATGTCGATCCCCATGTCATCACCGTAACGGACCAGTTCCATCTTCAGCAAATCGACAATGCCGCCGAAAGCCTGACCTTCACCAAAAGGAAGCTGGATCGGAACCGGATTGCCATTCAAGCGATCCACAATCATCCCGACACAGCGCTGAAAATCAGCGCCCGTGCGATCCATTTTGTTCACAAAGCAAATGCGTGGGACACCATACTCATTGGCTTGCCGCCAGACGGTTTCTGATTGCGGTTCAACTCCGGCCACGCCATCAAACACGACGACGCCACCGTCCAACACGCGCAGGCTGCGCTGCACTTCGGCTGTGAAGTCAACATGGCCGGGGGTGTCGATCAGATTGATCTGATGCCCACGCCACGAAGCAGTAACAGCAGCAGCCGTAATCGTGATCCCGCGTTCTTTCTCTTGTTCCATATAGTCGGTGGTGGCCGCACCGTCGTGAACTTCGCCCATACGGTGAATCAGGCCGGCATAATACAACACACGCTCGGTGGTGGTTGTTTTACCAGCATCAATGTGGGCGATAATCCCAATATTGCGGACCATCGCAAGGTCCAGAGCGGTTTCAGTAGTGGCTTTTTTCGCCATGTTCTTTGCTACAGTTCCTATGGTTTACCAGCGATAATGAGCGAATGCCCGATTGGCTTCGGCCATGCGGTGCGTTTCTTCTTTTTTCTTGATTGCGGTGCCCTGGTTCGAGGCCGCATCCGTGAATTCGGCAGCCAGCTTTTCTGCAATGCTGTGCCCACCACGTGAGCGAGCCGCAGCCAGCAGCCAACGCATCGCCAGCGACATGGCGCGCCCAGGCTCGACTTCCATCGGAACCTGATAGGTCGAACCACCCACACGCCGCGCCTTGACTTCCAGCATCGGGGTAGCGTTCCGCAGCGCTGTCTCGAAAACTTCCAACGGATCGCGCTTGGCACGTTCCGCCACGATGTCGAGGGCATCATAGAACATGCGCAGGGCGGTGCTCTTTTTGCCACCGCGCATCATGCGGTTCACGAACATCGAAATATGAACGTTGTTGTATTTCACGTCCGGTGGGACAACCCGCCGGGGAGGGCTAGACCGTCTCGACATACGATTTCTCCAAAGCTATTTTCTTGCGCCTTTTGCGCCCTTTGCGGCTGTGCCGGGCTTACCTTTTTTGGTCCCGTACTTACTACGGCTCTGACCACGTTTGTTGACACCATCCGCATCCAGCGTTCCACGCACAATGTGGTACCGCACGCCGGGCAGGTCTTTCACACGACCACCACGGACAAGTACCACACTATGTTCCTGTAAACCATGACCTTCACCGGGAATGTACGCGGTAACTTCGATCTGGTTCGTGAGGCGAACACGTGCCACCTTACGCAGCGCCGAGTTCGGTTTCTTCGGTGTCATCGTCTTAACCTGCGTGCAAACACCGCGCTTCTGGGGTGATCCCTTGGGCAGGCGCGTACGTTTCTGTGAAAACGAGTTAAACGTAAATTGCAGCGCCGGTGATTTGCTTTTCTTCCGCTTCGGTTGACGACCCTTCCGAATCAACTGGTTGATTGTCGGCATAATTGGGCCTCCATGCCTAAACCTACAAACTTGCACAACAACGGGCGATATTCGCCCGTCTCACATAACGAGAGGCCATCCATTTACTTACGGCACTGGTGGCCTCACGTCCGATACCTCATCCAATTCGGTCATCATTGCCCTGCAAGCAGGGTTGGTGCCGGGTGAACTTAGGAGCGCCCATATTAACATTTCGACTAGGGGATGTCAAGGCTGATTTCTCGTGCTCCTCGCTCATTTTATCCCTCGGAACCCACGCGGCTGTCGTGCGCGAGTTTTTATCCAGGGGTATTGACAACCATGAATTTCCCTTATATGCTTATAGTTAAAGGCTTAACTACGTGGCCTCTTCTTTTTCGCGCAGTAGTTAAGCGCTTAACTGATGTTTCGATTTATTTAATCAGGCGAATTAAAAAATGCCCACATTAGAAGATGTAGCCAAGCGGGCGGGGGTTTCCACCGCCACTGTCTCCAAAGTGCTTTCCAATACCCCTTATTTCACAGCGGAAACGCGTGATAAGGTAATGAAAGCCGTCCGCGAACTCGGCTATATCCCTAATCTGGCGGCGCGCGCCCTCGCTGCCGGGCGGACTCACATCGTCGCTGTCGTGTTCCCCTTCGTTTACGAACCCATTTTTACCGACCCGCTCATCATGAGCGTTCTTCAGGGTGTCGAAGCGGTTTGCTCCCAGCACGGTTACAACATGCTGCTGAGTACTCCCCGCCTCTCCGAAAACGGAGCCGACGAACACTATCGCAGCCTCGTTCAAAGCGGTTATCTCGACGGGGTAATTGCTATCGACAACCACCCGCACGTTTCAGCGTTGGAACTGGTCCACCAAAAAGGCACGCCGGGCGTCGCCATCGGCTATCACCCGACTGAGTTTTATGTCCGCAGCCAGGATGTGGGCGGCGCAATCCAGTTGATGGAACATGTGTTGGAATTGGGACACCAGCATATCGGCGTCATTACCGTTCCCGAACATATGCATCCTTCGGTTTACCATCGCATGGAAGGATTACGCAGTTCAGCCGCTGCTTATGGCTGTTATACCCTGCCGGAAAGTGATGGCGACTTCTCGATGGCCAGTGGCGCACAGGCCGCCGGTCAGTTGCTCACCGAACACCCCGAACTCACTGCTTTAGTGTGTCTCAATGACCGTATGGCCATGGGCGCTATCCAACAGGCCCGCGCAATGGGGCGCAGCGTGCCCGCCGATCTGACAATTGTCGGTTATGACGATATTCCGATGGCGGCAACTTTTGCCCCTCCCCTTACAACCGTTAACCAGCAAGCGCCCGAATTAGGACGTGCTGCGGCGCAGATGCTGTTTGATGTCATTAACGGTAATCGTCCTGAGCCGGTTGAGCTGCCCACCCATCTGGTCATTCGCCAGTCGTCGGCAGCGCCCGGCACTGTTTAAGGAGGGTAATCCAGAGAATTTTGTATTGAGATGCCATCACCGACTGTCACCACCGAAAAGCTAGTTTCAAGGAGAAAAAACTAAAATGTTCAAGCGTCTTTTTGTGGTTGTTCTTTTGGCAGCGTTAGTTCTTCCCGTGCTGCCAACCAGTGCCCAGGATGAAATTACACTGCGTTGGCGTACCCGTCCCGACAATCAGGCGGAAATCGATGTCTATCAGGCGGCAAGCGATGAAATCGACGCGGCCTGGGATGGCGTCACGCTCCAGTACGAACCGGGTGGTTCGGAAACCGCCGGTTATCAGGACACCCTGATCACCGAAATCACTGCGGGGACCGCGCCCGATGTCTTCTGGATTCCCGGCACGGATGTGGCTCGTTTCGCCAAGCTCGGCCTGATCCTGAATCTATCCGAGATGGCGGCTGCCGATGCTGATTTCGATATAAACGCCTTCTATCCGCAGCAGGTCGAACAGCTCACCTACTCACCGGATGATTCAGCCGTTCTGTGGGGCCTGCCCCGTGATGCATCGGCTTTCGTCATCTTCTATAACAAAGACCTGTTTGACGCCGCTGGCCTCGATTATCCCGGTATGGGCGAAAGCTGGACCTGGGATGACTTCCGCGCTGCCGCCGAAGCGATCACGGCTCTGGGCGCAGAAACCAAAGGCTTCGGCATGAATGCCTGGTGGGCAAACTGGGGCTACTTCGTGAATGCGGCGGGTTCCAGCTTCTTCAACGAAGATCGGACCGCTTGCGGCCTCGGCAACGAAGCAACAGTCGAAGCGCTCACCTTTGCCCAGGCCCTCTATCTGGATGGACTGGCTGTGCCCTGGGGCGAAGACTCCGAACCCGGATTTGTAGCGGGTAATGTCGGCATGTTTGTCAATGGTCGTTGGGGAACCCCCAATCTGATCGCCAACGCAACCTTTAACTGGGATGCCGCCGAACTACCTGCTGGCCCTGCGGGTCAGAGCAACTGGCTGTTCTGGGGTGCCTATGTCGTGAATGCCAACACCGAACATCCGCAGGAAGCCTGGGAACTGGCGAAGAAGCTCACCAGTGCGGACATCCAGGGCAAGGTAGCCGCCCTCGGCGCGAACATCCCCAGCCGCGCCTACAGTGATCAGGCTGCGATTGACGCCTTCCTGGCGACCTTCGATGGCAAAGTGAACAACCAGGCCTGGTTGAATGGCTTGAACTATGGCGTGGCTGAAGCGCCGCTGTGGGCAGGCGATTGGTCAGAAATTGATCGCGTGTACGGCGAAGAGATCAACAAAGTTCTCAAGGGCGAAGAAACACCCCAGGAATTCGCTGATACCATCTGCGACAAAGTTTCCGGCTACTTCGAGGCTGCTCAGTAATTCCTTCTCATGACTCATCAGAGGGAGATCAATCCCGATCTCCCTCACCCCTTTTCCCGCCCGACAACCAATTGGGGAGATTCTTAACGATGTCTGATGTACATCCTCAAAGCAAGGTGAGGCAGGCTGGCCCGCCCTCAATTGTAACCGCCGCAATTGTCTGGCATGCCGTACTGGTGGTGTTGAGTATCCTGGTTGCCCTCTCGATTTTCCAGATGGACAAGTTCCCGAACAAAAATGATGATCTGGGCAATGCGGTCCAGGGTTTTGTCGGGTTTGTCGCTTTACTCCCGGCGGTGATTGCCGTGTGGGGTTCTATTCTCATGCTGCGCCGCCACTCGTTGGGACGTATGCTCGCGCTGGCACTCAATTATGTCATGTTTGTGCTGGGCATCTTTTATCTGCTGCATTTGTGGGGTTTTTTCGTCGGTTTTGATGATATTGCCAATGCACTGCACGAAAATCGTACCTGGTTAATCGGTTTTGCGTTCGCCTATCTCGCTTTCCGCCTCGCCGGACGCATCCCGGAAAAGTCACCATGGCGCGGCCCAATTGAAATGGCCGCCGTCGGTTTTTCCATGCTCACTGTGATCGTGCTGCTCTGGACCGGAGATGCAGTCAAAGGCGTCGAGCATATTCTCAAAACCTACGCCGAACCGCGCACCATTTTGACTACCTTCGCTATTCTTGTCTCCGCCCTGATCGCCTATTCGCTGCTCAAATTAGGCCGCTATTTTGGTGAAACGCCCGAACAACGTGTGGCGTGGCAGGGCTGGCTGATGCTCTCCCCCAATATTATCGGCTTTGCGATCTTTTTTGCCGGGCCTTTACTGCTCTCCTTCTATATCAGCTTTACCAAAAGCGTGCCCGGTAGTACACCGGATTTTGTGGGACTGAGTAACTATCGAAATATTCTTTCGATTGAATTTAAAATCCAGAGTGATCTGCGTGATGTAAATACGAGTGTCGTCCTACGCGATCCCAATGGCAACGAACTGGCCGCCAACGATGACGCCGAGGGCAATCCCGCCCTCTCGCGCATTGAAGAATTCACGCTACCTGCAACCGGCCTCTATACCGTCCAGGCCCAGGCGGGCGAGACAGGCCGCACCACCGGGCCTTACAGTCTGGCGATTGCCCAGGTATCAGCGGGCGCGGGCGAAGTGCCTCCCCCCGAAAAGCTTCCACTCGAATACGGCAAAACCGTCACGGGGGAACTCAAAAATCAAGCCGGGGCCGATTGGCAGTTCTACGGCACCGCGGGCGACGTGGTGACGATTACCATGCGTGGCAAAGTGTATCCCAGTTCGGTATTGGATTCCGGTTACAACGAACTAGACCATTTCACGGTTGGCTCCAAACGGCTGGTGATCGGGGCCAGGGAAACGCTGTTCTGGCAGAGTCTGCGCAACACGCTTCTTTTCTGTTTGCTGTTGGTGCCTCTAAGCATTATCCCGGCGCTGGCCCTGGCGATCCTCTTAAACTCCAAAATTCCGGGCATGCACTTCTTCCGGGCGGTATACTTCTTGCCCTCAGTGGCCGCCGTCGTGGGGACCGCCATGATCTGGCGTCAGCTATACGACTCGCGCGGTTTTATCAATTTTGGGTTGGCCGAAATCACCCAGTTTATCAACAGTCTATTGGGTACCAGCATCGCGGACCCTGAAATCCGCTGGCTGACCAATCCCAGCCTGATCCTGTTTTCGGTGGTGCTGCTCGCCACATGGCAGGCCATTGGTTTTAACACCGTGCTGTTTCTGGCCGGGTTGCAGGGTGTCCCGCGTGAACTTTACGAGGCAGCGTATGTAGATGGCGCAAACCGTTGGAAGCAGTTTCTCAATGTGACGCTCCCCCTGTTGGCTCCGACTACCTTTTTCGTCATCGTCACAACCATTATCACCGGTCTGCAAGTGTTTGCTGAACCCTATGCCTTGCTGTCTGAAACCGATCCCATCCCGATTGAAGGCACGACCTCCGTTTATTACCTCTACCGGAAGAGCTTCAAGAGCTTCGAGTTTGGCTATGGATCATCCGTCGCGTGGATCATCTTCGCCCTGATTTTCGCCGTTACCCTGATCCAGTTCCGGTTTACACGAGCCAAGGCTTACGAGGATTAAAGCGCCATGACGAATAACCGCCGCTTGATTCAACTGTGGACGCTCCGGGGCATCATCTATGTGGTGCTGGTTGCCTGCGCGTTGTTGATGCTGTTCCCGTTTATATATATGCTTTTTACGTCGCTCAAAACCTCAGACGATGTCTATAATGTGCCGCCGCGCCTGCTGCCGAACAAACCCTTAAGCGTGATGTACAACGGGGCCGAAGTACCGCTCTACCGCGCAACCATCAACGGCCAGGCAATCGATGTGGTGTCCACCGAAGAAAAAGTAACGGGTGGGCGCTTCACCACCATGGATAAAGTCGATGTGGATAAGCCTACTGGAAGCGCCAGCCTGCTCGATCTGCCCCTGGAGAATAACCCCGATCTCAAAGCTACTGGGCGGGTCGAAACGCAGATTAACAGTAAGGGCGAGGCTAAAGAATTTCCGATCTACGAAGTCACCTACAACGGCCAAACACGCGACTTGGTGCTGGCCTTCACCCCGAAGCTGAATAAATTCGTTGATCCCAAAGACCCGGAAAATGTCGAACGTCAGACCTATGCGCTTCTCTCTGAATTTGCGGCCCCGCCCGAAGAGAATCCGCTCAACCGCGCTGAGAAAGTTGAGTATCAGTGGAAAAACTACGAAGCGATCTTCTCCCTGCGTAACCTGGATCGTTCGCTGCTCAACACCTCCTTTGTCACATTAGGTGTAGTGCTGGGGCAGATTGTGACCTCGATTTTTGGCGGTTATGCCTTCTCGCGTATTCCGTTTAAAGGCCGCAACACATTGTTTATTGCCTATCTCGGCTCGATCATGATCCCGTTCGCGGTGCTGATCGTCCCCATGTACCGCCTGATGGTCGTGCTCGGTTGGCAGAACCGGCTGGTGTCGCTCATCGTGCCCTGGATATTTACCGCCTACGGCACCTTCATGATGCGCCAGTTTTTCATGACCATCCCCAAAGAGATCGAAGAAGCGGCCCTGCTTGATGGATGCAGCCGTTTTCGTATCCTGTGGCGCATTTTTGTTCCCTTAAGCACCCCTGCGATTGCCACTCAGGTCATTTTCACTTTCCTCTATGCCTGGAACAGTTTCCTCTGGCCGTTTATCATCATTAATCTGGGCAATAAACAGGATTACGTGCTGACATTATCCCTGATCGAATTGGGTAATGTCTACCGCACGGAACCCAATCTCGTCATGACCGGGGCTGCTGTGACCATTCTGCCGCCGATGATTATTTTCATCCTCGCCCAGAAATATTTTATCGAAGGCATTGCAACATCGGGCCTGAAGGGTTAGCCTACTACGTCGCCAAAAAGCCTGCCCCATGCAGGCTTCTCACTACCCCAAGGAAGAAAGGGATTTACTCATGCCGCCTTTAACAGGATGCGCATACTATCCAGAACACTGGCCTGTCGCTCAATGGGCCGCAGATGCTAAACAACTGCGCGAGGCCGGGCTAAGTGTGGTCCGTCTTGGCGAATTTGCCTGGGATAAAATGGAGCCTCAGCCGGGACAGTATTCCTTCGATTGGCTCGATCACGCTGTTGATATACTCTCCCAGGCGGGTCTGAAAATTGTGATGTGTACCCCCACCGCGACACCGCCCCCCTGGCTGCTGCACCAGTACCCGGAAATTCGCCGGGTCGGGATCGACGGGGTGCGCGTCAGCACCGCGTCGCGCCGCGTGATCTGTGGCAGCACTGCGCCTTACCGCGCCGCCGCCCGGTCCATCGTGGATACGATCACGCGTCATTACGGGCACCATCCCGCCGTGATCGGCTGGCAGGTGGATAACGAGTTCGGAGTCGGCGAGACAACCCGCTGCTATTGCGACTCGTGCCGTGTGCGTTTTCAGGAATGGTTAGCCGAACGTTACGGTTCGCTGGACATCCTCAATCAAGCATGGGGAACGCAGTTCTGGGGCACGACCTTCACCGATTGGACTCAGATTCCGGTTCCCGGAATCACCACCGAACCTCAAAATCCATCGCTGCGCCTCGACTATCGCCGCTTCTCGTCCGACAACTGGGTTACTTTCCAGCAGATGCAGATCGATCTGCTGCGCACCAATGCCCCCCAGCACTGGATCACCCACAATTTTATGATCCGCCACTGGTCTCTGGACTACTGGAAACTCGCCCAGGCTCTCGATGTTGTATCCTACGACAACTACCCGCACGGGCTGAACGATCCCGCCGAAGTCTCGATGAATCTGGACCTGATGCGCTCGCTCAAAAAACGTTCATTTTGGGTCATCGAGCAGCAGCCGGGGCGTGTCAACTGGCACCCTTATAATCCATCGGTTCCCCCCGGCCAGGTCCGCGTCTGGACACATCAGGCCTATGCCGCCGGAGCGAGTGCGGTGGTTTATTTCCGCGAACGCGCCGCGCGTATCGGCCAGGAACAGTATCACACCGGCCTGTTTAAGTGGGACGGTACACCCGATCAGGCGTACTACGAAGCGCAGCAGGTCGCGCGCGATCTGGCATCGCTGCCCGATCTTGCTCGCCCATCGGCCCAAGTCGGCATCATTTTTGACTATAATGATCTGTGGTCGATTGAACTGGAACCGATGACCCAGGAATTCAGCTATTGGAATTGGGTCCGCCAGATTTATACGGCCTTCTGGCAGTCCAATATTCCGGTGGACTTTCTGCCCCGCGAAGCTGATCTAACAGGCTGCGACACGGTGATCGTTCCCGCTGCCATCCTGATCCATCCCGGTGAAGTGGAACGCTGGCGCGCCTGGGTGGAGCAGGGCGGACGCCTCATCGTGACCTTCCGCTCCGGTGTCCGCGAACTGAGCAATATCGCCACTGCTGAAACGCTGCCCGGCGGCGGCCTCAGTGATCTGATCGGTGCGCACGTCAGCCAGTTTGCATCGGTCCCCCCGGCCACGTATACGGCATGGCCGGATCACCGCCCTGGATCGCAGATTAGCGCGGGCGCGGAATCCGTGTTTAATTATCATATCTGGGCCGAGACGCTTACTCCCACCACGGCCAACACCCTTTATCACTACAGTGATGGTTTGAACGCCGGAGAAGTCGCGGTCACTCAGCATCGGGTGGGAAAGGGTGAGGTCATTTATCTGGGCTGCTGGGTCGAAGATTTTGCCCGATTCGCCGCCGCCCAGGGCTGGATCACAGCGGCCCCCGCGCCGGTTCAGATCACAACCTTACAGGATGCGGCGGGTTCATCCTGGCAGTTATCCATCAATCACAGCCTTCACCCCGCCGGAAACCTGGGGGGCTATGGTGTTTCCTACGAAAAGTTGAGCGACAATGATTAAGCATCGTCTGCATATCCAACAGGTAAATCCCGCGCAGCCCCAGATCGAAACCTGGGAACACGGCGAAATCTGGCGCGGCGTTCAAAGCATCGTCATCGATTTAGGTACGGCGCACTGGTACGGGCAGGGCAGTCTGGGCAACCAGCATTGGCCGCTCGAAAAACTGGCCCAATATCCGGCCCCGTTTATCACCAGCGACAACGGCACAACGGGTCTGCTCACCATGCTGCATCCATTTTGGATCACATCGGATGGTATCGGAATATTAGTTGAGGGCGATGATCTGACTACCAGTTTTAATGCCCCCCTCAGCGGTGAGCCGCCTGCCCACAGTTTTTTCCACCCTTCGCCCCTCAGCGAACGCCCGCGTTTGGCGTCGAGCCTCGAAACCGATCATGCCCTGCATATTTCGGGCCGTGATCTGACTCTGCGCTTTTTCCTGTGCGAGGATGCGCGCGAAGTCGTCGAGACATTTTGGTCGATCACGCCGGTCAGCCCACCGCCGCCCGCCCACCTGACCGAAAACGTGCTGTGGACGAGTTGGGCGCATTTCAAAAACGACATCTCGCACGACAAAATTATCGCCTTTGCTCAGAAAATCGTGGACTATGACTTCCCCTGTGGTCACTTTGGCATCGACGCCAAGTGGCAGATGCAGTTTGGCGACACCCATTTTGATCCGCAAAAGTTCCCCAATCCCGCCCAGACGATCCAAACCCTGCACGCGCTGGGCATGCAGGTCACGGTCTGGTGTGTGCCTTTTTACACGCCCCAATCCGAACACTTCCAGCCCGCTATCGACCAGGGTTATGTCATTCGCCGCGCCGATGGCTCGCCGTATATTGGCCAGTGGTGGGAAGGCACCGCCGTTTTTTTGGATGTCACCAACCCCGCCGCGATGCAGTGGCATCTGAACAACCTCACCCATCTGCGTGCCAGTGCCGGTCTGGATGGCTTTAAATTTGATGCGGGGGAAGGCATGTTCTATCACATGCCCGGCACCACCCGCGACGACAACGGCTCCCCCAACCGCGCCAATCACCAGTATGTTGATCAGATCGCCGCCCGTTACCCCTGGTCCGATACTCGCTCCGGTTGGTTTAACCAGTCCCAGCCCATGTTATTCCGCCAATGGGATAAAAGCAGTGTGTGGGGCTATGATAACGGTTTAGCGAGTTGTATCACCCAGGCCATGACCCTTAACCTCCTGGGCTATCCCTACCATTTTCCCGATATGATCGGTGGCAACCAGTACGGTGATCAGGTCGTCACGGCGGAATTGTTGATTCGCTGGTCCCAGGCGGTGGCTCCCATGCCTATCATCCAGTTCAGCATTGCCCCCTGGGACTACGGCGAGGAATGCGCGCAGGTGTGCGCCCGTTATGCCCGTTTACACCGCGATCTGGCCCGCCGCCATGCGCATTTAATCGCCGCGCAGGTGCCCATCGTCCGCCCCTTGTGGTGGATTGCGCCCACCGATGAAGATGCGCTGACCTGCCCGGATGAATACCTCGTTGGGGATGATCTGCTGGTTGCGCCCGTCGTGATGGAAGGGGCGCGCTCCCGCGACATTTATCTTCCCTCCGGCATCTGGCAGAGTTACTGGAACGCCCAGGAGATTCACCCCGGTGCGCAGTGGCTCCGTGACTATCCGTCGCCTCTGGATACCCTGCCACTTTTCATCAAACAGTAACGGACTGGAGCCGCAGCGTTTATATCCTGCGGCTCCAGACATAGATTGATTCTCACCCCA
The DNA here is from genome assembly GCA_964472565.1 of uncultured Anaerolineaceae bacterium. Taxonomy (GTDB): domain Bacteria; phylum Chloroflexota; class Anaerolineae; order Aggregatilineales; family Aggregatilineaceae; genus DATAMF01. The sequence goes on from CAYYNB010000024.1 coordinate 35,764, forward strand.
CTTTGCAGTACAGTTGCCCTCAACTATCTTGAGTGATTGAGACTCCATTATGACTGATTCATTGAACTTCGAAGGTTTTGTATGTCCCCTGCCGCTGCGCGACTATCCCCAGATTGTGTTAGGACACGGCAGTGGGGGGCGTTTATCGGCGGAACTCATTCAACATCTTTTTGTCCCGCTGTTCGATAACCCCGCGCTGTCTGGACTGAATGATCAGGCCGTTCTGGACATCAACGGTATGCGTTTAGCCTTTACCACCGACTCGTTTGTCATCAAACCCTTGTTTTTCCCCGGCGGCAACATTGGCAGTCTGGCTGTTCACGGCACGATCAACGATCTCGCCATGAGCGGTGCAGTTCCCCTGTTTCTCTCGGCGGGATATATCCTCGAAGAAGGCTTGTCGATGGATGACTTAGGCCGGATCGCCACATCAATGGCCCAGGCTTGCCGTGATGTAAATGTGCAGTTGGTCACGGGCGATACGAAGGTGGTCAACAAGGGTAGCGGCGACGGCGTATTTATCAACACATCCGGGATCGGCCTTGTTCCACCCGGCGTACACATTGCCGCGGATCAGGCACGCCCTGGTGATGCGATTTTGGTCAGCGGCACAATCGGTGATCACGGCATGGCGATTATGTCGGTCCGCGAGGGTCTGACATTTGAAACCGAGATCGTCAGCGACAGCGCCGCCCTTCACACGCTGGTTGCATCCATGTTAAATGTCACGCACAATATTCACTGTCTGCGCGATGCGACACGGGGCGGCGTAGCAGCGGTATTGAACGAGTTAGCGGCCAGTTCCAAAGTCGGCTTTGAACTGAACGAAACCGCCATTCCGGTTCGCCCGGCAGTCATGGCTGCCTGTGAGATGTTGGGCATGGACCCACTGTATGTCGCCAACGAGGGTAAATTGGTCGCCATCGTTCCGGCTGACCATGCCGAAGCCGTTTTGGAAGTCATGCGCCAGCACCCCTTAGGCCATGAGGCGGCGCTGCTCGGTCATGTTGTCGGTCAACACCCTGGTATGGTTGTGGTGCAGACTGCTATCGGTGGGCGTCGCGTGGTGGATATGCCGTTGGGCGAAATTCTACCGCGCATTTGTTGAGTAGCGGTTGTCGGGTAGAAAAATGGACGCGAGGAGCCTTTTTCGTGAGGGTGTGCTGGCGATCCGCGATCAGCATGATCTGGCGCAGGGTCGCCAGTTACTGATGCAGTCGCTCCGCCTCGATCCGCAAAACGAGGAGGCGTGGCTCTGGCTTACCCGCACCACATCGAATACTCAGGAACAGTGGCGTTACGTCGAGCGCGTCCTCCAGATCAACCCGGAAAATCAAACCGCGCGCCGTCTCAAGACAAAGCTGGTCGCGCCGGTGATTGTCCCGCTGGCCGACAAGCTGCTGCAAGACGCTGAAATCAACCTGAACCAGGGCCGTTTTGAAGAAGCCATTGACCGGTGGCTGGAAGTGCTGCGTTCACAGCCGGATCACCCGGTTGCCATCCAGGGTGCATTTTCCTATCTCTGCCGTCTGGATCGTTGGGCTGAAGCGAAGGAACTCATAGGCCGCGCCCTCACAAGCGGTTCAAAAGTGCCTGCTGTTTACTTTGCCGCCCTGGAACTGGCCGAACGTGACGCGAACGAAAACGCCGCCGCTGCTTTGCGCGAGCGAATCGCTCAGCTTTCCAGTGTAGACGAAACCGAATATCTGGGTTTCATCGCCCGCTACGAAGCCGAAGGCCAAATCGAGTTAGCAGCGGCGCTGGCTTCTCGTATCGCCCATTTCCATCCCGCTCTATCAAAGGTTGCGCTGCGTGCCGCCGGATTACTCGAACAAGCCGGAAATCTACCTGCCGCCCTATCCCATTACGATCAGGTGATCCGCCTCGGAGCCAATACAAGCGAAGGCAAACGCGCCGATGATCAGCTCCATCGTTTCGGCCCAGTGCTGATGGACCGCGAACGTGGAAGTGTCTGGTTGGCACTGCGTGAGGTGATCGGGATCAGTGCCGTCTATTTTCTGCTCGCGTGGCAGGATGCAGGACTGAATATGTTTGCCATGGGACCCGCCCACTGGATCGGCCTGGGAATGAGCATCATCGGTGGTTATCTTCTGGTAACGGCCACGTCTTCGCCCCAGCAGCAGCCCATCGCGCGCTGGCTGGGGGGCACTATTCAGCATCCCCAACCCGGCCAGAATGCTTCTGGTATCAACCTGTCTCACCGCGCCAGTCAGTTGCCCATCCTGTCGCCTTCGATGCGCTGGGTCTTGGGCTTTTTCGGCGCGTTGATTTTGCTGATCGGTGCCTGGTTCGCCTTACATCGCTCCATTGATCTCTTTCGCGAAGACCCGGTGAAACTACCCTGGAACGAAGTCTGGTATGAATAGGATGAAATAATGTTTTGTCTGCTCCTCACCGAGGCAATCTATGTTTTCCTCATCCTTTTCCTGACTACACTGGTTTTTCCCCTGCCCGTGAGTGATACCGGAGGGGGTCGTTATCGTTCCATCCCCTGGATGACAATCACCCTCATAGCGCTCAATGTTCTGATTTTTCTTATCTGGACTGCGCCCGATCTGTATGCCCTCGAATTTCGTGAGCAGCATTTAGGCCGTTACACCACCAAATTGTTTGTATTCGGTTATACCGAAACCGCGATTCGCGGCGATTATGGCACCGGGGCCTTTTCCTCGATCTCGGCGCTGTTTTTGCATGCCAGCATCGATCATTTGCTGGGCAATATGCTATTTTTGTGGACCTTTGGCCGCCGCGTTGAAGACGCTTGCGGGGCCTGGCGTTTCCTCCTGTTTTACCTCTTTGCCGGAATCACATCCCTGGTCGGTTATGTGATTATGACAACGGGCATCGAAGAAATGCCCGCCATTGGAGCCAGCGGCGCGATCTCCGGTGTAATGGCAGCCTATTTACTGCTTTTCCCCGGCACACGAGTGTATTGTATTTGGGGCATCGGTAGTTTTGGGCGTCTGTTTTTGCTCCCATTCCGCAGCGCCCAATCGGACCGTAAAATCTGGCGCTGGTTGGTTCGTCTTCCTGCGTGGCTCCTATTGCTCGGTTATATTGTGCAAAATATCATTCCCTCTTTTGAAGCGATCCGTTTGGGAACCAATCTGACCCAGGTTGCTTATCTGGCCCACCTCGCCGGGTTTTTAGCGGGCCTCACCATCTTTTTATTTGTGCGTAAAGACGTTTGGGCGCGTTATGTCTCAGGCCGGAACATCTGACAGGTTAATCCAGATCGTAAATATCCCGGCGCTTCCAGCCTGATTCGTCCGCGATGCTGCGTGCGGCGCTGCTGCGCGTTTCGCCCGCTTCCAGCCGTTCCCGCAGTGCTTCTCGTACACGTTCCTCATCCCAGGGCTGATCCGCCGCATCAGATTCCACTGCGCCGCCGATCACCAGCGTGATTTCCCCTTTTGGTTCTGTCGCGCGGAAGTGTTCAATGGCTTTGCTCGCCGGACCGCGCCAGATTTCCTCATACAGCTTGGTGAGTTCCCGTCCCACCGCCACCGGACGATCCCCCAGTACCGTTTGAATTGCTTCCAACGTTTCTACCAGCCGGTTGGGATTTTCATACGCGATCAATGTCGCCTGCTCGGATGCCAATTCCCCTAAAGCCTCGCGCAGCGCTTTCTGTTTGCGTGGCAGAAATCCCACAAACATAAATCGATCCGTTGGCAGTCCCGATGCCACCAGCGCCACGATCACCGCTGCGGGTCCCGGCAGCGGCACGACGGTAATTCCCCTTGCCAGCGCCTCGTGTACCAATTCATAGCCGGGATCAGACACCCCCGGCGTTCCCGCATCCGACACCAGCGCCACATCCCCGCTCGCCAGCGCTTCAAAAATCGCGTCAAGCTTGGTCAGCTTATTATGCTCATGATAACTGGTCAGCGGCGTGTGAATATCGTAGCGCGTCAGCAGCTTTCGCGTCGTGCGTGTATCTTCGGCTGCGATCACACTGACCTCGCGCAGAATGCGCAATGCGCGTAACGTGATGTCTTCCAGGTTGCCAATCGGAGTCGGCACAATATACAACGTGTGCATGCTGTAGTCCCCAATTTAAGTGAAAAGATTTGGCCTGTAACGTTTCCTACTGTATAGTAACATGGAGTAACACGATCCCTGAAGGTGGGAGGAACTTGATGGGTAAAATTGTTTCGATTCATTCATTTCGCGGCGGCACAGGTAAATCCAATCTGACCGCCAATCTGGCAACTCAACTTGCGCTGCGTGGTAAACGTGTCGGTATTGTGGATACCGATATTCAATCACCGGGTATTCATGTGCTCTTTGGCTACGATGAGACTCGCGTCACTACAACACTCAACGACTACCTGTGGGGCAAATCGGCCATCGAAGATGCGGCTTATCCGATGCATGAAACGGTAGCCAATGATCCCGGGCGCGCCTATCTGAAGCAGTGCAAAATCTGGCTGATCCCATCCAGCATCCGCACGGGTGAAATCGCGCGTGTGATGCGCGAAGGATATGATGTGGGGCTGCTGAATGATGGTTTTCACCGGCTTTTGGAGACGCTGCAACTGGATTATCTGTTCATCGATACCCATCCAGGACTGAACGAAGAAACGCTGTTGTCCATTGCCATTTCGAACGCCTTGATCATCATTCTGCGTCCTGATCAGCAGGATTTCCAGGGCACGGCTGTAACCGTTGATGTCGCGCGTAAGTTGGAAGTTCCCCAATTGCGCCTGGTGGTCAACAAAGCGCTCACTCGTTATGACTTTAACGACATCAAAAAAAGTGTCGAAAATACCTATCATGTGCCAGTTGCGGGTGTTTTGCCGCTGTCTGAGGACCTGGTATCGAATGCCAGTATCAATATTTTCTCAGCCCTGAATCCTGATCATCCGTGGTCGAAAATCCTTGTTCAAATTGTTGATGATATTGTTCAGGCGATAGGCTAAATAGCGGCTACCAATGAGCGACAGCGATCATTCTTTGGACCAGTTGTTAGGCCCACTTCGCAAGCCTGCCAGACCTGGCGGCTCGCAGGAAGAAACCGGCCTCAACCCGTTCGATCTGTTAGCTCTACCCGACGACCAGCGCGATCTGTTAAATTGGCTCTCGCGGCGCAAACAAGCTCGTTTTAATGATATTCAAGCGGCACTCAGCCTCGATAATGGACAACTACTTGCACTGCTGTCCGATCTCAAGCAGGCCAACTATGTAAATGAGGCGCTGATTGAAGGCGAGGTTTATTACCGGGTGGTTTTTAGCGGTAAACCGAGCCGTGCCGCCCGTGCGCTGCCCGATGATATTTGGGCGCGCATTGATCAGGATTACACTTCGTTTCTCAAGGAAGTGCCGCTGTTTCGCCAGCTTCCCGACGATCTGCTGCGCGATGTTGCCCAAAAGCTGACTTCCCGGCAGTTTGGCCGTAACGAAGTAATTTTGTGGCAGGGTGGGCTTCCGCCCGGCCTCTATTTTATCAAGAGTGGCATTGTTGGCCTGACGCGCCTCTCGCCCAATACGCGTAGCGCGCAGATATTGACCTATTTTAAAGAAGGTGATTTTCTCGGTGAGTATGGGTTGCTGCCCGATCAGAATGTAACGTCAGCCGCAACTGCCACAGCTTTAAGTGAAGTCGAAGTGCTGGTCATGCAGCGCCGTGATGTGCTTAACCTGTTCCAGTTGCATCCCACTGCCGCCCTGGAAATGATCCAGATGCTCACGCAGCGGTTGGTTGATCAGGATGCCCGCTTGAGTCGTATGGAACAAAATATGGGTACGCTCTGTCTGGTGATAGGCGCGGTTCCGCACGCCGGAGTGACCATGTTGGGAACGACGTTGGCGCTTGAACTATCCCAGCAAACCCAGTTGGCGACGGTCTACACCGAGCATCCTCAACCGAATCTTCTGCCAGCCCAATTCGGTTTTTCACCCGATGCAGATGTGTTTCATCACCCCGGCGGTTACGATGTCTTGGTCCCGCGAGGTGTGGATGGTCTGCCCCCCAGCGTGCGGATTACCCTCGTGCTGGAGCGGTTGGCGGGCCTCTATTCCAATATTGTGATCGGCGTATCGGGTCGCGTGGATGCATCTGTGATCTATATGTTGGAGCGAGCCGAACAGGTCATACTCATTGCGCCGCCCGATCCTCTCGCCTGGGATCAACTGGAAAGCCTGCGCGAGCAGCTTCAGAAAATCATTCGTCCCGAAAAGACCAGTCTGTTTACCATCTGCAACCGGTTAACCAGCCAGCATCGGCTGATGCCGCTCCCAAGTAAATCTGACTTTGAAATTCCTTGTCTGGATGTATTACCTTCCCTGGCCCAGCGTATTTCCGAAGCGCTTCCCGCTTCTCTTTCCAGTCTATCATCGGCGCTGATCGAGCAGTTGGGACACGCAAATCTGATCAACATCTATATTCCGGTCAGTGCGGCCCCCAATGATGAAGTGAAGACGATGGTCGATCAGGTGCTTGATTTTCTGAACCAGCAATTTGGTGGTCCTGCCAGCCGGAGTCATGTGGGTTATATTGGCGAAAGCACCTACGTCGTGCGAACTTATGCTGCTAAAGCAGATATAGACCGTAATCTCAACAAGGTGCTGGATTACCTGTCGCGCTTGAAAATGAAGTTCGGTCAGGATGTGATGGCAATTGAGGTTAATCAGAAGGCGATGCTTGTCTGAGTTGGGAGTTTTCCGATGAAAACTAAATTCTTTTGGATGCTTCTTGGCGCGTTATTTGTCGCCAGCGCGGTGCCATTTATCATCGTTTTGCTCCAATCATTTGGTGTAATTCCTGCTTTGACGGGGCTGATCGCGCTGGTTGGTGTTTCTTTGGGGATGGCCTACTGGCTCTCGCAGCAAATTTCAGACCCCCTGTCACGCCTGGCAGAGAGCGCGGTTGAAATCAAAGCGTTAGTCAACGACGATAAGCCCGAAGCGATCACCCCTAGTTTGCACAGTGTCAAACGCATTGAAGCGCCTGCGGAGATGACCCAGCTTGTGAGCCGTTTCAGTGAAATGGTTGAGTCGTTGCAGCAGCGCATGGTGGAATTAAACTCGGTCTATGCCATGGGCCAGGCCATTACCGCGAACGTAGACTTCGAAAAAACGGTCCAGGCGGTGCTTGCGGCGGTTCAGCAGGTGGTTGTCTTCGATGCGGCTGAAGTATCGGTCCTGCGGGGAGATCGGCTGGTGGTCGAGGCGTGGCGTGGCAAAGAAGACTTCAATGATACCACCGGGCGTGAATACCGGATGGGACGTGGCCCTACCGGGATAATCGCTGCGAACAAATCTTCCGTACTTGTCTCCACCATTTCCGGCGAAGAAGAAGACCTTAAGCGCACGCTTGGTTACGAATCGGTAGCCGGTGAATTTCTGGTGAAGACGCACAAGGTGGTGATCAATTCTTTTCTTGGTATCCCCCTCTTGTTTGGAGATCGGCTGATTGGCACCTTAACACTGGTTCACCGTGAACCAGGGCGTTTTACGGAGGCTGACCGTCGCCAGCTTAACAAACTTGCGGCTCAGGCGTCGGTGGCGATTGTCAACGCCATCCAGGTTCGTGAACGTGAAAACGCGCTCAAAGCCCAAATCCGTGATCTGCGGGTTGAGGTTGACCGGGCTAAACTGCACCAGCAAGTCGAAGAAATCACCACAACAGACTATTTCCAGACGCTTCAGGCCAATGCTGCTAAAATGCGGCAACGGGTTTATACTAAAAGCGGATCTGCCGATCAACCGTCGTCGAATTCAGATACTGGCACACCATAACGTACTGCGAGGCCATCATCTATGAGCGCAAGTTGTTGGGAGTGTGGTGAACCTGCACAGGCTACCTGTCGCTTCTGTGGGCGTTTTATTTGCCGTGATCACGCTTCAAAAATGCCGTATGTTGTCACCATTTATGTAGGCGAAAACAAAACGCCCAAGGCCATTGTCGTCGCCGATGCCATCTGGTGCGGGCTTTGCCATCCGCATCCTGAACCCGTTCCGATGCCGGACATTTATTAGTGGCCTAGCGTGAAGGAGCCGATGATGCCGAACTTGTATGATCGGTTAAATGATCTCCTGGATGATGAAAATGACAAAAAATCGGCTGGTCTTACGCCGCTGGATATTGCGGAACTGCCCGACGCCCCGCGCCGTGTCATGTTTGTCATGCTTCGCAATCCCATCGCTTCATCTAAAGGACTGTCATTCGAGGATTTACGCACTAAATTCGACGATATTGAGAATCTTGAAGAGATTCTGGCTGATTTGGTGCGCCAAAGTTGGTTGGTTCAGATGGGGGAAGCCCCAACCGAACGGTATAAGATAAATCTGCGGCGGAAACGGGGTAGTTCACTCAGCATGTGGACCTCGCTTAGCGATGTGTTAGGTAGCGCGGACGACGAATGACGCTTGAGCCAATTTTCCGCACGCGCCTGAGTCGCTTTTTACCGGGCGATCTACTGGAACAGTTGCCCGCGCCTCAGTCTCTGGCGGCGGCTATTCGACGCTTGAACAGCTTGCATCAGGCCATCTCTTCATTTCTCCCCCAGTACATTGCCGACAACGAACGTTTGCATACTGAAGACGATGGCAATCTGCGCCCTGGTACTTTTATGTTCTCCGATGTATCGGGTTTTACGGCGCTCTCCGAAAAACTTCAGCGCGAAGGAGGTAAAGAAGGCGCGGAGATCATGACGCAGATCATCAACGACTTCTTTGCCAAGATGCTTGAAATTCTGGCTAAGTCCAACGGTCAATTGCTCAAATTTGCGGGGGATGCGCTCCTGACGTTTTTCCCGGCGACCCCGATGGAAGACGAAACGCCGCTGGCGATCCGCACCGGGCTTCGTATGCAGCGGGCTATGCGGTCCGACTTTCAGCCGATTCAGTATCCGGCTCTCAAGGAAATTTTTGGCGAACACAACCTTCAGCTTTCTATGTCTATTGGCATCTGCAAGGGCAAGCTGTTGGAAGCTGTTGTCGGCAATACGATGCAGCGCGATCATATTATCCAGGGTGATTTGCCCGGACAGGCCATGCGCGCCGAGGAAATGGGCGACCGTGATGATGTGATCATCACGGGTGAATTGCAGGAAAAATATAGTGTTCAGTTCGAAACAACACCGGTAGGCGAAGGGTTTTATCGCGTTGAGGATCATTTAGGAGATCAGCTCGATGATTATGAAGTGGTGATGCCGCGCCGCCGTCGAGGACAGGCCAGCGCCCTCTTCGATTTTGAAGAGCAGAATTTGCTGGATGATTTGCACCGTAATCTGGAGCGTGTCGAAAATGTCGCGCGGTTTGTGGCCCCCGAAGTAGTGAATAATTTGGCCTTTCGGGGCGACCATATCGAACCGGAGAATCGGCTGGCAACCGTCATTTTTATGCATTTCACCGGTTTCGCCGATCTCCTGAAGCAGTGGGGTGACGAACAGCTCCCTCTGCTCACCTCAATCCTCAGCCGCTATTATGGTCTGATGCAGCGCGTCATTGCATCGAATGGGGGGTCTTTAGCGCGTACCGATCCCTATAAGCAGGGCGTCAAAATGTTGATCACCTTCGGCGCGCCAGTGGCCCATCCTGATGATCCCGAACGGGCGGTGATGACCGCCTTAGAAATGAATCGCCAGTTAGCGTTGTTGAATGCTCGACTACGCGAAGAACTGCCCGACGCTTTAAAATGCGAAACGTTTGTTACCCAGCGTATCGGCATTACACACGGTCCGGTTTTTGCGGGCGAAGTCGGTTGGCGTGCGCGCCGTGAATATACGGTAATGGGCGATGATGTCAATCTGGCAGCGCGTTTTATGGCAAAAGGCGAGATGGGCCAGATCCTCATCAGTAAGCGTATCTGGGAGCGTGTCAGCGCTCATTTTGAAACCCAGGCGCTTGAGCCTTTCCAGTTGAAAGGCAAGAGCAAACCCGTTCCGGCGTATATCGTAACTGCCAGCACGCCCTCGGTTTGGAATCGTTCGGCAACCTCCGATACGCCGTTTGTCGGGCGCGATCTTCAGAAAATGTCCCTGGATTACGGGTTGCTGCAAGCGCGCGGCCCCCGCCGCCGCCAGGCCTTTGCCTTGCAAGGTGAAGTGGGCGTCGGCAAAACGCGGATGGCAAAACAGGTTGCTGACGCTGCGGAAAAATCCGGTTTTGAAGTCGCGTGGGCGAACTGCCAACTGCGGCACAGCCAGGATCGAAGTGTCTGGGCTGCCATTCTGTTCCAGCTTTTACAGTTGGAGCAGGGCAAAAGCGAAGAGGCACAGCGCCGTTTGCTTCATGTGCGTTTGCATGAATTGGAATTACAGGAATTGGAAGGTGTCTTTATCCAACTCCTTTTTGCTGCAACATCGAAGCCCAATCAGCGCACCGCCGAGGCAATAGAAGAAAGCAAACCCAAGCGCCCAGCCAATATATTTGAACTGGCTCAGGCTAACAGCGACTTAAACACGTCAGGTCTGTTCGGCCTGGCGCGGCGTCAGCTTGAAACAGCCGAAACAGCGAAAACTGCATCGTCGATTTGGCAGCGCGTTGAAAAGCAGGTCAGCCTGCCCGAAGCCATTGTGCGCTTTCTGCAAGCCTTCTCAAACGACACACCAACTCTCATTGTCATTGATGATGCGCACCAAAGTGATCCTCAAACGCTTTCCATCCTCAAGCGCATTCTGGAAGAAATCACCAAAGCGAAGTTGGTGGTTATCGTCGCCTATGAACCTGGTGTCAAGCTTGATCTGCCTATTCGTCGGGCAATGAATGTTACCGACCTGGACCAGAATGAAACTTTCAGCCTGGCTGCGAATGTGCTCCAGGTGAGCGAAGTCGATTCTCGCTTGGGAATGCTGCTCTGGGAGCGCACTAAAGGCCGCCCCTTGTTTGTTGAATCGCTCCTGCGTATGCTGGACGAAAATGGATATGTGGAGCGAAAAGGTCGCCAGGTCGGACTACGGGGTAATCTGACTCCATCCGAACTTCCTGACGATATCCGAGGACTGATCATCAGCCAGATTGACCGCTTGTCAGCCGAAGGGCGTGCGGTGCTGCGTTTGGCCTCGATTTTGGGGGATGGGTTTACCGTTGAAGGATTGCTCGTGTTGGGCGGCGAGGGCGAAGAAACCGTCCGTTTGACACATATCCTTGATGAACTGGTCATTGAGCAGATGATCGAACCTGCTTCCGAACACACCTATCGCTTCCGGCATGGGCTGACACAGGCGGTGGTTTATGAGAGTTTGAACCGCTTGCAGCGCCAAAAACTTCACCGCACCGCCGCCGATTTCCTGACCCGGCAGCAGGGTGATACAGATCGAAACCTGATCCAGATTGTCCATCACTTGAGCAAAAGCGGCTCGCCCTTACGCGCGATGGAGTTGATCTTCGATGCCGCGCAAAAAGCCGAAAATGCCCAGCGCTTTGATCGCGCCATTGAATTGTATACCCACGCCCGCGAAATTTTCCCGCATGATGACAGCGTTCGTGTCCAGCTCGAACGGTTGCAACA
>CAYYNB010000025.1:0-221 GCA_964472565.1 uncultured Anaerolineaceae bacterium
ATCCACCTCAGCGCGCCGTACCAGCCGCTGCCCGCCAATATCCCCCACATTGGCACGACCACAAGCAGCGCCCGAAACCAATCGCCGAACAGGCTGGCGTTTCCCCGAACGTGCGCCCGAGTGCAGATCACTGTCGCCGTCAGCGACGCCAATACGAGCAGGACGAACTTGGCGCACGCGACTGCGGCGTAGCGAACGACTTCTGCGGCTCCGAGCGCGTG
>CAYYNB010000025.1:231-540 GCA_964472565.1 uncultured Anaerolineaceae bacterium
ACAGGCACCAGAAACAGCAAAGAGCCAGAGACGCCGACTCTGGCTCTTCCTGTAAAGAAAAGGAGGAGAAGAAGAGATTTCACCCTTCGCTATACATATGATACGCGACTGTGCCTTATCTCTTCCTTATGCGTGCTCTACGTTTAACCTACGGAATCCCTACGACTTACGGATTCGTCCATTCAAAATCAATTCTTTATCATTTTCATCAAAGCTGTAAGATAAATCGTAAACTGATCAATAACAGAAACACACCGTACAGCCGTTTGATTGTTGCTGACGGCAGTCCCAGCGCGATCTGTGCGCCCA
>CAYYNB010000025.1:550-1174 GCA_964472565.1 uncultured Anaerolineaceae bacterium
GGCGTGTAGCTGTCCACTCGTGGCCACCAGCTCCGCGTAGTCCTGCGACTTGGCAAGTACGGCGCACGCGCCGATGCCCAGCATTGAGACAAGCCATGCTGCGGCGGCCAGCATTGCCTGCCGTACGGCCTCGCCCGTCACCCCTCGCAGATGCGTGTTGACCGAGACCGGCATGGCCAGGACGTCAAGTCCGCGGCCCAGCTCGCGTGTGTAGAGCCGCGCGACTCCGATCGCGCACACAAGCGCCACGATGGGCGGCCCGGCCGTTCCCACCGCACTCGCCGCCGCCGTAGCAATCTCCATTTTCCCGGCGTCATAATACAGTTTCACCGCGCCCAGGCTTACCGGAGCCAACAGCGCCCCCAGCGAGGTGCCCACCGCCCGTTTTTGATCAAAGTGAAAAAATGCCACCAGCGCCGGAACGATCACCAATCCCCCGCCGCTCCCGAACAGCCCCGCCGCCACCCCCGCCGTCACGCCCCCCAGCCGCAGCGCGACCGCTGCACGCGGCGGCCCGCCCTGCGCGGCTTCCCCGGCGGCGGCGACGCGCGCCAGATCGGCGGGGCCGGGCTGCTCACGTGCAGCCGGGGCCAGGACGCGCCGGGCAACCGCTTCGGCGGCGTG
>CAYYNB010000025.1:1184-47090 GCA_964472565.1 uncultured Anaerolineaceae bacterium
ACAGCCCCGACGCCACCCCCGCCGTCACGCCCACCAGCAGCAGCGCGCCTCCCATCTGAGCATCCAGCGCCAGCTTTTCTTCCGGCTGCTCCGGCTTTTGATCGGTCTTTTTCCCCAGCACTTGACGCGGTTCCGCGAAGCGCCAGCCCACATAAATCAGAAACACCCCGTAAATCCGTTGCAGCGTCGCGCCGGGCAGTTCGAGCGCCACCTGTGCCCCCAGCACCGCGCCGAAAATTAGGCCCAATGCGACCAGCGCCGCCATACGCAGTTGGAGCTTTTTCGCCCGGTAATACGCCATCACCGCAAAACCGCTCACCGGCAGAATCAGCACCGCCAGCGAGGTTCCTACGGCTTCCTTCAATTCAAATCCCAACAGCACCGTCAGCGCCGGAACGATCACCACCCCGCCGCCGATCCCAAACATCCCCGATAACATTCCCGCGGCAATACCTAAGATCACCAGCGCGATCACGTGTTCTGGCATACATCAACCCCGTTCGTACAATGCTTTTGTTTTTCTATCAGGAGCGAATGGCGTCAAAAGGAGGACATTTTTCCCTGATCAATGCGCGCAGTTGGTCAAACGCATGAAGCGCCGCCTTCCGCGTCACGTCGTCCAATGGCAGCGCCGCGAATTCATCCTCATCCAATACGGTGATCCGTCCATCCGGGCGAACAAACACATCCAGCGCCAGATCGTCCGCACTCAGATAATCCTCGTGCAGCGCTGCCGGGCGCGCCACATTACAATACCAGCCTGTCAGATGATCGTCGTCTACATCGTGCAGCTCAAAGATATTGTACCAGCGATCACTATAGAACCACTCGATAAACCGATCCCCCTGCCGGAAGGTATGGTAGGGCCTGATCATGTCCGCGCGGTTAAAGTGCGCTTCCAGCCGTACCCAGGTTGCCCCGCGTTCCACAATGCGCCCCTGGTAGCGCCACACTTCGCGCCCGGTGTGATCGTTTTTAATGACGGTGAACAAGCTGCACCCTGAAAATGTTTCCGGCCTGCGCTTCGAGCCGCCCCTGATGCAGCCGGACGATCTCCTGGGCCAACGCCAATCCTAAACCGCTGCCGCCGCCCGGCAGCCGGAAAAACGGTTCAAACATCTGCTCCGGTGGCACCGCTGCCCCGCCAAAGTGCAGTCGCAGAACCGCGTGCGTGGTATTGTCTTCCAGATAAACCGACACGGTTTCTCCTTCAGGCGTGTAGGCAATCGCGCTTTCCAGCAAAATATCCATCACCTGTTTAAGGCGCGGCTCATCCCCATAATACGCCAGCGGCTTTTCATCCGCCGTATACACCAGCCGGATATTTTTCTGCTCGGCCATATCCTGATACCGCGTGATCGCGTTCCGCAGCGTGCCCGCCAGATCGAACTGATGGCGTATCAGAACGACGGACTTCCGCGTGTAGCGCACCAGGTCGAGCAAATCCTCCACCAGCCGGATCATATCCGCCATCACATTATCCATCACATCCAGGTGAGCGATCAGCTTGTCCGGCTGGCGGCGCAGCAGATACAGCCGCGTTTTTATGCTAGCCAGCGGCGTACGCAGTTCGTGGGCCGCATACATCAAAAAGCGTTCTTTTTGGGCTTGCAGCGCTTTTTCCTCGCTGACATCCCGCACAATCGCCACCCGCCCCACCAGCCTCCCCGCCTCATCGAACACCGGCGCATACACCATCACCGCCTCAAACCGGCCTCGCGTGCGGTGTGCCAGTTGGCGTTCCGTCTGCCAGATTTTTCCTTCCTGAAAGGCGGCGCTCATTTCGGCCAGAAACGCCGGATAATCCACATACTGAATCAGCCAGTCCCGAAACTCCCGCAGATCGATCTGCGATTCCTGATCCCGCCCCACCAGCCGCAGCAGCGCCCGGTTGATGTAGGTGATCTCATTTTCATTGCTCACATACATCACGCCTTCGACCATCGAGTCCAGAATCACTTGCAGTTGGGCGCGCTGCCGTGCCAGCTCTTGTGTGCGCGCCGCCACCACCTGTTCCATCTCCTGCGCATGCCGCCGCATCGCCTCATACAAGCGGCTGTTCTGCACCGCGATGCTGACCTCATCCGCGAACGCCTGGACCAGACTCAGTTGTTTGCTGCTGTAAAAATGCGGCGTTTTGCTTTCCAGGTTCAAAAAACCGGTGACTCGCCCCTCATATTTGATCGGTACGCCAAGATAGGATCGAGCGGCTTCAAAAGGAAATCCGGTTACCGAAACAACTTCTTCAATCAACAGCGGTTGTCCGGTTGCCATCATCTGCTGCAAAAACGGCGTCTGTTCCACCCGAAACCGCGCCGCCACCAGCTTTTCCCGCCGCTCCGCCTGAATATGTTGGCACGTTCGCACCACGCGCGCGTGCTGATCCTCAACCACCATCAGCCAGGCTCCATCATGCGGCAGCACCCCTTCCAGGTTGACCAGAATCCGGTACAGCAGTTCGTCCAGTTCCAGCGTACTGTTGACCACCGCCGCCGTCTGCCGCAGCGCCTCGGCCAAAGCATCCGCCTCTTTGCGCGCCGTAATATCTTCTTTGAGCGCCAGATAGTGTG
Source organism: uncultured Anaerolineaceae bacterium (assembly GCA_964472565.1). Taxonomy (GTDB): domain Bacteria; phylum Chloroflexota; class Anaerolineae; order Aggregatilineales; family Aggregatilineaceae; genus DATAMF01. The sequence continues at coordinate 3,755 of CAYYNB010000025.1, forward strand.
TAATTTCCCCGCGCGTATTTTTGATGGCGGACATCGAGGCTGCTTCCCAGTACCGTTCGCCATTTTTTTTGACGTTATGCAGTTCCCCGTGCCATTCCCCGCCTGCCGCTATCGTTTTCCACAGCCGGGCATATTCCTCCGCTGGCGTCTCCCCCGACTTTAAAAAGCGCGGGTTTTTCCCCCGCACCTCATCCAGTGTATACCCGGTCAGTTGCGTAAATTTGGGATTCACATACTCAATGTGACCCTCAAGGTCTGTGATCATGACCGTACTGGGGCTTTGTTCCACCACGCGTGACATTTTGCGCAGTTCTTTTTCCGCTCGTCGCCAGGCTTCCCACACCATCCCCAGCCCCATACCGGCCGCTCCCAACAGGAGGCCGTCCACCAACGGCACATGGAATTCAATGATGCGATGGACCAACACATACAGGCCCCCTATCAATACGCCGAGGCCCGCTCCTCGTATCATGGACCGGCTCAAGGTTAAGCTCCGAATTCGAGCTGTACCATAGCCCCAACCGCATGCAGTTCAGCGCTTTTGATGGTTGGAAAAGGGCTGACTTCCATATCAAAGTACATCCCACCGGCTGGCCGCAGTTCCGCTGGACTCACCTGCTGGAACACTTCGACCTTCACCCGCACCGTTTCTTCAACTTGCGTTTTGACACGGAACTGCACCGGGCCTGTCGCCTTATCGACGGCTACATCGAGCGGTCTTTCCTCCGGCTCGACCTCGCATCCCGGCGCGCTCACCCGGATAATCGTATCGACAGGTGTGGGCAGCAGCGCCGTTCGCTGGCTCGGCCCATCAAATCCGATCATTAACTTCGCCGAGGCCCCCAGCACAAATTCCTGTGCCATCAACACGGACAGGCGGCGCACATGGATCGCTTTTGTTGCCGGAATAGCCGCCGGTGCTGGCTCCTGGACGAGTGCAGGCACGCTAACTCGTGGCGGCGCAACAACCGGCGAAGGCGTGGCAACCGGCGAAGGCGTGACTATCGGCGTACTTTCGGCGGGTAAGCTCGCCTTTGGCCCATCATACTGCCGCAGGTCTTCCGCCGCTTCACGGCCTAACCTCGTCAGTAAATAGACTCCCTCGCCGGGCATCGACGCATAGTAGCGCGTCACCAGCCGCCGGATCGCCTTCCCTATCGAGCGTTCGCTCAAGCCGGTCCCCGCCATAATCGCGTCCACGCTGGCCCCATCCTCTTTCCCATCCAAATACCGGATCACATCCAGCGCTTGGGGCGGCAGTTTTTGAAGTTCAAGCGGTAACGACATTCTTTCCTCGCGTCTGTATTCTACACTCCTATAGTTATGCCAGATTTCGGGTTTTGGCACAAAAAAAAGCGCTCATTTTTCCGAGCGCTTTTCCCTGGCCGGTGTGGAGCCGCTTTAGCGAATCTGCACCCCGCCGCGCACAATCACCTCTTTACGATAATCCTTCAGCCACCCATATTGCAGCGGATCGCTCAGAATCAGCGCATCCAGGGCCGGTGTATCATACGATTTCCGCATGCCCTCCCCCGTCAGCCGTGCATACCCGCTGTCGTCCGTCCACTGCGATCCGCGCAGTTCTAACAGTTCCCGCAGTTGCTCTTTCGCCGCGCCGATCCGGTTGCCCAGCACCGCGATCTGCTCCTGGCTTTCGCGCACATCCTCGACCAGTTCTGCAATTTTTCCATCCAGCATCTGCCGGACCGAATCACTGATTTTTACTTTGTCTGCCGCTTTTTCTATCGTTCCTGCTGCCATGAGCATTCCTTCCGTTACTTCGCTTACGAGATAGCATACTACGCGCGGATTAGAATGAGATAAGCACCAGCATTAGAGTATGATATGATCCAATTATACGAACTTTTGTTCTAAAAAGCAAATTTTAGTGCCCTTTTTTTGAACTTATTTTCGCTGTCAGCCACCCGTAGCCCACCCATACAGTTCACCCTGTCCAAACCCGCTAGAATGAAGCACAGGAGAAATAAAAATGCTGCGACGATTCCTGGTCCTGACGTGTATTCTGTTTGGGCTTTGCCTGCTCAGTATCACCGCCATCCGCACCATCGAGCGCGGTCAGCCCGCCAACTATAACTGCATCAGTCTGGGGCGTAACACGTGGAGCAGTTCTGAGGTGAGCGTTCAGCTCAACCGCCATCTCAATCATTATTACGCCCTCTATACCAGCATCTCCCCCAATCGACGTTACGCCTTAAAAATCATTTCGACGCCCGGCTACCAAAGCAGCATGGTCGTTCTCGAAGATGCCCAAACCAATACCATCACGCGGCTCCCCCTTCAATACATCAACTATGCCCTGTGGTCTGCCGACAGCCAATATGTCGCTTATACCGCTTACCTTTATCCCAACTACAACACAGCGGGCGTCTATTCTATTGCCGACGCCCAGAATCACCCCCTCACGATACCGGCGGTTTACCGCCCCATCAGCTTCTCCGACGATAACGCCCATGTTGTCTACCAGTCGAACAACGGCGATCTTCATTTTGTGGCGCTGGACACGTTCCAGGTTTATTCCGTGAAGTCCCCGGCCACCTACTGGATAACCTACGCCTGGTCGTCCCAGGGTCATCGTTTTGCTGCCGACACCTACCAGGCGCTGCTGATTGTCGATGTGGATCACCACACCACCCACCCGATCATCTATTCGTCCGAATTAATCGGTTCCCCCTATCTGATCGAGTGGTCCGATCACTATCTCGCGCTGCAAACCTACCTGGGAAGCAATAGGAGTTATCACCTCTATGTGTTTGATGATCAATACCGCGTCACCAGCCTTGACATTCCCCACCCCGGTGACACGAATCTCTATTACCGGCATGTCGCACTCTGGATCAATGACCACTTGATCTACTTTCGGCCCACCATCGACAGCACCCCCACCACGCCTCGTTATGCCATGTGGAGCTTTGATCCGGCCAAGCGCCAGGAGGTCATGCTGTCATCCGGCATCACCCACTATTCCCTGACCAGCACTACCATCGCCCTTCAGCGCGAAGACCAGACACTCGAAATCTGGTCCGGTGATGTTCTCAACGCCACCCGCCCCCTGGACGAGTCCACCACCTGCGATTGGCTTACCAGTACGTCGCCCATGTTAAGCTGTTCCACGCGTGAAAGCGTGACTATGCTCGATCCATCCGGCAGCGTCCTCTGGTCATCGTTGCCCGCGCGCATCCACCGCACCACCTACTCCATCCAGGGCCGTTTTGCGACCTACATTCTCCGGCAGGCGGATGACATCTGGCTGGAACTGATCGATCTCCAGACCGGCAAATCCTACGTCTTTCCCGACGCCCTGCGCGACACCCTGCCCACCGCCATGTTGGATGTCAATGGTTACGCCTATTTCAACCTCAGTGTCTACCCGTCCCCGGACGGTAAAACCTGGCTGGTTAAAATTTACGACAACGAAGCCTCCCTCTACCGCTTCTGGCCGGATGCCAACCGCTGGGAACCCGCCTTGTCGCGCGTCCAGCTTGCCGATGCCCTGTGGTCCCCCGACAGCCGCCGTTTTGCCATTTTGCAATATGAGAATAGGCTCAATGTAATGGTGGGCGAAGCGGATAGTGACCAAATCTGGAATCTGGGTTATTTTCCTGCCTACGAAAACATCACCTGGATGCAGTGCGGCGGCTTGCGCGCGCGAATTTTGGGAGAATAGCCATGAGGCGATTTTTATTTCTGACCGGGTTATTGTTCGTGCTGTGCGGCCTGGGAATCGGCAGCGCGGCCCTGCTCACCAACCACCTGCCGCCCTACTATAACTGCTTGAGTTTCGGCGACACCACCGTGCGGCTGAACGGCGACGTCAGTGAACTCTACAGCCGCACCCTCTCCCACTCACCCAACGGGCGCTACGCATTAAATCTGGTTCGCACCCCCGACGGCAGCCAACTGATCGTCTTGGAAAACACCCAAACCCGCAGGCGCACCGTTTTGCAGCGCGGCATCCGGGCCATTTACGGCCATACGTGGGCCTCCAACAGCCAGGCGCTTGATTACATCTGGGTTGATGACAGCACGCACTATCACCGCACTATTTATTCAGTAGACGAAAAGCAGAATCTGTTCCAGGAAGATGTTTCCGAAGGCCAAATCCTGTACGGTTTTTCTGCCGATGTTCAATATCTGGCCGTCCAATCGACTCAGGCCAACGCTGTCCCCTCGCTGCTCGCACTCCGTACCGGGCACAAGCAGGTGCTCGAACCGATCATCACGTCCGCCAGAGGGACCACCAATTATGCTTGGTCGCCCACCGGGCACCGCTTCGCCTATGCCGACCGCGAACAATTGATCATTGCCGATCCCGAAACCAATACAGTTGAACAAATTCAGTATGTGCCGGAAGCGGCGGACTACATTTACATTGACCGCCTGGCATGGTCCGCCGACAACCAGAGTCTGCTCATCCAGGTGCGCCTGACAGCCTCAGACCGTGACGATCTGTTTGTGATGACGCCCACCCATCAAATCACCCGGATTCCGATCCCCATACTGCCCTCTGGTTCGTTCCAGCTTGTGGTCGCGGCGTGGATCAACAACCAGCTCATTTACTTTCGACCCACTGCCGAAGCGCTGGCCGCCCCATCGCTCCCGCCGGGCGTTGAACGCTACGAAATGTGGCTTTTTGATCCGGCAGCGGGTGAACAGCGGCTGCTGCTGTCGGATGTCGCCAATTTTTCTATCAGCCCGGACCGGATCGCCCTCCTGCGTCAGCAGGGCACATCCTTAGAACTGTGGGACGATTTACACCCGTATCACGTCCAGCCGGTAGCCAATATGGAAGCCTGTAACTGGCTGTTCAACCAGTCCGCCATAGTAGCCTGTGTGCATAACCAGTCGAAAATCACCATGACATTTTATACCGCAGCGGGCAGTTTGATCTGGGACACACCCGAAGACGCGGAAGTCATCCGGCTGCCGATCAAAGCATCCGAAAACCGGCGTTTTGTGGCTTTATTGATGCGGCAGGACGATCAGCAGTGGCTCGAAATAGTCGATCTGGACAACGCCCAATCCTACCGTTTTCCATCAGACCTTCAGCACAACCTGACCGAAGATATATTTGATGTCAGGGTCAAAGGGTATTTCGAGGTTTCGCCCTCGCCCACGTCGGATTTCTGGCTGGTGCAGATCGGTTTTTCTTCGTTTTTCCGCTTCTGGTCGGACACCAACCGCTGGGAAGTGTTACACCAGGACGGAACCATGCGCTATTTCAGTGTCCTGTGGTCGCCCGACGGCCAGCGTTTTGCTTTTTTCCAGGAAGAAGCCCTGCAAATCCCCGATCTGCTCGTCCAGGATGCCGCCAGCAATCAGGTCTGGAATTTGGGCGCATTTTCCGCCTACACCGATCTCACCTGGACCCAGTGCGGCGGCATCACAGCGCGGCTTTCAGGAGAATAATCAGGGTTTATAGATCACCCGGAAGCGTTCGCAGATCAGCGGCATATCGTCCGCCAGCGTCAGCCCCAGCCGCGTGAACTCCCGCGTAAAAAAGCGCGTGTGCGCCGCGTGCCAGTACGCCCAGGTTCGATCCCCCTCGCCTTCATCATAGGCAAATTGGGCATCCACCGCGTTAAATGGGCGGATCGTGACTTCCGTTGTCTCGATCACGCACACGGGCGTGCCATCGTACCGCGTGATGATGCTCCAATCGCCCACGCGCGGCACCGGATCACCGTCCGCTTCGGTCGCCCACAGGGATCCGCATGTCGCGGTTTTGGTCCCCGCCAACACCAGCGCCGCCAGTTCGTCCGCGCATTCCGGCGTATCACAAAAATACCACGCCTCCGGCAGCGGACCATCCAGCCCGCTTTGCTGCCAGAATGTGATCAATCGCTCGTCGGTCATCTATCCTCCGCCCGCTTCAAGTGCCGCCATTAGTTCCGCTTCCAACCGCCGCAGTTCTTCCGACACCAGCGAAATCCCCTGGCGTGGGCGCGGCAGCTTCACCGCCAGTTCCTTGCTGATCCGTCCTGGTCGCGGGCTGAACACCAGCACCCGGTCCGCCAGGAAAACCGCTTCCTCGACATCATGCGTAATAAACAGAATCGTTTTCTGGAATCGCTGCCACACATCCAGCAGCCAGCGCTGCAATTCGCGCCGCGTCAGCGCGTCCAGCGCCCCGAACGGCTCATCCAGCAGCAGCACATCCCGCCCGGTCAAAAACGTTCGCAGCAGCGCCGCCCGCTGCCGCATTCCGCCGGACAGCGTATCCGGGTAGGCATTCTCGAAGCCTGCCAGCCCAAACAGCGGCATCAACTCCCGCGCCTGCTGGCGCGCCTGTTTTTTGGAATGTCCATCCAGTTCCGGCCCCAGGATCACGTTGTTCACAATCGTGCGCCAGGGCAGCAGCAGATCGCGCTGCGGCATATACCCCACTAACCCGGTCCGCCGCCCCACCGCTTCGCCGTTGATCAGAATCTCGCCCGTGTCCGCCTGAGTTAACCCGGTCAGCAGGTTGAACAGCGTGCTTTTGCCGCTGCCGCTCGGTCCGATGATCGTGATAAATTCGCCGGGCTGGGCCGCGAAGCTGACATCATGCAGCGCCGCTACCATCCCGCCGCTGTCCCGAAAGGTTTTGCTCACATGCCGCACGTCAATACAGGAAACATTCATTTCACAAACGCCAGCACAAGCTGGGCGATAATCCATAACAGAAACGCCAGGAACAGAAAATCCAGGCTGTAGCGCGAAAATCGGAATTTCCGTTCGATCACCACCGACTTCGCGTACACCTGGGACATCATATACAGCTTGAGCTGCCCCGCCGACATCCCTAACACCCGTTCCAGGTAAGCATGTTCTTCGATGTTGACAATATGGCTGAAAAACAGCAAATTCGACGGGTGTTTGGGGTGTCGCAAATTAGGCCGCGCCGTTGCCAGCGCGCAAAAAACCGCCGCGATCAATGCGCCAAAGGTCAGCAGCATCAGCACAAACGCCAGCCGCTCGCCCCATGCCGCGTCTTCATTCAGAAACAGGTCATAGCCCGAACCGCGCTCAAATCCAATCGCTGCCAGCAGAATCGCACACGCCCCCATGATCAACTGGGCTTTGGTTTCCGCCAGCGTGATCTGCGCATCCAGATCGAGAATCGTTGTGTAATAAATGTTCTGCCAATCAACATCTTTTCCCTGTGTCTCCGCGATCTCAACCAGATGCTCATCGATCAGATATTCGCCGTTCTGCATAGACCCCTACTTATTCCGCGACCTCTCCCGGCAGAAACGCATTCGTGAACGCGGCTTCCGCATCGATACCCGCTTCCAGAATCCCGTTTTCGACCAGGAAATCATTAAAACCCTGCCACACGTCCAACGACTGCTGGCCCCAGCGCGGCGCGTCCGCCTGGTACTGCTCCGCGAACCAGGCTGCGCTCGCCTTCACCCATTCAGGGTCCAGTTCCGGCACAGCCTCGCTGAGAATCTGCGCCGCTTCGTCCGGCTGTTGGATGGCATAAGCATAACCACGCGCCGTCGCCTGGACAAATGCAGCTACCACGTCCGGCTGTTTGTCGATCAGTTCGGGCCGCGTGATCAATATCGGCGTGTAGTAATCCGGCATACAGGCCGTGTAATCCGCCATCATGACCACATCCAGATCGACGCCCCGTAGTTCCGCGTCGATGCCCTGTACGCCGTAATAAATCCACGCCAAGTCGATCCGGTCCCGCTGCATCAGATCGATCAAATCCACATAGCCGACATCAATATACTCCACGCTGTCAGCTTCTGCGCCGTCGCACGTCAGCAACGTATTCAACACGGCGTTTTCCAGATCCGGCTGTCCAAAACCACCGTAGCGCAGCCCGGCCATATCCGCCGCGCTTTCGATTGGCTTTTGATCGTGCAGCGTCACAAACGCCGAGGTATTATGCTGGACAAGCGCCGCCACCGACACCACCGGAGTCCCGCCCGCGATGGCATACGTCGCGAAATCCTGAAAGCTCACGCCGAATTCTGCCGCGCCGTTCGCCACCACCGCTTCCACCATCAAATCGGTGGGTTCCTGAATCGACACATTCAGATTCGCTTCTTCATAATACCCCAGCGCCTGCGCCACGTAGAACCCGGTGTGATTTGTGTTCGGCGTCCAGTCCAGCAGCAGCGTGACATCCGTCGGATTCTCCGCCTTTGCAAATTCTGTCGCCCCGCCCAGCGGATCGTTCTCCCCGCCGTCCTGGGCCAACACCGGAAACACCAGGCTGAGACTGATAACCAGCGCCAAGATGATCTTCTTCATTTTTTGTTCTCCTCTAATAAATGCCCGGCCCGCGCCACGACTGCCGCCGCGCCGTGAAATACCACCGCAGCGCTAAGCGCTCGACCAGATTCACCAACAACACCAACAGCAGCGACAGGCCCGCCGTCAGCAGAATCGCCAGGTACGCCTGATCCAGTTGAAAACTGCTGTAGGATCGCTTCAAAAACACGCCCAGCCCGCGCTGCGCCGTGATATACTCCCCGAAAATCGCCCCGACCACGCTGTACGTCGCCGCGATCCGCAGCCCGCCAAAAAACGAGGGCATCGCCGCCGGAAGCCGCGCCTTAAACCAGATTTGCCGCGCGTTGGCCCCCATCGCCCGCAGCAGCGACAGCAGTTCGGGGTCTGCCGCTTGCAGCCCGGCGAAGGTGTTCAGTGTGATGGGGAAAAAACAGAACAGCACCACCACCGTGATCTTCGGCCCGCTCCCAAACCCAAAGATCAGGATCAGCAGAATCGCAATCGCAAAAGTCGGGATCGTTTGCGACACCACCAGCAACGGATACAGTATCCAGCGCAGAATGACCGAAAAATCCATCAGCGCCGCGATCACCAGCCCCAGCACCAGCGCCATCGCCAGCCCGGTCAGCGTTTCCCACAGCGTCTCTGGAATATGCTCTTCCAGCAGCAGTTCCCGGTGTTCCAGCCACGCCGCGCGGATTTCGCTCAATGAGGGGAAAATATTGTCCAGCGTCAGATTTTCCACACCCCGCGCTTCGCCATACAGTTGCAGCGTTCCCAGCGTGAACAGCGCCAGCACCAGCGCCGCCAGGATGCTTAACATTACCCCGCGCGCCATACTTACGCCCTGCCCAGCGTGTGAATGACCAGCATCAGGCCCGATGCAAACGACACGCGCGCCGCTGCCCCTTCCATCACGTTGCTGACGCCGCGCGCCGGACCAAACGCCAGCGTTTCATGTTTCAGCGGATACACTAACCCTTCCGTCGTCACATCCGTCACGCCCGGCACCAGCGCGATCAGCGACAGGGTATCCCCGGCGGCCCCGCGCACGTCATGCGCCCCCGGTGTCGCCAGCCAGACCGTCTGCCGCCCGCTCACCAGCGCCACATCTTTCCCCGCGATCTCGCGCAGCATCAGCAGGTAAATGTTCGCCAGCATCTGATCGATCCGCTCACCGCCCCAGGCCCCCAACACGCGAATCCAGTTCGCCTGCCGCGCGACGGCTGCCAGCAGTGCCAGTTCCAGGTCCGTTTCATCTTTTTTGGATGAATAGCGGTTGATCGTCACCCCCCGCGCGCGCAGCACTTCCACTTCCTGCGTCTTGAGCGAATCCATATCCCCCACGACCACATCCGGCACCAACCCACATGCCTCTGCGACTCGTGTCCCGCCATCCGCCGCGATGATCAGCGCATCCGGCACAAACCGCAGCGCCGCTTGTACGGCTGGCCCGTCGTTCAGTTCCCCGTTGGCAAACACCAGTGCCCGTGTGAAGTTCGCGTCTTCTAGCAGCAAAAAACCACTCCTTTACAGCGCGTAAGGAGTGGTTTTGGTTTGGCCTGCACAGCACGACTCCCTACGCCGGAATTATCCGGTTCAGGTTCTATAGGGTCGGCACCGTGTTTCCGGGTGCGCCTCTCAGCCTGGCTACCCAAGCTCCCCTGTCGAATCTGGATGTGATAAAGTTAACTATAGCAAGTGACCCTGTCCTTTGCCAACCAGGATTGTGTTAGGCCGATCCAAGAAAATCTTGGCGCAGCCTTACCGCACCCGCCGTTCCCAAATTTTCTTGATCTCCAGCTTTGTCACATCGGGCACTTCCAAAAAGTCCAGTAACAGCCGCGTAAAGTCGGCAATATTCTCCAACATCGGGAAATGCCGTGCGCCTTCAATACCCAACGAATGAAAGGTCGCGCGCCCCTCTTTGAGCATCGCCAGCATCGCCGCATCCGGCTCCGGCAAAAAAGTATCGTTGGTCCCATACAGCGTCACAATCGGCATCGGGAGTGATCGCAGATCGCGCAGCGTATCCACGTTCGCAAACGAGTCCACGCTCACCGCAATCGACACCCGGTCCGCCTTCCCCACTTCGGCGCGCAGCTTTTCCTGGTCCGCGCCGGCTGCCACATGCCGTTCGAGCAGCGCCACCGGATCGGTAGTCTGCAAATGATCGCGCAGCGGGTTAGCCTGCTGCACCTGACCATCGGGCGTTGGGCCGGGCTTGGGAACAGCGGGCACTTCCGGCTGTGATTCCGCCGCTGCGGTTGCCACTGCTGCCGGTGCGGCTGGTGGTGTAACCGCTGCAATCGGTCCTGTGGGTTGATCATCCACCGGCGGAATCGCCGCCTCGCGGGGTGACTTGGGTGCTGAGGCCGCAGCATCCGGTGGTTTGGGCGCGCTGGCATCCGGCACCGCCGCCGCTTTTTCTGCCTGCCGCCGTTCGAGCGCCGCGCGAATCCGCATCTTCATTTCCTCCGACCGGAACGGCATCGTTTCCGCTTCGGCCTCAATCTCCGCCTGGAGATCATCGACCACCGACCCCGCAATGGCGGGAATCGACCCGGTAGCCAGCCGTTCGGGTGTGGGTGCCGAGGCCGGTGGTGGCAGCGGCGCGGGATTATTGGTCAGGGGAATCGAGCGCGGTGCCATGCGAAACAAGGGCGGGCTGACTGCCAGCAGACGCGGCACGCGATCCGGGTGTTTGGCGGCATACCCAATGCTGACCGCCGCCCCCAGGTCATGGCCGATCAATGCCGCTTTGGTGATCCCCAGTTTTTCCATGAATTGATCCAGCAGCGTGACCTGTGCCTCAAAATTGTACCGCCGTGGGTCTTTTCCCGAATCGCCAAACCCCCACAAATCCAGGGCATAGGTGCGGTATTTCATGCTCAATTGCTGCATTGCCGGAACCCAGTAACGCCACGATCCCAGCCAGCCATGAATCAGTATCACTGGGCGACCACGGCCCAAGACTTCATAGTGAACCAGATCATTTTCTATCGTAATTGCGCTCATACCGCATCCTGGTCGGACGTAAGTAAGGACGGAGAGTTCATTTATCGTCAATTCCAAACTTGACTAAAATTTCAGAAATCCGCTTCGTCAGTTGATCCGGGGCAAAGGGTTTCAGAATATAATCATACGCGCCCGCGTCCAGCCCCGTATCCATCTCCGACTGCTGCCCCTTCGCCGACAAAAAGACAATCGGGATGTTTTTCACTTCCTCGATGTTTTTTAACGCCCGGCATGCTTCGTACCCCGTCATGCGCGGCATCCGCACATCCATCAGAATCAGGTGGGGCTTGGCCTGCGGTGCCATCTCCACCGCTTCGGCCCCATTGCTACACTTGACGACCTCGTGCCCGGCATATTTCAGGGTGAATTCAATCAAGTCTCGAATATCACGCTCGTCTTCTGCGATGAGAATTTTAGCCATAACCTCTCCAGTTACACCGCCCTGGTTGCCTCAACGGGAGCTTTGGACGGCAGTTCGATGAAGAACGTCGTTCCCTTGCCCACTTCGCTATCAAACCAGATATTCCCGTTATGCATCTGCACCAGTTGCCGCACAATCGCCAATCCCAACCCGGTTCCCGGTGTATCCATTACCACTTCCTGCACTTCATCCCCACGGAAGAACCGTTCAAACACCCGGTCCGCCGCCTCTGGTGGAATCCCCACACCGGTATCTTTGATCGCGACGATCACGCGTCCGCCATCTTCATTCGGAAAAGCGGAAAGGGTAATGGTTCCACCCGGTCGGGTATAATTGAAGGCATTATCCGCCACATTGCTGAAGATGCGCATAATCTTATCATAATCGCCCCAGATCATCAGATTCCGATCTTCGGGCAGTTCCACCACAATATCCATCGGGCGCTTTTCATCTTCCACACGCCCCCGCAAATGCCCGGCAATCACGTTCACCACATCTTCGACTTCGACCAGCCCGGTCTTCATTTCCACGCGCCCCTGGTCGATGCGCGAAATATCGAGCAGATCGTTCACCAGAATGCTCAGCCGGTCCGCGTTCTGTTTGATCGTCTCCAGGAACCGCTGCTGCTGATCGCTCACATCGCCCGCCGCACCCAACAGCAGCAGGTCCGCATACCCTTTGATCGAGGTCATGGGCGTGCGCAGTTCGTGCGACACCGTCGCCACAAATTCACTCTTCAGCCGGTCTACTTCGACGTCCCGCGTAATATCGCGGAAGACCGACACCGTACCCAGGAATTGATCGCCCATATGCACCGGCGACAGGCGGACGCTGATCACCCGGTTATCTTCCAGCGTGATCCGGTCTTCCAAAAATTCTCCCGGCTGGTAATCGGTGGGTTCGCGCATCCACAGGCTGACGGTTTCAGCCCAGCTCCCGGCCCCATACAGCCCGGCCAGCGCCGCCGTTGAGCGGTTCAGCACCCGATTAGCGGGCACGCCCAGAATACGTTCGGCGGCGGTATTGAACAGGATAATCTGCCCCTCGGAGTCGGCCACAACCACGCCGTCCGCCACCGAGTCGAGAATCGACGCGTTTTTCGTCGCCTCGACCTGTTCCTGACGCAGCATACTGCCCAGTCGTTCGGCCTGGTCACGGATCAGGCTGTACAGTTCCGCGTTATTCATGGCGTTAGCAACCTGGTGGGCTGCCGCCGTCACCAGTTTAAGATGATCCTGCGTGAATGCACCGGGGCGCAGGCTGTACAACATAATCACGCCCAGAATATCTTCGTTCGCCTCGATCAGCGCAAACATCCCCGCGCGCGGCAGATCGTCCGTCTCATCCCGCCGGATCCAGCGTGAGTCTTGCTGCACATCATCGACGATCATATCTTCCCGATTCTGAACCGCCCATCCCGCCAGCCCTTGATCCAGATCAAGATAATCTTCGCCATCGGCATGGCTGACCGGCCACCCCACCCGCGCCCGGAAGTACAGCCGGTCCGAAAGTGGATCAATCGCCAGAATCGCGCCCTGATCCGCGCCCACCGACTGTGCCACCATTTCGAGCGCGCGTGTCAGTAGGCGTTCCATATCAAGGCTGGTCGCCAGTTCGGTTGTAATCGCATACAGTGTACTGATGTGCTGGCGCTCTTGTTCCAGTTCCGAGGTTCGTTCGTGGACGCGCTGTTCGAGTTCGGCGGCCAATTGCAGCGTCTGTTGGAACAAGCGCTTGCTCTGAATCGCCACGCCCAACTGCGAACCGACGGTGGTCAGAATTCGCTGATCGTTATGCGTAAACGCCATCGGATTATCGTCATTGCGAACGGCGAGCACCCCAATAGTCTCTTCACCCCCCGACAGCGGCACCCCCAGGAAACACCGGGCTTCCGGCATCGCGGTTTCGATCTTCAGGTTGCTCCGTACTTGATCCAGGTTTTCCCCGGCCAGCAGCAGCGGTGTCTGCTGCCGGATGATATGTGCAAATTCATCATGCCCCATAGGTCGATCAGGCAGATTCATCGGCTCATCATTTTCCATCGCCAATGGGAAGCTGATCATGTCGTGGGCTTCGTTGTACAGCGCCACATAGATGATCGGCGCATCGGTCAGATTCGGCAGTTGCAGTTCTACCGTTTGCAGCAGTTCATCCAGATCAATCGCCGATGACAGCGCCGCGGACATATCGTTGATGACATACAGTTCTTCCACCGTCCGCCGGGTTTCGGTTTGCAGACGCGCGTTTTCAATCGAGATGGCGGCCTGGCTTGCCAGTGTCCGCGCCAACCGGACATCTTCCGGTTTAAAGAAACGGTTCGGGTCTAACGTTTCGACCTCGACCAACCCAATCGAAATCTCGTTCACCACCAGCGGAATCAGCATCCGGCTGGCGGCGTGGTGCCGCTGCATCAGTTGCAGTTCCCCGTCTGGAATATCCGGGTCATCGAGGCGCACGATAACAAGTTCACGGTCCTGCACCGCATGCGCGCGCAGCGGATAACTCCGCAGATCGTAAGTGTCTCCGATCTGCACCGCCGCCATGTCATCCGGGCGGGCGCTGATATCGCCGCGCACTTCAAGCTGATTGCCCACTTCATTCCACACAAAGACCGTGCAGGCATCCGTGCGCAGCGCGCTTAACATTTGGATCGTGACCCGCCGCACCACTTCGTTCAGGTCCAGCGTCACCGCCGTCGCCTGGGCCGACTCGAACAGCGTTTCCAGTTCGCTGGTACGAATGGAGGCTTGTTCAAACAGCGCCGCATTTTGCACCGCAATCGCGGCCTGGCTGGCAATCGTCTGGGCCAGTTCGATCTGTGCCGCCCCGAAATGCCGCTGCACCTCCGGCGAATCCAGCCGCAGGATGCCGATCACATTTCCACCGACCACCAGCGGCACCATCAGCGTGCTTTTGACATCCTGGCGGCGCATCAGTGGCCGGATATATTCCGCCAGCGGATCCCGGTCCAGGTCTTCCAGTGCAATCGGCAGCAGCCCGATTTGAACGCGCGAAATCGCTTCGTTTTCCGCCAGATCATAAATCCGTTCGGGTGGTGCATCACCGCGCGGATACTCCACGATCACCTGCCCCAGCCGGTTGCCGCTGTCGATATGCAGCGCCGACCCTTCGGGAACATCCAACGCAATCGCCGTTTCACGCAGCGCGATCTCAAAAATATTCTCCAGGTCCAGCGACTGTGCCAGCGCCAGCGACACGCGGTTGAGCAGTGCCAGTCGTTGGGCCTGTTCATCCAGTGCCCCGGCACGTGCCCGCGTTTCCTGGAAGAGCTGCGCATTGTCGAGCGCCACCGCCGCCTGGTTCGCAAACGTGAGCGCCAGTTGTTCGTGCAGGGTACTGTAATAATTCTTTTCGCGTTTTTCCAGCGTCAGCACACCCACCACTTTCCCCTTGCTGATCAGTGGTGCGCCCAGCCAGTTTTTATAGATCGCCGCCGACCCATACGGGAAGCGCTCATCCACATTCACATCCAGCGCGTTGATCACCTGCGCTTTTTCAGACATCTCGCGAAACAACGGGCTGTAAGGAATTTCAACCGTCAGCCCGATCAGATCATCCGGTTTAGGCGAGTCCGCATCCCGATACCCACGCGCTGCCGCAATAAACAGTTCGTCGCGTTCGGTCGAGCGCAGCCACAGCGACACCCCGTCATACGGAACCACCCGATCCAGCGCGTCCAGAATCAGATTAATCACTTGATTCGGGTCCAGCGTCGATGTGATCTGGCTGGACACTTCCGACAGCGCCGCCATCTGGACCGCGCGCGCGTTCAGGTCGGCTTCCAGTGCGGCTCGTTCGGTCACGTCTTCGACCAGCAGCACGATACCCGTAACATTGCGCCCTTCCAGCATCGGGTAGACGTAGTAGTTACGGATCGAGCGGTGCCCACTGGGATCAACACGCTCCACATCATAATTCACCTGTGGTTCGCCGGTGCCCAGCGCCACCACAATCGACTTGCGCAAAAATGACTCGTAATCATGCCGGTATTCAAACAGCGCTTTGCCAACCGCCGATGTTTCCCAGCCATAACGCTCGATCATAAACCGGTTGACCCGGCGCACGTTCAGGTTCATATCCAGCACCACAATACCCTGCTGGATCGACTCAACCACCGCCTGGTTGAAGATCGTCAGGCCAAGCGTTTCGTTATACAGGCGCGCTTTTTCAATCGCAAGTGAGGCCTGGCTGGCAATGGTTTCGGCCAGTTCCATTTCGGCATTCGAAAAGGCATGCCGGACAGTCCAGTCCAACCCAATCGTCCCCAGCACTTGCTCGCTGACCACCAGCGGCACAATCATCAGCGACAGGGTGCCGCGCTGCCGCAGCATCTCCCACGCCGGTTCAAAGGCCGGATCGTTGAGCACATCCTCCGAAGACAGCGGCTTCAGCGTCTTGCGCACAAATTCAATCGAGCGGTTGCCCTTCAGACTCAAGGTGTAGTTGGGGGGTTCATGGTCAAACGGATAATCCATGACCAACCGCCCCATCTCTTCACTCTCAAACAAAACCAGTCCTGCAAATTGCGCGTGGAGCGTTTCCGCCAGTTCGCTCAAAACAATCGTGTAAATTTCCTGTGGATCAAGCGTTTGCGCCAGCCGCGTCGAAACCCGGTTGATCAGCGCCAATCGCTGCGCCTGTTCGTCTAGCTCAACCGCCCGCTCTTGTGCCTCGGTAAACAAGCGACCTTTTTCAATCGCCACGGCTGCCTGGTTCGCCGTCGTTTTTGCCAGTTCAACTTCCGCATCCGTAAAGTGACGCGGCGTGGACGAGTCCAGGCCAATCGTGCCGATCACCCGCCCCGCTAGAATTACGGGGACAATCAACATCGCCGCCGTATTCCGCGCCCGCTGAACTTCCCACATCGCGCGGAAACGCTCGTCGTTCAGAAGGTCTTCCATTGCCACGTGCTGCTGGGTTTCCAGCACATACATAGCAATCGGATTCTCCTTGACTGACATCGTAAGATTCGGCACTTCCGGGTCCATCGGATGCGTACTGAGTGCTAACTTCCACTGGTCTTCGGTCTGCTGAATCATCAACCCGCTCGACTGGACATGCAGCGCGTCTTGCAGTTCGTGCAGCACAATCCGGTAAATTTCCAGCGGAACAAGCGTTTGCGACAGTTTCTGCGAAATCCGGTTAAGGAAGGTCAGGCGCTGCGCCTGCTGGTCAAGCTCACGGGCGCGGGCTTCGGCTTCCTTTAACAGTTGCGCTTTGTCCAGCGCCACCGAAACCTGGCTGGCAATGGTTTCCGCTAGTTCAATTTCAACATCCGTAAACGTCCGCCGCTCGGTAAAGTCCAGCCCGATCGTGCCGATCACCTGCTCCGACACCGTCAGCGGCACGATCATCAGCGAACGAGTGCCGCGCTTGCGCAGCACATGGCGCGTCGTCGCCAACTTCGGATCAGTTTCAATATTCTCACTGATCACGAGTTTGCGCGTCCGCCGGACATAATTAACCGCTTCATCGTGCAGCGAAATTCGCAGTTTCCCCTGCTGTTCGGCATCCGCCGGATGCGTTCCCAGCATCAGAACGCCCTCATCCGCATTTTCATAAATAATCAGGCCCGCGTAGGACGCATTCAACGCTTCCTGAAGTTCAGTCACCGCAATCTGATAAATCTCTTCGGGATCGAGCGCCTGCGACAGCCGGGTGGCAATCAAGTTAATCAAGGCCAGCCGGCGGGCTTGTGCGTCGAGTTCCGATGCACGTTGTTCCGATTCCTCAAACAACCGGGCATTCTCAATGGCAATCGCCGCTTGCACTGCAAAGGCCGACGCCTGCTCAACGGCGACATCATCAAACGCCGCATCCTCTTCCATCTGAACCAGCATCAGCGTCCCCAGTGCCCGATCTTCACGCAGCAGCGGCACACCCAACAGGGCGCTGGACGTCTGAAGCTGGCTCAAGGGGGCAACCTGTGCCCGGTCATCCCGGTCTTGCAGCCGGTTGACATAAATCGGACGCCCTTCCGCAACCACGCGGGACGGCAAAATCACCGGGTCCGCCATCGGCACGGTCACGCCGGAGAACGTCTCCTGAGCCGCGCCGCTGGCCGCAATACCCACCAGATCGCTGCCCACGCTCAACCAGACATACGCCCCCTCCACGCCGAGGATGGGCAGGCTTTCATCGCAGATCGTCCGCAGCACATTACTCAGGTCAAAAATCTGGTTGAGCGATTGCGACATACGGCGCATCGCCGCCGAGAACTGCTCACGTTCTGTCGCCTGTTGGAAGAGCCGCGCGTTGTCCAGCGCCACCGCCGACAGGTTTGCCAGACGTTGGATCAGTTCCAGGTTTTCCTGGAACCCGAAAGCGTTCGCCAGCTCGCTGCCCAACCGCAGCACACCCACCGGCTGTCCACCGGCGATCATCGGGACGATCAGCGTGCTGCGTTCTCCGCTCTCATACCACGCCGCCAGGTCCAGATAGTTCTGCCGGGCTTTGGTATCGCGCTCAAGCTCATAAATCCGCGCCTTCATTTCGTCGAAGGCACGCCCCGTTGCCGTTTTTTCAATTTTTAAGGGGCGATCCCGCCGCACCGTCATGCTGGTATCCAGCGCAATATCGGCGCGCAGCACATCAAAATGCCCCAGGCTGGCGTTATACAGGGCGACATTCATCCGGGTAAATGGCACCATCTGCTGCAACCCGCGCCCGACAGCCTCGATCACCGCATCCGGGTTCAGCGAGGTCGAAACCGCTTCCATCACCTCATTGACGCGCGCTTCCTGTTCTGCCGCGCGCACCGTTTCCAGGTAGAGGCGTGTCGTTTCAATTGCCGCCGCCGCTTGTGAGGCGAACAGTTCAAACGGCTGGAGTGACGCTTCCGAAGGAATGCGTCCATCCACCGGGTCTTCCATCGCGATGATGCCGATGATGCGCTTCTGATCCTGCCCAACCAGCGTCAGGAAGAGCACGTCTTCCGGGTGCCATTCACCTTCTGGCACGCTCGGCGGCTCCGGTGCGCGGCCATCAAACAGGTGTTCGCGCACCCAGGGCTGGTCATAGCGCATATAATAGCCGCCGCCGAGTTTTAATTCGTGGAAGCTCAAATCGCTGATCCACGAACGCCATACTTTACCCGGCTGGACTTCATCCGACAGCGTGAGCGCTTCTTCCGGGCTGTACCCGGCCTGAATCAGCGCTGTGGGTTCCAGGTGTTCATCGCGCAGCGTAATGACGACCCGCCCCCAGCCCGCTTCATGAATCCCATTCGCCACGACTTGCAGACGAGATGGCACATCGGGCGCACGCTGAATCTGTGTCGTGACCAGGTGCAGTTGCGCGAGGCGGTCACGTTCAAAACGGGTCGCTTCCGCTTCCTGCTGAATCCGCTCGATCAGGCGGAAGTTTTCAACAATAAACGACGCCTGCGACGCGAAAATTTCCAGCGCCTCGACAATATCCTGATCAGGCCGCCGCCCCGAACGCGGCTCGTCTACCGTCATCAGGCCCAGCAGATGCCCCTGGGAGCCGTAGAGCGGCACCGCCAGCAGGTCTTGCGGGTCCCACGCTCGTATACCGGTGCTCGTGCGTCCTTGCAGCACCTGATAAACAGGCAAATCGGCGGGCAGATCGCTGATACTTTCTGCCGGGACAAAATAGCTGCTGCTGATCCGGTAAATCGGCTGCATCACACTGTTGGCCTGCGCCAGCGGGACGCCTTTCGCCTGCATCTCTTTAAATGCAGCGAGTGGCAGCCCGGCCTGCGCCGTGCGCCGCAGCACCTGGGCACGTTCATCCACCAGCGAGATCAGCACAACGTTAAAGCCCACCGTCTCCTGGATACTGTGCGCGACTTCTTCCAACAGTTCGGGCAGACTCGTGCCCTGCCGGAACATTTCGCTCAGTTCAAAAATACGCCCCATGCGCTCCGCGCGAATACGGAAGCGCTGGTTCGTCGCCAGTTGTTCCTGGTAGCGGCGCGCGTTCCCAATCGCAATCGCCGCCTGATTCGCCAATGCCTGGACAAAATTCACCACCTGACGATCAAACACCCCGGCCTGATCGCTGTACAGGTGGATCACGCCCACCACTTCTTCGCCAAATTCAACGGGGACAGCCACCGCCGAGAGTGCGGTAGCGGGCAGCGCTTCGATCTCGCTGCTTGTATAATCTTCAACCAGCGTCGGTTCATGCCGGATGATCGATACCCGCTCAATCGGAGCCAGCCGCGGAAACTGGACCGTTTCGCCAAACCGCTGTTCCAGAATCGGATCGTTCACACTGCCCCAATCTTCGGGCGAAGTCAGCAGAATCACGCTGGTTGCGGTAGCCTCTGTGGAGCGCATAATTTCCTGCCGGATCACGTCCAGCACACGTTCCAGCTCAATCGTCTGGCTCAGCTCATGCGTAACCCGGCTGAGCGCATCCAGTTCTTGCACCCGTGTGCGCAGGCCCTGATCCGTGATCTGGTACAGGCGCACCCGGTCAATCATCGCCGCCACCTGCGGCGCAATCGCTACCAGCAGGTCTACATCCGCATCGGTATACTGGCTGTCCCGGTTGGCGACAATCAGTTCACCGATACTGCGATCCTGAATGATCAGCGGTACCTGAACAGAGCGTTGCAGATCAAACTGTTCAGCCAGCTTGCGATATTCCGGCAGCACATTCGGATCATCGCGCAGAGAATTGCTCATAAAAGGCCGGCGCGATACCAGCACACTGCGTTCAAAGCCCGGCGCATATGCGTCGATCTCATACGGCTTTTTGACCGTTAAGCCCCACGTATTCTCGGCGGAAATCAACAGTTTGCCGGTGATATTATCGACCAGCGCAATACTGACCGCCTGCGATTCCAGCAGGTTCGCAATCGCGATAATCACCCGCTCCACCGCATCGCTGATCGGTTCGACCAGCGCCGCGATTTCCGTAATCGCCCGCAGCCCTTCCGATTCGTGCGTCCGCCGCATCATTTCGCGGTACAGCCGCGCGTTATCGATCAGAATCGCCGCCTGCCCCGCAAAGATCGACAGAATGCGCGCATCATCTTCGCCAAATTCCTGCCCATCGCGCTTGTTTGACGCCTGGATAATGCCCAGCCGGTTCCCACCCACCACCAGGGTAGCAATCAGCGTCTGCCGGATACCGACCACCGCCGCCAGCCGCGCCAGATCGGTATCCCCGACCAGCGAATCGCGCCGTAAGTCGTTGCTGAACCAGGTGTCATGCGCCTGCCACAGCCGCGCCATTACACTGTTCGGCGGTGATGGCAGTTGGTAAAATTTGACGCTTTCCTCGTCATCCATGCCATAAAAAGGCCGCTGGCTGACCAGGATTCGTTCTTTATAGTCATACAGCAGCACACCGCACATCTCGACATTCATCAAGGTAGCGATCCGCTGCGTGATCTGCCCGATTAGTTCATTGGGATTGCGCAGCACGCCCATCGCCTGGGCAATCTGCTGCAAGCCGCCCAGTTCGCGCGTTCGCCGCTGTTCATCACCGTACAGCCGCGCGTTTTCAACCACCACTGCCGCCTGCGACGCGAACGACATCAGCGCCCGCATATCGCTTTCGACAAATCCCTGTTTGTTGTGTTTATTCGCCACCATCAACAGCCCAATGCGCCGCGCCCCGACAATCATCGGGACCAGCGCCAGCGTGTTGATGCTGACCGTCGCCGTGAGGTCTTCAAACCCCATCGCGTGGATCAAATCTGAAGAGGGTTCGTTGGTAAACCACCAGGGTTGGTGCCGCCAGATCGCGTACAGCCAGCTATCCGGCAGAATTGACAGGCGGTAATGTTTGATCAGCGGCTCCGGCACGCCATAAAATGGCGGCTGGCTGCGGAACATTTCATCTTCTTCGTCATACAGCAAAATGCCGCACAGTTCGACATCGACCAGCGCGGCGATGCGTTGGGTAAGCTGCCCGTATAACTCGGCAGGCTCGCCCAACTGGCTCATCGCTTCGGCAATCTGCTGCAACCCGCTGAGTTCATCAACGCGCGTCTTTTGTTCGCGGTACAGATGCGCTGCTTCGATGGTTGAGGCCACCGGCCCCGCAATCGTTTGCAGCAGCGCCAGTTCCCGCTGTCCGAACGCATGCCGCGCCCGGCTCAGCAATTCCAGCGACCCAACCAGCGTATCCCCAATCAGCAGCGGCACACCGATAAAGCTGTGATAATCCACCGGCACCGCTTTGGGCATCACATCCGTACGCGTGCTGATGTCGGTAATTAACAGCGGCTGGCGATAAGTGGCGATCCACCCGCTGTAACCTTCGTCCAGTTTGTAGTTCGTCAGCGGCTGATCGGGCGGCTGAACCGGTTTGACCGGGTGCCGCACCGGGATCAGCATTTGGGCATCTTCATCCCAGAGCGTCAGTTCCGCTGCATCGAAGGGAATCGATTGATCCAGGCTGTGCAGGATAGCATCCACCGCGCTGACCAGGTCCAACCCACTGCCCACCACCTGCCCCATATCGTTCAGAATGGTCAGCGCGCGCAGCGGATCGAATTCCGTGTAGGTTTGAACGGCGGTTGCGCCCTGTTCGCGCAGCACAACGATCATCCGCCGCCCTTCGGTGCTGGGAATCGGATGTGAGACCGCCTCAACCCGCTTTTGTCCCAGCCGGAAAGATGCATGCCCCGCATCCGCGATCAGATCGTGCAGCGTGTCCGACGGCTGCACCATCTGCGCCATCAGCATCAGATTCGGCGTGCCGCCGTCGATCCCAAACCACTCCCGTGCCTGGTCGTTCGCATACACGATCCGGCCTCGTGCCTCGGCAACGATCACCGCCTCGTTGCTGTCCATCAGATTAACAGGCACGATAGGCCGGGGCTTTATTTCCTCATCCGCACCGCTCCCCTTTTGGGCTTGCTTCACCAGCAAGAAGAGCCATGCAAAGAAAATTGCCCCAGTTGCGATAAGATAGATTTCAATCATGAACTTCGCCTACCACTCTTGGCGTGTTCGCCACGCGAATGTCGATGCAGCGGCGTCTGTTAGACTATCCCAAGAAAAAATTTCCCCATTCATCCTGTTCGACTCCCCTTCCCTGAGAGAAGGGGAGATGGGGTAACGAATAATTTGGCACAGCCTTACCACTCTGTTGCGACTGGACCTTCGTCCTCCGTGACGCCCCGGCGGCGATTCTCGGCTGCCAGTTCGGTGATTTCCCGAATATCGGCAAACTGCCGCGTCGAGTTCGAGATCGATCCAACCGCCAGCGTCATCAACGGAATCCGATCATTTTCTTTCATCATATAACCCCGTTCGCGGTCAATGAACGAATAGTGCTGCTGCGCTTCTTCCGCGAATCGGTCGGTCAGTCGTTTGACCAGCGTCTCCGACTTGTCCGAATAGCTGACCAGCACGAAGTTGTCACTCCCCGCATGCCCCACAAAGTCGTTTGGCGTGCCGAGTTCGTCCAACACTTCGCCCATAATCAGCGCCATAAACCGCAGCACTTCATTCCCCGCTACGAAGCCGTACACATCCTTAAACGGGTCATAATTGACCAGTTTGATGTCGAGATAGGTCCACACCTTATCTTCGCGCATCATCTCCCGCAGTTTTTCTTCGATCAATGAACTGCTCGGCAGACCGCTGTTCGGATCGGTGTAGTTATCTCGTTCCGCGCGCTCAATATGGTTTTTGACGCGCAGTTTCAGTTCTTCGATGTCGAACGGCTTGGTGATATAGTCGTCCGCTCCCAACTCCAATCCGGCGATCTTGTCGCTGCGTTCATCCTTCTGCGTCAGAAAGATGATCGGAATATGGCTGGTACGCGTCGTAGATCGCAGTTCACGACAAACATCATAGCCGTTCATATCGGGGAGCATGATGTCCAGCACAATCAATTGGGGCAGTTGTTTGCGTGTCAAGGTCAGCGCGTCGCCCCCACGCGGCGCGACCTGCACATCGTAGCCTTGCCCGCTGAAGTAAATACGCAGCATATTGGAAATATCGAAATCGTCTTCGACAACTAAGATTCTGCCCTTAGCCATGCTCACCTCACTCTGTGGAGCCTTAACGGAATAAGACCGGGCCTTAAAATTTGCCTCAAATATACATTCAATTTACTTGAAATACCAGTGAGGGCCAGTACGCCCTTTTTATCATTTTAACCTTTTCCTCATCCCGCCGGGGTTTGCATTTCGTTAGGAGGTCCACTCACACCGCCTGCCGCCGCTGGAGCCGCGCATATTTCCCGTTCCGCGCCAGCAGTTCACTGTGCGTTCCCGCCTCAACCAGCCGCCCATTTTCCAGCACCAGAATCCGCCCGGCGTTTTGCACCGTGGACAGCCGGTGCGCCACAATAAACGTTGTCCGGTTTTGCCGCAGTTTGTCCATCGCCTGCTGGATCAGCGCCTCGGACTCCGTATCCAGCGCCGAGGTTGCCTCGTCCAGAATCAGCACGCGCGGATCCCGGATCAGCGCCCGCGCAATCGCGATCCGCTGCCGCTGCCCGCCCGACAGCCGCGCCCCGTTTTCCCCGATCCGCGTATCCAGGCCGTCCGGCAGCCCCGCGATGACATCGGTCAGATTAGCCTCTCGAATCGCATCCTGGAGCTTTTTTTCATCTATGTCGGTGATCCCATACAGGATATTTTCCCGGACTGTGCCTTCAAACAGGATTGTTTCCTGCGGCACCACCGACACAAAATGCCGGTACGTGCGCAGATCAAGCGTGTTCATATCCCGCCCATCCAGCAGAATCCGTCCCACCGATGGCCGGATAAACCCGATCACCAGGTTCAGCAGCGTCGATTTCCCCGCGCCCGAATGTCCCACAATCGCTACGGTTTCCCCGGCCTTCACCTCGACATTCAAATCTTCCAGGCACGAATCAAATGTATCCGGGTACGCGAACGCCACATGCTCAAATTGAAAATAGCCCTGCACATCCTCAACCGGAATTTTCCCCTCATTATGTTCAATATCCGGCGATTCCAGAATCTCCCCCACCGAATACAGCGATTCGAATCCCTTGCTGATCTCTGGCATCAGCGTCGTGATAAACAGAATCGAATTGGTTAAACTGCCGAAAAATCCGGTCAGCAGCACCACATCCCCCGCCGTGATCGGGATCACCTGCGTATACGCCGCGTACGCCGCCGCCGCGAGGCATAACACCTCGAACATGCGAAACACCACCCACGACGACGCGCCGAAGACCGCGTTCACCCGGTCCAGCCGCATTCCCGCCTCGCGCACCGTGTTGAGCTGCTGCTCAATCCGTGCGATCTCCACCTCTTCGATACCGTGCGCCCGTGTCACCGGGATCAGGTGCAGCATTTCGGTCAGGCTGGACGACATCGCTTCCATTTCTTCGCGGAAAGCGCGGTTCCGTTTAGTGACATTCCCCCGCAGTGTCCAGATCAGCACCGCCGACAGCGGCACCGTCGCCAGGAAAAACAGCAGAAAAATCGGCGCGCGAATCGCCGTCACCACCAGCGCCACCAGCAGCGTAAAAATCGCGGACGGCATATCCTGGCACAGCCGCATCGTCAGTTGTTGGATCACCTCGACATCCCGCAGCAGTTTCGCTTGCAGCGCGCCCGTCGTCCGCCGGTGATAAAAGTTCATCGACAGATATTGCAGCCGCCGCGTCAGCGCCGACCGCAGCCGGTTTTCCATGTTGCGGTTGGCCGTGCTGATAAACCGGATAAACAGGTAATGTCCGGGAATATTCTGGATAAAAATGCCGAACAGAATCGCCACATACAGCCACAAGTCCGCCAGCGAATGGCTTTCCGGCTCCGTCACGACGTTCACAATCGCCGCCGTCAGAATCGGCATCGCCCACACGCCGCTGTGTTTGATCAGAAAGAAAACAACCGCGAGCAGCATCCGCCCATGCTCGCCTGAATACAGCGTGAGCAGCGTCCGCAGCGGGTTTTCACCCCGGTAGCGCCGCTCCAATAAATTCAACTGGCCCATCCTGCATCCCTATCAAGACCGCGCGGCTTGTTCCCGCACCCGGTCGATTTGTTCCTGTGTCACGGCCCGCTCAAAACTGCGGAATCCGCTGAGTTTGAACCCATGCCGCCCCGCGATAGCGCCGATCTCTTCCACCTGCTCCAGCGTGATATGTTTCCCCACGCTGTAATCTTCAAACCGTCCTTCGAGCGCCAGTGCCATCGTTTCCGCCATGCACGCGTAAGATTTTCCTTCCGGGAAACCGAAATTGAAATGAAAATCGACGGGTCCCGGCACTTCGACCATCCCGCCCTCGATCACCAGCACATCATCGCGTTTTTCCGCCACCCGCACCGACACATCGCGCGGGCGTGCCACGTCACATACCACCACGCCCGGCTTCAGGTGTTCCGGTTCGATCACCGACGACACAGCGCTGGTGACGGTCAGAATCAGGTCGCACGGATACACGCTGCTCATATCCGTGCTGGTGACGATCTGCGCTTTTTGTCCTTCGCATCGTTCCCGCACGGCGTCGAGCGCCTCCTGCCGCCGCCCGACCAGCACCAGTTCCGGCACTTCGCGCGCCAGAATCTCCGCGCAGACGCTCCCGATCACGCCTGTTGCGCCGACCACTGCCGCCGCCGCCTGGCTGGTATCGATCCCCATCTGCCGCGCCGCTTCGCGCACCGCTTCCACCGCCATATACACCGTATACGCATCCCCGTTGGTGACGGGCATAGCCAGCCGCTGGGCAATCGCCTCGCCCGCATCCCCCACTACCGACGTATACGCACCCAACCCCAAAATCATCGCGCCGAGTGTTTCCGCTTTATGCCCACACGCGACAATCTTGTTATAAACCCGCTCTACCGGCAGTTTAAGCATGGTCTTGGGCGTAAACGGGCACGCGATAAACCATCCCTTGATCTCTTTTCCCGTTGCCGCCGACTGCACCCCCGTGATCTCGGAGATGTACACGGGAGGGAAAAACTGCGAAAGATAATTGACCTGGCCTTCGGTCAGCACTTTACCCACCAGCGGCCATTTTCGAGACACGTCTCTTTTCGGATCAATTGGATGAATGATAAATGCGAAGGTGTCCACAGAATCCTCATAGCTGAAGCGAACATCAGTGCGACTCTACCATGTTCCCTTCCCCTAAGGAATAGGTATCTTGTCGTGGGTTATATCTTACCGCACATCCGCTTATTCTGCCTTAAGTATTTCTTATGGCAACCCCGCCATTACTCCCAGGGTTCGAGGAACGCATCTTCCGATTCGATGTTGCGTGGATACCGCCGCTTGTGCTGCTTAGCCACCGATGCCCGTACCTTGTGATGATCGCTCTCTTCATACGAAATATTGCGGTTGATCACGCGGCGGTCGGGCGAGGCGAACAGAATCACATCCGATTCAATCATCCGTGCGGGCATCACGATCATCCCCGCGCCAATCCGCGCATTATGCCCCACACACCCGCCCAGCACCGCCTGCCCTGTGTCTTCCAGATCGCCATGAATATTCATCGCCCGCATCGGTGCCGGCAGCAGGTTAAAGTCCGTGAAGGTCGTGCCCGCCCCGACGAAGCTGTTCCGCCCCACGACGCACATTTGCAGGCATGTATTTTGCGCCACAATTGTATATTCCATCAGCGTTGTCATAAACAGCGCCGCGCGGAACGGCAAAAAGCTGTTATTCCCAACCACGCTCAACATCAACTGGCAGCCCTGCGCCACATTGACGTTATCCCCGATCACGCTGTTATCGATCACCGCCCCCGGCCCGATATAACACCCGCGCCCAATGGTTGTCGGACCCAGAATCGTTGCCGACGGATCGATGATCGTGCCCTCCCCCACCTGCACCACTTTCGAGCACGACAGCACCTGTTTTTGTTCCAGAATCGCGCGGAACAGCATCTTCAGCGCGACCATATTATGCTCTGTCACCAGTTTTTCGAACCGCCGCCCGCGTGAGAACACGCCCATGATGATATTGGCATAATAGATATGCACCCAGCTATCAATCGACAAACACGTGCGCAGGGTCAGCAGATGGGTCAGGTCCATTTCGCGCCCCATCTCGCCACCTTTACCGCTCGGACGCAGATTGGTCATCGAGTCGGGAATATTGTAGTAGCCGATCTCTTTGAACTCGCTGTAAATTGGCACTTCGCGCCAATGCCGCGCCTCGACATACCCGTTCGGGAAATACCACATATCCAGCGGATAATACAGCGCCCGCCCGTTCATATCCCCCATCGGTTCCAGCCGCGACAGCGGCACCGCGTACTTCATCCACGCTGCGTCGTTCGCGGGCAGTACCGCGCGGCTCGGCAGCCGGCTGGATCGCGCTTGTTCGAAAAACTCGCGGAAAAATTCAATATCGAAGTACAGATTGTCCCGGTACACCACAAGCTCGCCGCCTTCCGGCGCGACATGCGCCAGATCGCGCACATGATCAATCGGCAGTTCGGCGGGTGTAGGGCCAATCACCTCGTCCAGAATATCCGCATGATGCAGTTTCAGCGTCTTGTTCATAATGCTTAAATCGCGGGCCGGTTCGTTAAACGGCGCGACAAGGTGTTTGTCTTCAATAATAAACTTGCGCATCGGAAATCCTTCGATCTATTTCAGTCCACGCTTAAGTATGGTCTATCCTGCGCGCTGAAGCAAACCGCCGCGATCCGTATTTTATTTTAGGCTATCCAGGAAAATAACGATCCCAACCCTGAGCTAATCATTATCCACATCTTCTGAAGCACACCGCGTGCGATACCATTGGCAAACAGGGTGGATCGAACGCGGAGACATTTTGTAGGGGCAGGTTTGCAAACCTGCCCCCTGCCTTTACGCCCCACGACCGGACATCCTCATCGGATGTTTAATCGTTCATAGCCTCGCCAACAGTATCGCGGATTAGCAACCCTGAGAGAAGGATTAAGAAGGAATGGGGGAAAGAAAATAGCGGTGCAGCCTTAT
Source organism: uncultured Anaerolineaceae bacterium (assembly GCA_964472565.1). GTDB lineage: Bacteria > Chloroflexota > Anaerolineae > Aggregatilineales > Aggregatilineaceae > DATAMF01. Next base: position 32,335 of record CAYYNB010000025.1, read on the forward strand.
CTGGCAGGGTTGGAAAAGGGTCACGTGGTGGTATACAGCCACGTGCGCAGCGTCGTGATAAATCGATCCGGGGAATCCATCATAATGAAATGTCCCGCATCCGGGAACCACTCAATCTGGGCATGCGGAACACCCGCCTTGAGCGTTTTGTGTTCGCTGGGCCGCACAATAATATCGCGCTTTCCATACATCCCCAGCGTGGGCACGATGACCTGATTCAGTTCAGGTCGTAAATCGGTTTGGCGCAGCGTGCCAATGCTCTGGAAAAACGATTCCATGCTGATCATGGACACATCTTTGTTGATCATCCGCGCCATCTCGCGCCCATTTTTCGCCATAAAATAGCTGTAGCCGCGCAAAAAGACCCGCAGCCCCCGTCCGCCAAACAGCCAGAAAAACGAGGCCATCGTCGGGTTGCCCGACACCTTCAGCAGCATATTCAGCGATTGTCCATTAATCGGGGAACCGATCACGCAGACCTTGACAACTTTTTCGGGGTGGCGAATGGCCATGCTTAACGATACCGTGCCGCCCATCGAATGTCCGATCAGCGGTGCCTTTTTGATCCCCATTCGATCCATAAACTGGTAGACCATCTCGACATAGGTCGGCACGGTGAACGAGTCGCGCGCCTGCCGTTCTTCCGGCCCCACCACGCCCGACTCCCCAAAACCAAAAAAGTCCAGGGCGTAGGTGCGAAACTCACGACCCAATACTTCAATCGTTTCGCGCCACAACGCCCAGGAACCCAGCCAGCCATGCAGTAACAGCACAGGGCGGCCCCGCCCGTATGTTTCGTAATGAATGATTCCTGGGTCCGTGACAAGTGATGGCACGTCTGGTTCGGCCTCCAGAGCGCAAGAGATAGCACGCAAAGCTGCCGGGCATTCCCGGTAGCATCCCCGGCCTGAACTGCACCGGGGAGATCAGGGGAACCGCTCTAGGTATCCATCTCTTCGAGGATCGAATACAGCAGCTCCAAAAGCACGTTTTTGACGCTCTCTTTGTTCGTCGCAATACACGGCAGCAGCTTGACGTTTTCCTCGATCCGCAGTGCAATCCGCAAATCGTCCGGCGACCAGGCCTCGGGGTGATCCTGTTTATTCGCAGCCACCACATAGGGTGTGGGGGCATACGCCCGGAACGTTTCTAGGATACTCTTGGCTTCCCGGAACGTTTCAGGTTTGGCGCTGTCCACCATCACCACAAACCCCAGCATTCCTTCCGCCAGAATTTCCCACATAAAGTCAAACCGCCGTTGACCGGGTGTACCAAACAGGTACAGCACCAGATCGTCATCCACCGTAATACGACCAAAGTCCATGGCGACGGTGGTTTGCGACTTTGTGCCGAACTCTGCTGACTCCGCCGAAATATTCTCGTCCGTCGTGACGACATCAATTTCGCTGATAGAGCGGATAAATTCGGTCTTGCCCGCGCTGAACGGGCCGGTGATGACCATTTTGACTGTTTGCATGGGCATGGTCAGTCTCACTCTTCCGTATAATAGATATAAAGTTTATGATTCCTTGATCTTAGCGATCAAGCGTTCAACAACACTCCGTTTAACCATCGGGGCCTGGACAGCACGTGGTCGCGGTGCCGGGGCTTGCATCCCCTGCGACTTCACCAGTTCCACTAACCCCGCCTGTAGCAATCCGTAAACGGCCTGCCGAATCTGCATGTCCGTCATATTACAGGCTTTAGCAATCTGCCGGATCGAGTTTTTAGGATTCACAAACGACACCACGCGCCATTCTTCAACGCTCAGGTGCATCCCCTTAAACTTCTCACCGGGTGGATCCACAATCTTTAATGCCATATCCAGGTTCGGCAGTTCGTCTTCCAACGGCTTCACCGCTTGCAGCCGCCGCGTCCCCTCGACAATCACATTTTTCAAATCTACCGGAACCGTAATCCGCTCTGGCGGCGGCGTGACGTTTTCCTCGAAAACAAATGGCTCCTGGTTCCAGGCCATCACATCATAGACAATATCCAACGTATGCTGCTGGATGCTGCGCACCACATCAACCTGGGTGACATAGTTGGCGTTGATCAGCATCAGCGCCAGGGCTTTATCCGAATACTTACTGCCCCGCTCTCGAATCACGCGTGCTTGCTCGGCATTCAGTTTGCCCGCCTTATGCAGCACATTCGCCAGGTGTCCGTCTTGCTCGCCCACCGAAGCCAGAATCAGCTTCCCTTCCCGAAAGGCGAGCGTTGCCTTTTCTTCACCAGGGACCACCTTCGGACGCGACTCGCCGCGCCCATCTTTGATCATCTCTTTGGTGACAATCGGCTCGTACACATGCAGCGTGCCCGTTTTACGCGCGAGGTTGATCAGGTGCAGTATTTGAGTCGCACTGAAATCCGCCAAATTACCTTTGAGCGCCATGGACGACTTTACCTATAACTAGACGGCGGGCAAGTTAAAACTTGCACGTTGGAATAATGCGCGCATTATACCTTGCCCCAAAAGCCGAGTCAACCGGACCAAAGAGGGAAACCAGACCCGGCGTCAATTGGATATCCCTCATAGCCCTCCCTATCCATTCTATGGTACATTCGTCATCAAATAATCGTTCATTGTGGAGCATATTCTATGTTAAGGCAAATCGGCTCGAATGGGAAATGGGGCTTAATAGTTTTTATGGCTGCGGCCTGTCTGCTCGTGGCGGCCTGCTCGCGTGCCGAATCCATTATCATCACCGCCACGCCGCCTCAACCCCAGGTCAGCACATTGGTTCCCGGCGCGCTTGGACCATTCGACTTTCCGCCCGGCGTGAACCCGCTCACCGGCGAAAAAGTCAGCGATCCCGCCGTGTTGAACCGTCGCCCATTAGCCGTCAAAATCTCCAACGCGCCCGATTTTGTTCGTCCCCAGGCAGGCATCGCCGCCGCCGATCTGGTTTTTGAGCATTATGTCGAAGGCAGTCTGACGCGTTTCACCGCCATTTACTGGACCACCACCCCGCCGCGTGTCGGCTCCATTCGCAGCGCCCGCTTACTCGATCTCGAAATCCCCGCCATGTACGGCACCCTGTTCGCCTATTCCGGCGCATCCGAACCCATTCGCCAGCGTATCGCGGGTCTGCCCTTTGCGCCGCGTGCCTACGAAGGCATCACGACGGGCCAACCGCTCTACTTCCGTGATACCACCATCGAAGCGCCGCATAACATGTTTATCATCCCGGCAGAAGTCTGGGCGCGTGCCGCCGAGGACGGCGTGAACGATCCGCCCGCCAACCTGGGGGGCATGGTCTTCTCCCCTACGCCCCCCGCCGCTGACGAACAGGTTTCTCGCCTGGTAGTTAATTACGGTCCCGATGTGGTCCAATGGGATTATGATCCCGAAACCGGGCGCTATTGGCGTACGGTTGACGGCGATCCACACACCGATGCCAACACCGGCGAACAAGTCTCCGCCGCCAATGTCGTGCTGATCTACGCCCACCACCAGCTTGACCTGAGCATCGTCGAGAGCGAATGGCAGGGTGCCAAGAGCTTTTCCACCGAAATCCAGATCTGGACACTCGGTCCCGCCGTCATTTTCCGTGATGGCAAAGTCTACAAAGGCTATTGGATGCGCTGGCACGAAGAGGATATGTTGAGCTTCTGGGCTGACGAAGCCATGACGGAACGGCTGTATCTCAAACCCGGTAATACCTGGTTCCAGGTCGTCCCGCTCGATTTCACCGCCGTCACCACCGAATAACCATCAGGATGATGTCACCACAGAACATCTATGCTATCATGAGAGGCATACTATAATTTCTATCTTCTGACCTGAAAACCCTATGTTATTTGATGATCGATGCTTACTTTTCATTGTTGCCATTTCGACCCTGGTAGCAGCGGTTGCAGCCTTCTATTGGGGTGCCATCGTGAGCGGCGTTTATAAAGACCCCATGATGGCCCGTTTTCGTCAGTACGGCGAAGAAAGACGCCCCTACCCGATCTGCCGCTTTCTGGAATCCGTTGGGGTGTTGAGTGGGGCGATTGCCATCCTCATGAGCAGCCTCACCACGCCGGGATCTTACATCAGTGGGGTCTTCCCGCCGTTAATCTTCACAATCATGTCCATCTTGGCGTTTGTCGGTGATTATCTGCTCCACCGCAAGCCCGAATACGCCCAACTGCTCCCCCTCTGGTACTGGGAGCTTCTGCGCGACTCGACTCGCCAGGAACGACGTTTTATGGGCTATGCCTGGTTAAAAATTCCGCGCGCCATGCGCTGGCGCATGAATGGGGATCAGACGGCGTTCCGCGTCTGGGCCGACATGGTGCGTATTTCCGTCATCTACGGCGCGCGCGACCCCGACGATCCCTGGCGCATCTGGACCTAGCGCCGCTCCTTCGTTTTCTGGATCAACGCATTGAGCATACGCCGAATCTCGCCAAGTTCTTGTTCAAGTTGGCAGTGTAACGCTGCATCCAGGTAGCGCAGATCCCGCGCTAACAGCAGTTCATAATCGCATTCACTGGCTGACCCCATAGCAATACATAAGAAGTGGTGCAGTTCGCCATTCGTTGCTCGCCCACACCCCTCCGCGATATTGGTGGGAATCGAAGCAGCCGCCCGCCGAAGCTGTCCGGTCAGTCCATAACGCTCATCATCTGGAAAATTCTTGGTAGCGGTATAAATCTCCAACACAAATTGGTGTGCCCGCTCCCACACTTGCAGCTTCCGATAGTCCTGCACGATCCCCTTCCTATCAACTAATTATCGACCTTCAACACATCGTAGAATTTTTTGACCCCATTTGAGGGAAGCCCTATTTTTTCTACAATATCATGAAAGCTAACAACTAACTACTAACTACTAATCACTAACCACTAATCACTAATCCCCCTCTTCTACTTCCGGCGGATGCAGCAGCAAATACCCGTTCACCTGCGCCTGCTGCGCGACTCCATCCACCACCAGATTCAGCCGTGCGCGCTGGTCGATCTGCTCCTGTGTAACCCACATTCCGCCGCTGTCCGGTGACGCGGCCAACAGCCGTTCGCAGGCCTTCGACGAACTGAAACACACATCATAAATTTCCAGAAAATAGTGTGTCAGCATCCCCGTCTGGCCGTGCCGCTGCGTGAAACCTTCATCCTCTGCGGTCCACAGCAGCCGCCATTTCAACTCACCCGCTTCCAGCGACGGCAGCAGCCCCGCTTCCTCGACCAGTTCCTCTTGCAGCTCGCGGAAAGGCGACTGTTCCCGCCCCTCGCCTGAATAAAACCACTGCCGGAACGCAGGCAGCGCGGCCACCGGCATCGTCAGCCGTAAATCGCGCGTGCTCGGATCATCAAACGTCGCGTCAAACTCCTCCAGGCGCGCCAGATCGTACAGCGACAGCGCCCCCCCAACCGGAGCCAGTACATAGATTCCGCGTGATCGTCGGCTGGCATTCAGCAGCAAAAAATACCGCCCGTCATGCTCGATGCGGCACAAACACGCACAGCTAATGCGTATCCGGTTTATCTTCAAAGTGGGTTCGGTAGCTATGAATCTCATGGTAAGTCATCCCCGCTTTACCTTCCGGGAGGTTAAGTATAACGAATCATTTAGCGCAGACTTACAGGTTTTACCACCAGCTTCCCGCTGGTACAAGTTGCATTCATCCGATAAAATTTCAGACATTGATTAATTGCACATGCGAGCAACCTTTTGGAACCTCAGACCGCTGTTAAGGCGACCCGTCGAAATTTTTGGCTGAGCATTCTCAACGGCGCGCTGATGATCGGCACCACCAATTCCATTGCCAGCCCCGAACTTGTCCTGACTGCCTTCGCCGCCTACCTGACCAGTAATCCCCTGATTCTGGGAGCTATCGCACCGATCCAGAATGCCACCTGGGCGCTGCCGCAAATCTGGACCATTCCCTATGTCCAGCGCGCCCGCCACGCCCTGCGCATCTACAACTATGCGGCTTTTCTCCGGCTGATCGGGTGGGCCACGCTGACCTTGACGGTTCTTTTCGTGCGCGATACCACCCTTTTATTGTTGATTGTATTCGCCTTTGTTCTGATCGGCGGGACTGCGGCGGGCGTGGCGGGCCTGCCGTTTATCGAGGTGATCGGCAAAATTATCCCGGCCCGTCAGCGAGGGCTGGTTTTCGGCTGGCGTGGAGCCATCGGCGGGGTTCTCGCCATTTTCGGCTCACAGATTGTCCTGTTTTTCACCGGTCCCAGCGCCATCTTCGACTTCCCCACCAACTATGGGTTGTTGTTTCTGGTCGCCGGGGTACTTCAAACTGCCGGTTTTTTTGTATTTTCGCTCGTTCATGAACCGGAGACGAAACCCACCAGCACCAGTACCCGTCCCTCCTTCGGCATCATCCGCATCATCTGGACGGGTGACGCCAACTTCCGCCATTATGTCTGGGGCCGCACGCTCTTTGAATTATCCAGCGTCGCCAATGCGCTTATCCTGGTTTACGCCAGCCTCCGCTTAGGCGTGCGCCTGGAACTCGCCGGAGCCTACTTGCTGATCAGTTCCGTGCTTCGCCCCGTCTTCAGCATTGGCGCGGGTTGGTTCAGCGTCCGCCTCGGCAACCGGATCCCCGTCGCGATTGGACTGCTTGCCCAGGCGTTGGGCTGGGCCTTGTTAATCCTGGCCCCGGTCTTTGGCGTCTCAGGCCGCGCCGCCGAATACTATCTCATCCCCATCTACAGTCTGACCGCCATCCAAAAAGGACTGATCTTCTCAAACCTGATGGCGCTGGGCTTAAATGTCACCCCCAACGATCAACGCGCCGTTTATATGGGCGCGCTTAATACCTGGCTCGGCCTCATCATCTTTTCGGGCATCCTCAGCGGGGTCATTGTGAAAACCATCGGTTATCAGGCACTTTTTGGCCTCAGCCTGATCATGTCCTGTTGGAGCGCCTGGCACTTCTGGAAGTTACGCGAGAATTTAGACGAGAGCTAACGCTGGATAAGAATAATGATAGATGATAATGGTGTGCTGCGCGTTGCGCTCGCTTTGATCCCCGGCTTAGGCGGCAAGACGCTTTCCCGCTTGATCGATCACTTCGGTTCCCTCGCCGCCATCCACGCCGCCTCCGTATCCGACCTGCGCGCCGTGCCCCGCATCGGTCCCAAAATGAGTGCCGCCATCCAGGCTATCGATCTGGACCGCACCCGCGCGGACATCCGATTATGGCAGTCCTCCGGCGTGTCCATTCTCTTTCAAGGCGAACCACCCTACCCGCCGCTCCTCACGGGGCTGGATGATGCGCCGCCCATCCTCTTCTGCCGGGGGGATGTGACCCCCGATGCTACCAACACCGTCGCCCTGGGCGGCACGCGCCACCCCTCCGCCGCCTCAAGCCAGCTTGCGTTTTCCCTGGCTGGCCTGCTGTCCGAATGCGGCTGGACCATCGTCAGTGGGCTGGCGGCGGGCATTGATGCCGCCGCCCATCGCGGCGCGCTTCACGGCCACACATTTGCCCTGCTCGGCAGCGGTGTGCTTGCCCCCTACCCGCCCGAAAATATCCCCCTGGCAAATCAGATCATACATGTGGGCGCGCTGCTCTCCGAAGTCCATCCCACCGCAGCGCCGAACAGTTCGGCCCTGGTATCCCGCAACCGCCTGATCACCAGCATCAGCCGCGCCCTGATTGTGATCGAGGCCGGCGCAACCAGCGGCAGTATGCACGCGGTACGTTTTGCGTCCGCCCAGGGTCGCCCGGTTTATGCCGTCGAGAACGCCTGTAACCACCACTTATTCGCCGCCGGTGCCCGCCCCGTCTCGCCCGCAACCTTATGCACGGACCTGCAAAATATGAATTTCCCGTGAAAACGTTCTAAAATAGTACCTCTTTCCCATAGATAACCGCCGATTGTTTGTTTTCAGTTTGAAGAAATACGCTATAATGTAGATAAGTATTTTGCCTCACCCTTTATATTCTATTTTTTAAATGCTTAACACATCTGGGGAAAGCTGTACAAATATCATCTTTAGGGCCACTCCTCATCTCAGGGGGAGATTCTGAAGGAGCAAACTCATATGTCGCAAGAAGAACACCGCGCCCCCGCACGGTTAGCTCCCGTGCGTCCCGGTTGGACTGCCGCGCCGGTTGCTAATCCGCGTCGAATGCCGCAGCCGCCTATCGAAGCGGACATCATCGATGTAGAGGAGCTAGCGGGACGATCATCCGCCCCGGAGCCGGAACCGCCTCGGCGTAGCAATATCACGCCGCCGGTCCAGCGTGAGCGCGAGGTGCCGCCACCCCCGCCCATCGAACCTGAATCCGTCGTGAATGAACGCCAGGGGGCGGAAAGCGATAGCGAGATGACGACTCAGGAACAGTACGAACTCCTGTTACACAACATCCAGCTTTATGATGATATGTGGAAGTTAGCCGGAATCCGCGCCAATGAGAAAAATAATTGGCTCACCGCCTATCTCATCCCGCGCAACAAGCAGATGGATTTAAAAACCGCCATCAGCAAGAATCTGGTCCTTATCATCACCATCGACAATCGCGGCAATACCGACATCAAAGAACCCCGCAAACGCGGTTTCATCCGCCATTTGACCGGGTGGCTGTACGGCGAATAAAAACAAGCCCCGATCTGATCCATGATCAATATCAAGATCGGGGCCTGAACTTCACCAGCTTTTGATTTTTTTGAAAGCCCGGATGATAAGCTCATTGATGGTACAATTCAGCTTCGCTGGTTTGGATTGTATAGTTCCCTTAGCTAACCGGATAAATTCCCCCTACCACCGCACCAATCACCAGATAGATGAACAGGGACCACACCATGTTATGCATCACGAAGCGGCGCGGCACATGAATCAGCATCGGCTCAAATACGAGTGACGGCAATACCCCCATCACCCATGCCCCACCCCAGAACATCATCCCCAATAAGATGCCGGACCTTTCCAATTCTTCGGCCAACGGGGCAAAAATAAGGCCCGGTACGATCACTTCCAACAGGACGGCGGCCACCGTCATTTTTATCAGCCAGTCCGGTGTAAATTCCACCGGCATACCCGGCAGCATCTCTTCATAAATCTTCATCTTCTTTTCGCTCATCCCGCGCAGGAACCCTAAAATATTGAGCACCACACTCCCTGCGATAAGCGCCACAGCCAGCGATCCTAGTGCCATGTTCCTCTCCCCTTCAACACGCCCAACGCGCGATACGTCACCCACTTATTCGGCTGTTTTTTGACGCCCCAATCGATCCAGGTTTTCCCCGTGTAATCATAATCCAGGCTCCACCGCCCCTGATCATCCTGTTTTTCACGAATAACCGTGAGCGCCTTCGCCAGTCGCGGATCATCCCCATAGCCGAGCCGGGCCAGCGCTTCGACGTTTTGCAGCACATCCGTGACATAAAACACCGGAAAGCCAAACTTCCACCAGTTCCCGCTGGGCTTCTCGCTCCATCCCGCCGGATAATCCGCCTCAGCCGGATCAGTACTGAACAGAAAATCCACCCCCTGCTGGATCGCCCGTTCGATCAACGGCGTGCGGTGCGGCCACTTGCTCAAAGCTAGCATCACTTTGACCGCGCCCCAGGCACAGGGCAGTTTATTGTTTGCGCCGCAGGCAAACCCCGGCCCACACTTCCCCGCGTAAAAACGGACTCCCGCCTGTCGATCTCCAACCGGGGCCACCCCTTCGCCGGTCACGCTGCGCGCCATCCACTCGAACGCCGTTTCCAGGCGCGGATCATCACACCCCAGATCGACCAGCGCCGCGCACAGGTTGCCTTGCAGACAGTCGGCAGTCCCCGACGGCGCGCCCGATGTCGTGAACTGTCCGCCCGCCACCAGCGTTTGCTCCAACAGATAATCACACGCGCGTCTGATCCGCTCGTCCAGCGCGGCCACCGCGCCCAACTGAGCCAGCATGATGATCGCCCACACGGTTGAACGATATTTGGGGTTATAGCCCGGCCCGGGTTCGACCCAATACCCCGCCGGGTCCATCTCATCCAAAATAGCAGCAATCGGCCCCTCCGTATGCGCCGCCTCTCGTGCCGCGCGCAGTTCATCGGAAGCGCAGTCCACCAGGTCGCGCAGCGCCAGGTACCGCACACCGGGATTATCCGCCTCTAACAACCACTGCATCACGTCCGCCATGCTCACAACCTCCTCAGCTTATGAACATTTGGTCTGATTATAGCTGAAATTCGCCGTCCGCACGATCCCATTATCGAATGTGTAGACATTGGTAGGGGCAGGTTTGCAAACCTGCCCCTCTATTCAGATACCGGCCATCCTCATCAAATGTTTAATCGCTTGTAACCTGATCAATGAATTCGCCAACAATATCGCATGCGGCTAATCATTACCCACATCTTTTGAGACACGGACCAACGCGTCCCCGTAGGGGCGATTCACGAATCGCCCCGCGCTCAATGCCCGCCATTGGTCGGGGCGTCGGCTTTCCCCACCCGCATTGCTCCTCCTTTCTCCGCGCGCGGGGAAAGGGGTGAACATCCTTCAATTACCCCGCTCGTTTTTCCTGCCGCAATAAAAAAAGAGGACTGCCCGTTCCCGGAGCAATCCCCTTCTCGTATTTTTTACCCGTGCGGCTATTCCGCGCGGCTTACATTCATCTGCACGCCGCGTATCATGCTGCGTTTCATCTTCGCCAGCACTTTTCCGGCCATATCTTCTTTGACATCAAAGAACGTCTCGTTCTTTTTGACATCAATCGATCCAATCGCCTTACCAGGAATCCCGGCTTCATTCGCAATCGCCCCGACGACATCCCGTGGACGAATCCCGTGTGTATGTCCCAGCGCGATCCGCATCTTGACCATGCCCGCTTCCTGCTCGCGATCCCGATCCCGGCTCCGTTCCCGACGGACAGGGGCCGCCGAACGCCGCCGCTTCGGTTCGACTTCGCGCACCGCTTCAACCGGACGCTTCTGTTCGACCAGCCGGTTCATCCGAATCGCCGCCGCCGCGATGTCGATAGCATTATGCCCATACGACATCATTTCCATGACCAGCGACCGCTCGTCGTTCAAATCGCCCGCTTCCAGCACTTCATCCAGCCCATCAAGGAACCGCACGTCGCGTTGATAGTACACCGCTTCCGGCGTCGGCAGCGGCGTCCGGGTGATCGGCTGGTTGGTATATTCCTGGATATTCTGCAACTGCCACATTTCGCTCGGTGTCACCAGCGAGATCGCGATCCCGCTGCGTCCGGCGCGGCCCGTTCGCCCAATCCGGTGAACATATTCATCACCCTTGAGCGGCAGATCATAATTAATCACGTGCGATACCGTCGGAATATCCACCCCGCGCGCCACCACGTCTGTCCCGATCATGATCCGAATATCGCCATTACGGAACCGCCGCAGCAGCGTTTCACGCACGTTCTGATCCAGTTCGCCGTGCAGCGCTTCCGCCGGATACCCGCGTGCAATCAGTTGGTCGGCCAGTTCGGATGCGCCGTTGCGCGTCTTCGTGAAGATCAACACGCTGTTGATCGCTTCCGCTTCCAGCACCAGCGCGAGTGCGCCCAGTTTGTCACGTTTATCAATCAGGTGATACCGCTGTTCCGTTTCCGCCACCGTGAGAGTTTCCTCTTCAATCGTGACTTCTTGCGGATCATGCATATACTGTTCCGCCAGCTTGCGGATTTGTTTCGACAGCGTAGCCGAAAATAACGCCGTCATCCGGTCATCGGGTGTCGCGCCCAGAATCGCTTCCACATCTTCGATGAAGCCCATCTTCAGCATTTCATCGGCTTCATCCAGCACAACAAAATGCACGTTATTCAGCTTCAGAATGCCCTGTTTGATCAGGTCCAGCGTGCGGCCCGGCGTCCCCACCACGATATGCGTGTCTTTTTGCAAACGGTTGATCTGCCGCGTGTACGACTGCCCGCCGTAAACCGGCAGCACCCGCGCCCCCAGCGGATTCCCGTACTGGTGAATCGCCTGCGACACCTGGATCGCCAGTTCGCGTGTCGGCGTCAGTACCAGCGCTTGCACGCCGGGAATGTTCTCATCCAATCGTTGCAGCATCGGCAGCGCGAAGGCGGCGGTTTTTCCCGTGCCTGTTTGCGCCTGCCCCATCACATCATGTCCTTCCAGCAGCAGCGGGATCGCTTGCGCTTGAATAGGGGTAGGACGTTCAAATTCCAGTTCCGACACAGCCTGCAATAGTTCTGGGGTCAAGCCCAGACGTTCAAAGTTACTCATGTTGCCTCAGTGGTCTATAACATACACGGGAACTTTTGTGCAGACTGTCGCTTTTGCCCAGAAGTAAGCGAAACGGCTGCACACAAGAGGGGTATGTCCAAATTCGATGAATGAAATTATAGCAGACCAATCCCCCACTGATAAGGGCCGATTCATCCACGCCGGGTTTCCCCCTTCTAACGTTCCCCTATTTCCCCTTCCCCATTTCCGCGCTAAGATAGAGACATTAATCGATACGATAAAATAATCAGGTTTGACCTCCCATGTTTGATCCAACTGAACATCCGCATCGCCGCTATAACGCGCTGACTGGCGAATGGATTCTCGTCTCGCCCCACCGGGCCAAACGCCCCTGGCGCGGCCAGACCGAAGACATCCCGCCCGACGTCCGCCCGGCCTACGAACCCACCTGCTATCTCTGCCCCGGCAACACGCGCGTCAGCGGCAAGCAAAACCCGCCGTACACCGCAACCTATGTCTTTGACAATGATGTGCCCGCCCTCATGCCCGATACGCCCAGTTTCGAACCCGACAATCACCCGCTCTTCAAAGTCCAGGGTGAGCGCGGCCTGTGCCGGGTCGTCTGTTTCACCCCCCGCCACGATCTGACTCTCGCCATGATGGAGCCTGCCGACATTCGCCATGTGGTCGATGTCTGGGCCGATCAAACCGTCGATCTCGGCAGCCGGGACTACATCAGCTACGTGCAGATTTTCGAGAACCGGGGCGCGATGATGGGCTGCTCCGACCCGCACCCGCACGGCCAGATCTGGTCTTCCGAACGTCTCCCGCGTGAAGTGGACAAAGAACTGACCATGCAGCGCGCCTACTACGACCAGCACCAGCACACGCTGCTGGCCGACTATCTCGCGGAGGAACACCGCCGCCAGGAACGCATCGTCTACCAGAACAATCACTGGACCGTTCTGGTTCCCTTCTGGGCCGCGTGGCCCTTTGAAACCATGCTTCTCAGCCACCGCCCCGCCCAGTGGTTGCCCGACTTGAGCGCCGCCGAACGCGATGCCCTGGCCGACGCCATGCACCAGATCACCGTGCGCTATGACAATCTTTTCCGCACCTCGTTTCCCTACAGCATGGGCTTCCACCAGCAGCCCACCGATGGTCGCGCCTATCCCGAATGGCATCTGCACGCCCACTTCTACCCGCCGCTGCTCCGCAGCGCCACCGTCCGTAAATTTATGGTCGGCTACGAGATGCTTGGCACGCCCCAGCGCGACATCACGCCCGAACAGGCTGCCGCCCGTTTGCGCGATCTCAGTGCTATTCATTATCTTCAATCGTCATAGGATATTTTCTAATGGATATTCGTGCATCCGTTCTCAAAACTTTTCGTGATCAATTCAACGATGAACCCGAATTCATCGCGCATGCGCCGGGCCGCGTCAATCTGATCGGCGAACACACCGACTACAACGACGGTTTTGTGCTGCCCGCCGCCATCGACCGCGCCGTGTATGTCGTCGCCCGCCCGCGTTTTGACGATCAGGTTCATCTCCTCTCCATCGATTTTCACGCCCGTTCCGTCTTCGACATGAACAACCTGGACGATCCCGATCTCCCGCCCTGGAGCAAATACCCGCGTGGGGCGCTGTGGTGGCTTATGGACCAGGGCTACACCATTCCCGGCTTCGATGCGGTTATCGGCGGCAACATTCCGCTGGGGTCCGGCCTTTCCTCCTCTGCCGCCGTCGAAGTGGTCATGCTCGAATTGGGTCTGGCCCTTATCGACATGGAGATGACCCAGGTTGATAAAGCCTTAGCGGGCGTCGAAGTCGAGCACAAATTTATCGGTATGCCCTGCGGCGTCATGGATCAGATGGCCTCTGCCATGGGCGTCGCTGACCACGCCCTGCTCATCGACTGCCGCAGCCTCGAAGCGCGGCCCATCCCCATGCCATCCGAAGTCAGCATCGTGATCATGGACACCGGCAAGCGTCGCGGGTTGGTCGATTCCGAGTACGCCAAGCGCCGCGAGCAGTGCGAAACCGCCGCCCAGCTTTTGGGTGTCCCCGCCCTGCGTGACGCCAACCGCGATATGCTCGAAAAAGCCCAAGACAAAATGGAAGACGTGCTCTTCCGCCGCGCCCGCCACATCATCACCGAAAATCTGCGCGTCCAGGCGACCTCTGCCGCGCTCCGGGCGGGCGGCTTAAAAACCGTCGGTCAGGCGCTGCGGGCCAGCCATGACAGCCTGCGCGACGATTACGAAGTGAGCTGCTACGAACTTGATGTTATGGTCGAGATCGCCAACGCCCAGCCCGGCTGTTACGGTGCCCGTATGACCGGGGCGGGATTTGGGGGTTGTGCGGTGGCGCTGGTTGAAAACGAAGCCGTTGCATCCTTCGTCAACGCCGTCGCGCCCGCCTATTCCGCGCGGACTGAGTTCTCTCCCCAACTCTATGTGACTCCCGCGGCGGCTGGCAGCGCGGTCGAAAAACTCTAAGGCTGATCCAAGAAAATAATCATCCCATTCATCCGGTTTGACTCCCCTTCCCTGAGGGAAGGGGATGGGGTAAAGAAAATATTGGCGCAGCCTAACCCGCCTTATCTATGTGGGG
>CAYYNB010000026.1:0-2632 GCA_964472565.1 uncultured Anaerolineaceae bacterium
ATTGAGGGTATTTTGAGGGAAGAACGGCCCGCCAGTGGATCGAGATCCTGGCAGGAAGTGGCACTTTTTGGCAGAAATTCGGTTTTCGTGTCGTGAAGTTGGAAAGGTGCAGTAAGGCTAGAATTCAGCATAGCACGAATGTTCGGAGAATAATAGTCTTTCGATGGTGAACTTGGATGACTAACTTCGATGGTTAATAATGTAGAGATTACAAGAACGATCTACATTGACAAGCCTTGAAGCCTATGCTACGCTTTTTAATGTTCGTTGGTTCTTAATTGATAAAAGGAGGCGTATTCGCTTTATGGAAAAATCTATGGTTCACGTACAGGTCTATACGCCTGCTTTTTGCCTCGCATAGAGCCAGCCAACCCCTCTTAAGCCCGGTAACAGGCGTATAAACCTCAAGCAGCTTGGGGTTATGTCTGTTGGCCGATTTTTGTTCCCATTCGACCTCAACTGCAAGACGCAATCTGCCGGCTTCACGGCTGCAATCCGTGAAGGATCTTCTTTGTTCATCATTCAGATATTCAGATATTCAAACATTCAGGAGAACGTATGTTGTTCGAGCTACAGAACACCGCTCGTATCTGTATTCATTGTGACAAAGGAAACCCGCAGTGATAAAAGCAGAGATGCACCAAGACGACTTCGAGGCATACGAGGAGTTGTTTGATGTGAAGGATCGGAAGGCCCGACGCAGCCGTAAACCCAAAGCGCGGCATATACCCAAAAAAGAGGCGCATGAAGTGCTGGGCGAGATCGCGGAAACGGCAGGGCTGGAAGGCGGATTTGAGATCACTTACCAGCCGTCCAAGTATGAGCAGGGGTGGCTGCTGTCGTCGCTTGAAGGGTTTTATGATCAACATCTGATCACGGATGTGCTGGCGCAAGTGCGCGGGGGCAAGGAAGCCACCGTCTACTGCTGCGAAGCGCATCCCTCAACGGGTGTTGGATTCCTGGCGGCGAAGATTTACCGCCCGCGCATGTTCCGGCAGCTTCGTAATGATAAAGTTTACCGGCAGGGGCGCGATGTGCTGACCGCAGATGGCCGCCCGGTGAAAAAGACCGATCACCGCCTGATGCGGGCGCTGAATAAGAAGACCGATTTCGGCGTGCAAGTGTCGCATACGTCATGGCTGATGTATGAATATACGACCCTGGGGCGACTGTTCGCGGCAGGAGCCGCCGTGCCGCAGCCTATCGCATCGAGCGATAATGCGATTCTGATGGCGTACTGCGGAGATGCCGAAGCGCCCGCTCTACCACTCAGCGAAATTCGACTCGAGGAGGACGAGGCAAAACCGCTGTTTGATGAAGTGCTGCGGAATGTCGAACTGATGCTGCAACAGCACATGATTCACGGCGATCTCTCGGCTTACAATATCCTGTATTGGGATGGGAAAATCACACTGATTGACTTTCCGCAGGTGACTAACAGCCAAACGAATGACAAAGCGTATTTTATCCTGCAACGGGACATCAAACGCGTGTGCGAGTACTTCGCGCGGCAAGGGGTCAGGTCTGATCCTGAAGCGCTGACGCGACAGTATTGGGATCGGTATGTGCGACATTTCCGATTTGATCCTGAGCTGGGTCCGATTGAGGAAGTTCACCTGTAAGATAAACGCCCGGCCTAACGCCGGGCGATTTTCTTTGATAGGCCACCCGCGCTACAATGAACAGAATCAATGCACAAGTCTACAAGGAGCATTTTATGGAACGGCGAGGGCGCTATTTTGAAGAGTTCACCGAAGGAACGGAGCTTGAAACACAGGCACGAACGGTCACAGAAAGCGACATTGTTTCGTTTGCGGGCCTGTCGGGGGACTTTAATCCGATGCATACGGATGCCGTTTATGCCGCTCATACGCAATTTGGGCAACGGGTCGCGCATGGATTACTGGGGCTGTCGATAGCCAGCGGGCTGGCCTATCAATTGGGTTTTCTGGATGGAACCGTGATCGCATTCACCAGCCTGGAATGGAAGTTTCGCGCGCCGATCCTGATTGGGGATTCGATACATGCGAAGGTGAAAGTAACCAAACTGCGTGAGATGAAAGCGGCGGGCGGCGGGTTTGTGACGTTCGATATTCAGGTGGTGAAGCAGGACGGAACTGTGACCCAGAAGGGCGAATGGACGGTTCTGGTTGCCAGCGCGCCGCAAGGCTGATTCGAGTATAATTTCGGTTATTGCACCATTGTCGAGTGATTTGTTGTAATGTGTTATGATTAGATTAAGTGGATAACCGAGGGCCGACCAAGAGATGGGAAAAGAGCCAGAACCCGAAAATAAAGCCCAGCAGCAAACACCACACTCACCCGGCTGGCATGAACCAGGCGCGTCACGCCCGGTTGCAGTTGATGGGTGGTATAAACCGGATAACGGCGTTGAAGAGGATACCCTGGAAAATGGGGAGGATACGCTGTTTATCACCGATCTGCCGGGGACGGTGCCAGAGCAATCCGGCGGGTGGTATACGCCTGTTGATGCCCAGTTAAACGCGCTGCTGGCAAACGCGGGGGATACGATTAACGAGGTTTTCGAACAGCCTCGTAAAGCTGCGGTACCACCCGCTGCCGCGGATAAACGCGTTGATGAAATGCCAGTCGAAGCAGTGGCGATGGAAGC
>CAYYNB010000026.1:2732-45701 GCA_964472565.1 uncultured Anaerolineaceae bacterium
CGAAGCAGTGGCGATGGAAGCAGAATCAACGGCGGCAGATGAACTTGTTGACGAAATGCCGGTTGAAGACACACAAGTACAAGAAGTATCTGACACACGGGTGATTAGCGAGCTACCCCAGACACTCCAAACACCCCAAGCGCAAGATGTTTCAGGAGCGAAGAGTCCGATTATGAGTACAGAAGAACCGAAGGTTCCGGCAGAGGGCACCCCGGTACCCGAATCTACTCCTGCGCAGCCAGGGCGCGGACTATCGCCTGCGGAAGCCGCATTCCTGGCAGAACAGCGTGCGAAGGAAGCCCAAGCGGGCCAAGAAGAAGCCTCGCCGGTAAGCGCAACCCAACCGCTTACGATTGAGGAGTCTCCGGTCCCAGCCAGCCCTGTTCAACCGGGGCAAACTCAGCCTGTGGTTACGGGATCGACGGCGGCGCAACCGCCGGTTGTCCCCGTCCAGGCGACATCGGACGTGCGGGCGAATGTTCCGGCTCCCGCCCCTGCTCCTCGTCCCAACCCCTATAAGGAAGTGGAGCGGAAAGTCAATATCCTGCGGCAGCGGTACAAAGCGGGATACCTGACGCGCGATGAACTACAAAACGAACTGCGCGGCCTGATGATTCTGGATGACGCGGGGCGCTGGTGGATGATCGGCCTGGACTCTAACCGCTGGTATTCGTATGACGGGCGGGAATGGAAGGTCGGCGTCCCGCTGGGGTATGATGCCCCGGATATTGTTGCTCCCGTACAAAACGCGGTTCCCACCGAAACCGGCGTGCAGCAGGTTGTGGCGGAGGCAGTGATCCCGGATGAAGAGGGAGTCATCAAGCCGATTCGGATTGAATTGGATGAAGATGGCCTGCCGCTGCCGGCACGGGTGCCGCAGACTGATCCTGGGGCAACGCTGGTGTCACCCGGATCACCCTTCCTGGAACCTGTGCGACGGTCTGAAGCGCCAACGCAGACACACAGCCAGCAGGTTACACCGGGATCGGAAATGATCGCGCGGCCTGATCAAGAGCAAATGACGCAACCGGCACGCCCCGAGTCTCCGATTGATGCGGGACAAACGATGCGCTCGCCCGGTATGCCGGATACGGTAGCCCCGCCCGGTATCCCCGTTCCACAGCGGACACGACCTGGGGAAGAAGCTACGATTCCGTCGATGTCTCCGTCTGACAGCGGGGCCGCAGTAGCTGCCCCGGTGGAAAAACCCAAGTATAAACTCGGCGAGTATCCACAGCCGGATTACAGCGCCGCGCTGGGTTTTTCGCACAACCGCCGGACGTACATCAAATGGGGTATGCGAGTTGGCGTGTTTGGTGTGATCTTCGGTATGGCGCTCACACTGTGCGTGCTGCTGGGGATGGTTGGATATTACTTCTATGTCGTGAGCGAGTACCGCGATATTGTAAGCAACCTGGATGAGCGCGCGTCGAAGTTCGAGACAAGCGAAATTTACGACGCGAACGGCAAATTATTGGCAAAGTTTGATGATCCCAATCAGGGCACACGCGAATCGGTCCCGCTGGACCAGATTTCGCCCTGGTTGATCGATGCGACGATTGCGACGGAAAACGAAACGTTCTACACCGATCCCGGATTCAGTGTGTTCGCTATCGTGCGCGCGGCTTACCAGAATTTGCAATCAGGATCGACGGTTTCGGGCGCGAGCACGATTACCCAACAGCTTGCACGCGCGCTGGTTTTGGAAAAAGACTTTGCGCAGCAAATATCGGCGGAACGGAAGATTAACGAGATTATTGTTGCATCGGAAATTAAACGGCAATACAGCAAAAACCAGATTCTCGAAATCTATCTCAACGAAATTTTCTACGCCAACCGCGCGTATGGGATCGAAGCGGCTTCCCAGGTGTATTTTGGTAAAAGCGCGGCGGAGTTGAATCCGGCTGAAGCGGCGTTCCTGGCAGGGCTGCCCCAGTCGCCCGCGATGTATGATCCGGTGCTGAACCGGGAAGCGGCGATGCTGCGCATGAACGACGTACTGTTCCTCATGGCTGAGGCAAACGGCACCGGATGTGTCACGATCCAGCATGAGGACAAAACGGCCTGGGGTGTGCCTAACGGCGGCGCGCTGTGCATTATTGCGCAGACCGCCGCGGACGGAAGCACCATTTATTATTACCAGACACCGGGTATGGAAGCGCCAGAAGAAATGACGCTAATGATTGCCCAGGTTCAAACGGCGCAATTCAGCGCGCCCACTTTAAACGTAACGCATCCGCATTTTGTTAACTATGTGTGGCAGCAGCTCGAAGCTGAATATGGCGCGCAGGCGATTTATACGGCGGGGTACCGGGTTTATACCACGCTGGATGAAACGATCCAGGCGGCGGCGGAAACGCAAGTCACCGATACGCTGAACGACATTAACACCCGGCTGGGGGCGAATGCGAATAACGCGTCGGTGGTGGTGATGCGCCCGGCAGATGGCGCCGTGCTGGCGATGGTCGGCAGCGCGGACTATAACAACGAGGACATCGACGGGCAGGTGAACGTGGCGTTCACGGCGCAGCAGCCCGGATCATCGATCAAACCGATTGTGTATCTGGCGGCGTTCGAGCCAACGGGAGATAAATATCTGACCCCGGCGAGCGTGCTGTGGGATGTGTATTCCAACTTTAACGGCTATATTCCGACCAATTTCGATTTCCGCTATCGCGGCCCGGTTTCGGTGCGCTATGCATTGGGGAACTCACTGAACGTCCCCGCGGTGAAGGCACTGAACTATATCGGAGTGGAAGATTTCACCGATATGGCGTCGCGCGCACACCTGCAATTTCCATTGGGGGATCCGCTCGAACGGCAGGCCGGACTTCCGACGGCGTTAGGCGCGGTGGAAGTGCGGTTGTTTGACATGGTGGGCGCGTATTCGATGCTGGCAAACAACGGGCGATATGTGGATCCGTATGCGATCCTGTATATCCAGGACAAAAATGGGAACGTGATCTACCAAGCGGATAATAACCCCGAAGGCGAAAAGGTTGTTGAGCCGGAATACGCTTATCTTGTCACCAGCATTCTGTCTGATCCTGACGCGCGGGCGGATGAGTTCGGTTATGGATGGCCGATCCAACTGTCGGGGAACCGGCCCGCAGCGGTCAAAACCGGCACGAGCAACGATGCCCGCGACGTGTGGACGATTGGCTATACGCCGCAGGTCGTGGTCGGGGTGTGGGTTGGGAATACGGACGACTCGCCCATGAGCAGCGCACTCTCCGGGTATTATGGGGCCGCGCCGCTGTGGTATGGTGTGATGGAAGCGGCACTAGCCGGGAAAGAAATGCAACAGTTCACCGTGCCGCCGAATCTTGTCCAATATGAAGTGTGCGACTATACGGGCGCGCAAGCTTCGGAAGCCTGCGCCGGACATACCCATACCGATATATTTGCCGCCGGTGCGCTACCTCCGACGGCAGATCAGAGCATTTTCCGCACGGCACAGGTGGACTCGTATACTGGGAAACTGGTCAACGAATACTGCCAGGATTCGGTGGAAAACCGCACCTTTATTCTGACGGACGATGTGACGGTGGTGGATTGGGTGAACAATACGGCTGAGGGGCAAGCATGGGCGCAGGGGGTGGGTATCACGCCGCCGATTGGCCCGATGCCGACTGAGGCGTGCAGTCCGAATGATCCGCGTCCGAGTGTGATTGTCAACTATCCGCCGGATGGATCGCCCGTAAGCGGGGTGATCACACTGCTTGGTATGGTGAATATGCCAGACCTGGATCGCTATGAACTGCGGTATGGCGAGGGAACTAACCCGACAGCGTTCAGTGCGCCGCTGTGGTATGACACGACCCCCCACTTTACGGCGAACGAACCGCTCGGACAATTTGATACGCGCGCATTCCCCAATGGAGAATACACGTTGCGACTCACCGCGATTGATAAGCAGGGGCGCAGTGTCTCACGCGATGTGCATGTAACCATTCAAAATGTGGCGCAACAGCCGACACCGGCTCCCACCCTGACGCCAGGGGCAGGGGCACCCGTAGAAAGTACACCGATAGCCGGATAAATATGGAGGGCGGTCTGATAACCAGGCCGCCCTTTTTATAACCCTTTTCTGTTGGCGGGAAGGGGCGAAACATTACCCACAAGTCGGGGTAGAACGAAAAATTAACGAGGCAATTTGTGAATTGCCCAATATGCGTCAATTTAAGTATCCCCCGGCCCCTTTCCCCGCGCGCGATACTGTTGGCGAAATGGTTTGGGTCGGGGCCATGCATAAATGACTCCGACGAACCTCACCCCCTCGGTCCCCCTCTCCAACCGAGTTGGGAGAGGGGGAAGATCGGGCGCGGCAAGCCGACGCCCCTACGAAATGCCTGTATTTCGGATATTTTCCGCCGAAAAACGGCTTAAGTTGATACCAATGGGGCAATTCACAAATTGCCCAACCTCACCCCCTGTCTCTCCAATCAGGTTAGCGAGGGGGGAAAGCGGAAAGCGCGGGGTGTGGGGAATAGTGAGATATTGAGGCAATGTATGGGGCTGAGCTGGCAGGATCGTTATCAAGCAAAACGAGAACCGGATCGACGAGTGCGGCTGATGGTGCGGGATGATATTCCGGGCGCGCTCGAACTCCTCCAAAAGATCGGGTGGAATCATATCCGGCAGATAGAATGGGAGCGACTGCTGGGTTGGGCACCCGACGGATGTTTTGTGGTGGAGGATGCCAGCAAGGGCATTCTGGCGACGGTCAGCACGACGTCGTATGGGAAAGCGCTGGGTTGGATTGGCATGATGGTTGTTGCACCGGAACACCAGCGACAAGGATTAGGCCGACAGATGATCCGTGCGGCGCTCGATCATCTGATCGGTGGCGGGACAGAGCGGATCATGCTCGATGCGACGGATCAAGGCAGACCGCTGTATGAGCAGATGGGATTCCGCGCGCTGAACAAAATCGAACGGTGGGAAGGGAAAGCCAGCACCTACCTGGGAGCGCGGGCGGAGCGACTACGTCCGCAACATTGGGAGGCGGTAGCTGAATTGGACTGCCGCTTGATGGGCCTGGCACGCCCGCAGATTCTGAAGCGATTGTTTGAGGAATTTCCTCACCTGGCGTGGATTGATATTGAGCGGGAAACGGTGGAAGGGTTTCTGCTGGGGCGGAAAATGGGAACAGGATATTATCTTGGTCCCTGGATGAGCAACAGCGCAAAGTCAGCAGAAAAACTGCTGCTCACCGCACTGGAGCAACTTCAGGGCCAGCAAGTCACACTTAACATATCGGATCAAAATGGACGCGGGTTGATGCTGGCAAACGATCACAATCTGCGCCGCACACAATATACCATGCGCATGATCTACGGGAATGCAAAACCTATCAGCGGGGAACCCCTGGCTGAATTGTCGATAGCCTCCCATGCGACCGGATAGGGACCCATTACCGCCGTCTAAAAGTTGTGCAAGTCGTCGAGCAGGATCAGGCCCTGCCGGAGCGCCATCAGAGAAGCATCGGTGCGCGATTTGGCCCCCATTTGTTCGAGCAACAGCATTAACTGGGCGTCGATAAGCTGCGAGTCTAAGCGCAACTTGTCCGCGATCTGCTCATTGGTCATACCCGCCGCAACGCCCGTCAGGATGGCGCGGTCCAGATCACCTAAGGCAGCCTGCGGTTTTGTTTCGGCACGATTCATGAAGCCCTGGGCCACTCGTTCAGCCACACCGTGACCTAACACAAGATGACCGGCGGCTACATCCTTGACAGCCTGCACCAGGCTCTCTTCGCCGGACGTTTTTAAGATGTAACCATGCGCTCCGGCGCGAAGAGCACGAATGATGTAGAGGTCTTCGTCACGCCCGGTCAGCACCAACACCTTTACTTCCGGCAGACTGGCGCGAATTTCGGGAAGGATGTCCAAGCCGCTCGTGCCGGGCATATTGAGATCGAGCAGCAGCACATCGGGATGTTTTTCGCGGACTAATTCCAGCGCCTGCGCGCCGTCGTCGGCTTCGCCCACGACTTCGATCGATTCACTTTCTTCCAAAAACATCGCCAAGCTGGTACGCAAAATGCGATGGTCATCGGCCAGGGCGACGCGAATCATGCCAGATTTGCCAGGTTCCGGTTCTTCAACTACCGACTCGGACTGGCTGGTGGTTATGGATGGGGATAGCGACGTTGCTAAGGCTGCCGCCATTGCGCCCGCTGTTTCAAAGCGCGCTTCGGGTTGTTTGGCAAGCGCCTTCAGGATGGCGCGTTCGAGCGAGGCAGGGATTTCGGAAACCAGATCGCTCGGCGGCTTCGGCGATTTCTTCACCTGTTGAAGCAGCAGCACCCCAATATCGTCGGCGTCGAAGGGCAGCACACCCGTCACGAGTTCGTACAGAACCACGCCGAGGGAATACATATCGGTACGTGATGTCAAAGGAAGGCCCTGCGCCTGCTCCGGGGAGAGGTAAGCCGGTGTGCCGATGATGCGCCCGGTGGCGGTCAGGCGTTTGGTTTCGCCCGTGATTGCCAAGCCGAAATCCATAATCTTCACCTGTCCGGTGGGCGTGATATGGATGTTGGCGGGCTTGATGTCACGATGGATCAGATTCTGGCGGTGAGCGTAATCAAGCGCCAAACATATCTGACGGCCAAATTCAGCAACGGCATCGGGGGGAGAGGGGATGAAGGAATAGAGAGGGCGACCCTCGATATATTCGACAATCAGATAGGGCTGGGTTTCGTCGCCGCCGACATCGTAGATCGCCATGATATTGGGATGATTCAGTTTGGCAGCAGACAATGCTTCACGCTGAAAACGCTGGCGTGTCGTACTATCGACATAGGGAAGCAGCACCTTGATGGCGACGATGCGTTGGAGACGAGTATCCAGCCCTTTGTAAACGGCGGCGGTTGCTCCTTCGCCAACCAGTTCGAGCACCTCATATCGATCATTTAATTTCTTGCCAATCATAGGGCGATCCACTTTCGAGTTGGAGAGATTTCTGGAGAGAGTGTACAAATGACTGCGCCGTTGCGCAACTTATTATACAAGATTTTATGGCGTAAGTTGGCAGCCTATTATAAGCGGAGTACATTTGGACTATGCTACTCGATCAGGAGACGAACTCAATATGAAAAACCTGCTTATCACTCTCATGCTGCTGCTCACGGTGACACTCGGATGCAGCCTGACGGATGATGTCAAAGAAGCCGTTGAAACAGTGGATGATGCTGTCGCGCTGCTACAAGAGATCAACGACAGCGGCACATGGCAGAAGATTTCCGGCGGACTGGAACAACTTTCGGAACAGCGGCAGGGGTATGCCGCTACCGCTGTGCTGCAAGAAGGGGCGGCGGATGCGTCGGGCACTTTTACGGGCACGCTGGCACGTGATACGACGATTAATCTACAGGCGGACACCGAAAATGATATTCTCGTGGATGTGGTAAAGCCGAGCGGAACCAAAACCTATTTTGTGGAAAATTCGAGCAGCGGCGATACCCAGGTCTATGAGGTGACGAATGGGCGCTATAGCTGCGCGAGCGAGTCGGAGGAAGGGCAACAGGTCCAGCGGGGCATTGAAGGGCTATTCGATGAATATGCGCTGGCGGCAACGGGGGTACAACTGCTGTCCGTTGCGAAGGAGTCGGGCGAGGTGACGGTGGCAGGACGAGAGGCCACGCATTATGTGCTCGAATCGCGCATCCCGAAGGCGAAGGAGATTCTGGAGAAGTTCGATAACGCGGAGCTTCGGAAACGCCTGGAGGAGGCGGGGAACTTCACGATCACCGGCTCGATTGACATCGATAAAGACACGGAGGCTATGCTGCGCTTCGCCAGCGATTACCAGAATCCCGATCAGCAGCGGCGAATGACCTTTAATTTTGAGATCACACAGTGGGGCGGGGTCAGTGATATTCCGCGTCCGACGCCAGATCAGATTGAGGTGGCCTGCCAGTAAAAGGCTGCGCCACTATTTTCTTTACCCCTTCCCTGAGGGAAGGGGAGGCAAACCGGAAGAATGGAATATTCTTGGGATGACCTAAAAGGTTAGCCAACAGACCCATCTGAAACCAAAGGCGCACCTCGGCAAAATAACCACAGAATAGATTCAGGCTAAATTGGTCAAAATTTAGCCTGAATCCCCCTAAATCGGAGCAGACTGAGCCGCGTGGGCCGGCCTACTCGGTGACGCTCAGGACATACATCGGGCCGATCTGATCGAGCACGACGATAAAACGGCCATCAGCGGACCACGCGATGTCATAAAAACTGACTTGCGGGAACAGGCCTAATTTATCTCGGGTGGCGACGTTGATTTGTTTTTGCTCGAGCGGCACATCATCCTGGATGTGAGTGAGATTCCAGAGATATAAATTCTGGCCCGACTGCGAGATCGAAAGCAACAATTGGCTGTCGGGAGAAAAGATTATATTTGTACACGCGCCGTTTTCGGGCATTTGCAATCCGCCCAAAAATGTGCCCTCCGCAGCATCCCAGATGCCGACGATATTTTGTGCCCCACACGCTGCAAGCAGGGTGTTATCGGGCGAAAACAGAAGTTCGTTGGATGCGGCTTGTTCGCTGACATCCGCAATCTCATAAACCTGCTGTCCCGAAGGCAGATCCCAGACCTGAATTTCATTGACATAACCGACAGCTAGCCGCTGCGAGTCCGATGAGAAGGCCAAGTGAAGGGGGTGTAAATCCGGATCGGACCAGTCGTATTCCATTTCGGCAGCCGGTACGGACCAAACTCGGACACCAGAGATAAGACTGATGGAAGCCAGATGCAAGCCATCGGGTGAAAAAACAAGCCCTAGAATCGATTGGGGATGGGCCTGAATACTTTTAAACAATGTGCCGTCAGGAATCTGCCACAGTTTCAGGTAGCCATCCGGTCCACCAGCCGCCAGCAGAGAATGATCCGGTGACATGGCATACGACGCCCCTGGCTGATCGACGGCGGTAAAAGAGACGAGTTCGACCAGTTCACCGGGCGGGCTGAGGTTGATTTGCCAGACCCGCGCTATACCATCCCGATTAATGGTTACAAGGATATCATCGGTTGGGCCAAAAAAGACACGACGACCATCATTTTCGCCCCGAACCACCAGCGATTCGCCATTCGCCAGATTCCAGATGACCGTATTGTTGTCGGCGGCCACGCTCGCCATCCGATTGCCGCTCGGTGAAAAGGCCACCGCATTAACCGTCTGCTGGTGAAACTGAAGATTGCCAGTCAGATGAACGCGAAACGAATTCTCTTCGGTAATGGGGGAAGAGGGACGCTGCCACACGACGGGTTCGGGTGTACTTTTCTGATTCGGCCCCGGACGATAATCATCATCTGAATCGGACGAACAACCGACCATGAGCAACACCAGTATCAAAGAAAAAATCCAGCGTTTCACACTTCGCTCCTTTAGGCTTGGGGTAGATGTGCCGTCCGTCAATTGACTCTGGCACGGGCCTCGTGTACGCTACACGAAGCAATTATATCCTAAGTGGGAGGGAACCATGACGGATGCAGAACTGGCAATTTTAAGTATTGTGGCGGAAGGTCCAATTAATGGCTATGACATTCAAACGATCATCGCGCAGCGGGGACTGCGCGCATGGACGAATATTGGGGTGTCGTCGCTGTATTATGTCATGGAAAAACTGGAACGTCAGGGGTTGATCGAAGGTCAAGCGGCGGCAAATGAAATCGGCCCGGCCCGGCGACAGTATCACATTACCCCAGCGGGGTTTGGCGTCCTGCAAACGGCGGTGGCCGACCTGTGCAGCACGGCACGGGAATATGCGAATGGCTTTGAGCTGGGGTTAGCGAATCTGTATGTTTTGAAACCATCTCAGATTCGCACCGCCTTTATTGCCTACCGACAGGAGCTTACTTCGCGGCTGGTGCAGGCGCGCGAACGGTGGCGATTATTGAAGGACAGCAACGCTCCATTCAACGTAGACGCCATGCTGGATCATCACGTGACGATGATTGAGGCGGAACTCAATTGGATTAACCGTTTTATAGAGGATTGGGAGGCCCAAGCGCCGCCGGATGATAAGGAAATTGTTGATCAGCCGCCGTCTGAAATACCCCGGATGAAACAAGTGGTACTGCCGCAGCATCCCGACTCGCCGCACCGGGTCCAAACACGGCCTATGGCTCCGCCTGCCGGATTTCAACGCCCCGATAGTGAAAAACGCACTGATCTATCGATGAAAGATACGCCACCCGGAATGGATACCAGGGCAGATGACAATTTCAGGAATGATGAGCAATAAGGCTGCACCAGTTCACCCCTATCCTCCCGACCTCCTTTCCCCGCGCGCGGAGAAAGGAGGAGCAGGGCGCTGCTTGCTGCGCCCCTACCAATGGCGCGTCGTGAGCGGAGCGTATCACCAGACGCCCCGATGAGGAGCCGTTGAGTTGCGCCTCAAAAGATGTGGGTAAGGTATAACCGGGGAGGCAAACCCACAGGAGGTGGGGAATTATTTTCTTGGACCGGCCTAAACGAAGGGACTGAAATACGCCAGCGTTTAAAACGTTAACGCTCTATCGATAAAAAACCATGTTAAAATAAAAAACAGCTTATTCCGTTAATGTTGGCTGCACGCGCAGACAATAGGGGAAAGGGATAGTATGCCTCCGTGCGTACTTTATATAGAAGATAATCTAGACAATTTGATCCTGGTTCGCCGAATTTTAAAAGCTGACGGCTTTGAAGTGCTCGAAGCCACAACCGCGATGGAAGGATTAACGATTGCTGAACAATATCTGCCAGATGTGATTCTGATGGATATTAATATGCCTGATATGGATGGGTTGGTTGCTACACAAATGCTTCGACAGATTCCAGCACTGTACCATACACCAGTGGTGGCTGTGACCGCTAATTTGATGCGCGATGTGTTAAATCAAGCATTGGATGCCGGCTGTGACGGGTATATACCGAAGCCGATTGATGTCGATAGTTTCGCCGATCAGGTGAGTAGTTTTCTACGAGGCCGGCGGGGATGACGCGTATTGCGGCTTATCACCAGAAGCTCAGTACCCATAAAACGCTGCCGGAATGGGCGCGAATTGTGGCGGATTACATTGGCAAGAGCTATGGGCTGGTGGAAATTACCCGGTTGGAATATGAAGAGGGGCAGCCGCAACGCGTACATTCCGCCACATTGGCAGCTACCGGTGAACTGACCGAACACGACTACGAGATTACCCAATTTCCACTGGGCAGCATTTTGACGATGCTGCAACAGGGGCGGTTGGTTGAAGTCGATGATGTGTATGCGAGTCCGCTCATTGCGACTGAGTATCATGCTTATTTTCGGACCCAGCATGTGACGGGGCTGAATATTTTTCCTTTGACTGCCGACAACCGCCTGTTGGGTAGTTTAGCAATTGCGGCGGGCAAACTCGACGCCGAAATGCGCGGCGGCCTGGAACAGCTTGCCCAACAGATCGCCCTGCTGATGCATATCCAACAATTGGCAGACCGGGCGGCGGCATTAGACACGGATGTACAGCAGATTTACCGACTGGGCGGCGCGGTTCTGGATGCACGCGATATTTCTTCGCTGATGCAAAGTGTTTTTCAACAATTCAGCCCGCCCCCGGATGAATTGGCGCTCGATCAAGTCATGGGCGCGACGGAACCCTTCCACACGATCACGGCCATTACCGCGCGGGGAACGAATGGCGCAAGTGTTCTCGCCAATGGCGCGCTGATCCAACAGGCGCTCAAGGCCGGCACACCGCTGTTATATAATCACGTTAAGATGGACCTCAATCTGGCCGCGGACGCACGCGCTTACCTGGAAAGCCGCCAGATTCAGGCCCTTGGACTCTTTCCGATTCAGCATAATGGCGAACTAACGCATACCCTGAGCATTGCCTACGGGATGCCGCATTTATTCACCGCATCGGAAATACGCCTGCTGCACCAACTGGCGGCGCAAATCGGCTTGAGTGTGCGGTATTGGAATTTACAAAAGCAAACGGATGACCAATCGAAACAACTGGTGCGGCAAGGACGTGGGCTCGAAGCTTTAAGCGAGGTGTCACGCCGGATCAGCGTTTCTTTAACCAATCCCGATATGCTACAAGCCTTGTGCCAGCGGCTGGTCGAGATTATGCAGTTGGATTACGCGTCGATTGTTCGTTTTGATCAAGTGCCGGGCAGCGGTAACGTGGTCGGTGAACACCCCTCACGATCCAGCATGCTGTTTGCGCTAGAGGGATGCGCGGCATACCAACAAATGCAAGCCGAACGCGCGCCGATTCTGATCAAGGCGGTGGACGCGGCAAGCGACTTGTTGGGGCCAAACCAAGCGCGCTTCCAAGCGATGGGATTGCGAACGGCTATCCTGGCTCCGCTGCTGGTTCATGGCGGCCTGATCGGGATGTTGATGCTGGCGGCAAAAGATAGCTTTGAGCAGAGTGATGTACTGACGGCACAAGTGGCAGCGATCCATGTTGCGATTGGTTTGCGCAATACTGAGCTTTTTGTCGAAATCCAACATCGAGCCAGCCAATTAGAGCGTATCGCGGCTTTTGGGCGGCTGGTCACGAGTACATTTGATCGGGACGAGATTTTCCGGCGGGTGGCGGATGTGATTCCGCATTTGTTACCGGCTCCGTATGCGAGTCTGGCGCTCTATACCACCGGGCAGAGTGAATTCCGGTTGATCGGGTTGGACAATAGTGAGAGTTTCACAGAAACACGGCTCCCAGCCAATGCGTCGAGTATTGCAGAAGTGGTTCTCACGCAGTCGCCACTTTTGATCGCTGATTTGGCGAATTCCCTTTATCCCGATCATCCCCCATTGGTGCGGCAGGGAATGCATTCATTATTGATCGCGCCATTGGCTGTCGGCGGACGGACGGTAGGGACGATCAGTATCGGGCACTCGCGACCGCGCTTCTACACGCCGACTGACCTCACGCTGCTGCAACAGGCAGGCAATCAAGTGGCAATCGCGCTGGAAAATGCACGCCTCTTCCAGGCAACACAGCAGCGAGCATTATACGAAGAATCGTTAGGCGAAATCACTTCACGGCTTCAGCAACAGGCTAATTTACGCGATTTGTTGTACCAAACGATGCACGACCTCGGTGAGGTGTTGGGCGCTCAGCGGGCACGGGTACGGCTGCAAACGATCCCCGAACCGGCAGGGACAAAAGCCCTTAAAATCGAAAAGTGATCTTATGATCCAGTTAATACAGAAATTGACTGCACCCTTTGAACAAAGACGCCAAGCCGCATTGTACGCTACCCTAGCCGGGTATGTCCTGGCGCACCTGCTGCTTTGGGCGCTGGATGATGGTGTGCCCGCGCTGGCAACTGTGGGGTGGATGGTGTGTGCAGGGCTGGCGCTGGTGTTATTACGGTGGCAGTTCTGGATGGCTGGCGCGGCGCTGTTGGTTGCGGCGCTGATGGGAGAGAGCAGCCTATACTTGCTCGATCAATTTGACGCGGCGCAAGGGTGGATGGCGCTCTGGGTAGCGGTCATAGTGGCAACACTCTTCTTCAGCAACCGCAGCGGGCTTGGGATCACGCTAGGGGCTGGGCTGCTGATTGTAGTGGGCGCGCTGAATGAGATAGGTGGCGCTGAGGCCCATGAGAGGCTGGTTGTGAGCGGTATGGGGATTATATGGACTCTGATCCTCAACCGGTTGACAGCCTGGATCGTGGTGGAGAAGCACGATACTCACCTGCAAAGCCCGCCAACGACTGCCCTCCAACGACTATTGGCTGTTGAGAATGAGATTACAAAAGGATTGTTTGCCCGACAAGAAATCGATATTTTCCTCGAACAACTCGTGGATACGATCCAGAAGCAGTTTGGCATTGCCGGGCATGTTCAAATTTATCTGGTTGAGCCGGGGAGCCAACAGGCGACACTGCGCGCGGCGACAGGCGCAGTGGGACAACAACTGCTCAACCAGGAATATGGGCTGGATGTGGGCGGGTTGAGCGCGGTGGGGCGCGTGACGCTGACAGGAAAAATGCTGCTGATCGCTGATACGCAGCATGAAACGATCTACAAATCGAATGCATTGATGGAAGACACACGGTCTGAGCTGGTGCTACCGCTGGTTGCGAATGAGGAGATTATTGGCGCGCTCGATATTCACAGCGCGAATGTGAATGGATTTGATGATACGGATGTTGCGCTGCTTCAGGTGATTAGCAATCACCTGGTGAGCGCGGTGGATGGGCTGCGGGCGTATGAACTGGCGCAACGTAATCTGCGCGAAAACCAGGCACTTTACCAGCAGGCACAGGTCAGCCTCCGAGAGATTGAGCGATTGAATTACCAGCTCACCGGGCGGGCATGGACGGAGTATCTGCGGTTACATGGGGATGCAACCGGATTTACGCTCGACGTGGAAACGGGCCAGACGGTTGAGGAGGCGGATTGGACGCCTAATCTGAATGAGGCCGCCCAGCAGCAGGAAATGGTGACGACGACAGATGATGGGCGACGGATGGTTGCGCTGCCGATTATGGTGCGAAATGAAGTGATCGGCGCGATGGAGTTTGAGCTGGACTCGGACGACGAACTGCCCGATGGCGCACGCGAACTGATTGTGGCGGTGGGGCAGCGGTTGGGAATGGCCTTAGAAAACCGCCGGTTGTTCGACGAAACGCAACGGGTGGCCCAACGAGAAGCGCTGATCAATGACATTGGGGCCGAACTTCAGAGCGCCACAGGGGTTGATGCGATTATCCAGCGGGCGGCACGCCATTTGCAAGAGGCGTTAGAAGCCAGCCAGATTACGATCCGAATTGGAACGACGTTTGGTCAGGAGAAAGTTTAAGGATGATTCAATTTCTCCGCTATTTATTTGTCGTCCAATATGACTATCGAGACTCCACCCAGGCTACACGCGCGCGTATTCTGCTGCCGTTAAGCAGCGCGATTGCCATTTTGGCGTTTATCTTTGGCCTTTATCTGATCACGGTGACTCTATTCGGAGTCGATTCTCAGGCCAGTGGGCTTTTTTATGGACCGGTTGCCGCCCCACTGCTGATTCTTTGGACAAGCAGCGCGCTGTGGTTAACACAACGAGGGAAAGTCCAACTCGCGGCCCTGATGATTGCGTTGTTCTTGACCGCCGTTTCCGCTATCAGCATTCTGACGGATGGTATAGCTCCAAATTCGCTGCTTACACTGCCTATCGTGCTCACCTATGTGGGGTTAGCCTACCGGTCAAAGGGTACAGCCCTGACTACCCTGGCGATGTGGATCATGCTGCCGTTGGTCGCCTATTTGCAGTCGGAAGGGAAACTGGCGGCTGCCGAGAAGCCATTTGAGGATCTGATCTATGACGCCTTTGTGAGCGCGCAAATGCTCACACTGACGGCCATTTTGCTGTGGATATTCGCCTGGAACTTACAAAGCGCGCTGGTTCGCATTAACCGGATTGCCTCGCAAACACGCACCATTGCTGATATTGGGCAGGTGATTTCGCGTATTTTGAACCTGGATGAACTGCTTACCCATTCAGTCGATCTAATCCGAGATCGGTTTGCACTGTATCATGTGCAACTATTTATCGTGGATGAGAATCGATCCTATGCCAACCTGACCGCCAGCACAGGCACCATTGGACAAGCCTTACTTGCTCAAGGGTACCGGGTGCCGCTGGGATCGCGTACCCTGGTTGGCGAAGCTATCAGCAAAGGCAATGCGTGTTATGAAGCCGACCTGGAAAGGACGGCTTACCGGAGGCCTGAGTTATTGATCAGCACACGAACTGAGCTGGTGCTTCCCTTGCAAGTGGGGGATGACGTGGTTGGCGTGCTGGATATTCAGAGTTTGCGACCGAATGCGTTCAGCAATGAAGATATTGAAACGCTGCGGGTGGTGGCTAACCAACTCAGCCAAGCGATTCAGAATGCCCGCATGTTTGAAACACAGCAGCGCGGACTGCTGCAAAACCGCCGCTTGTTTTTGGAAAGTGAAACCAACCTGCGCGAGATCGAGCGGCTGAACCGCCAACTGACGGGGCAGTCATGGCAGCAGTACATTTCGGAGCGGGGAACGGATCAATTTGGAATTCAGATCGCGGGCCAGGAAGTTCAGCCGGGGCCGATTAACCTAACCACGATTATGCAACAGGCCATCCAACGCCAACGGCTTGTGGTCAGCGAGGAAAACGGCGAACAGGTTTTAGCCGTTCCGATCCAGATACGCGGGCAGGCGATTGGGGTGATTGAAGTGCGCCGCCCTAATGATCAGAGCCAGTCTGACATTCGCAATATTTTGCAGGCTGTTGTCGAACGGCTGGCTTTCAGCCTTGAAAATGCCCGGTTGTTCGAGCAAGCACGTATGTCGGCTGAACGCGAACAACAGATCAACCAGATCAGCACGCGGCTGCAAGGACTGACCAGCGTTGAGGATGTGCTGACCACCGCACTACAAAGTTTGGGCGAGGCATTGAGCGCGGAACAAGGGTCGATCCGGCTGATCCCCTTAGATGTATCGGTTTCGGGCAACGGTCACAAGGAACAGACACCATGAGCGCGTTTACTGCTCGCTGGTTTAAGGTCCACACGGCGTATGCTGATATGGTCGAACAGCAGCAAGCCCAGCGCTTGTTGATCATGAACGTTGTTTGGATGAGTCTTCTTCTATTGCTTTTGCCTGTCATGCTCGTGTGGATCATTCAAAACGAAATCATCGACATTGGAACGGGCTATGCCGGACTGTCCTTATTTGTGGTCGGCATTATTCATTGGATGATCCAGAATAACCGCCTCAAACAAGCGCGGGTTTTGTTTGTGATCAACATTTTTATTGCGGCGACGTTGACGACCTTTCCGAACTATCGAATTGATACCCCATTCATATTCGTGTTCTCGGCTCCGCTTGTTGCCGCAGGCGCACTTCTGAAACGTACGGGTTTATTGGCGACGGCTTTGGCGCTCATTCTGGTGGTTAGTGGGGGCGGTTTCATCCAGTACCAGACCGGGATGGAGTCCAGCCACCTGGCAGAGAACGAAGCGATACAAACCACACTTTTGATCCTGTTAAGCATGACGGCACTCGATACGATTATTCTGTGGGCGTTTGTGGGGGGCGTGGATGACGTGACCCACCAGCAGTACGAACTCATGCGCCTGATCGAAACAACGGCCCAGATCAGCCAAACGCTGACCGCTGTTCCCGCCAGTAATGAAGAACTCAATCAGGCGGTTGAACAACTGCGCGACGCCCTGAGCCTGTATCATGTGCAAATCTTTGTGACCGATCCTTCCAGCGGGCTTGCTATTGTACAAGCCAGTACCGGATTCATGGGGCGGCGCTTGTTAGAGGAAGGCGGGCTGCTGATACCGGACGAAAAAAGCCCGATCAATGATGCCCTGCGCCAGAGTGATCCAATCCTGATTCTGGAAGATGCTCCACCCGAAAAACGAGTGGCCTTTCTGCCTGCAACGCGCAGCGAACTATTGGTGCCGCTGCGTGTGGGGGAGTTGTTCCCTATCGGCGTACTGGATTTACACAGCACGATGCCGAATACATTCAGCAAACATTTGCTGGCAGCCTTAAAAATTATCAGCAATGAACTTGCCATGATTCTCTATAATTCGCAGCAGGGGAAAGAAGTTCGCAGCGGGTACCAAGAGCGCGATCAACTCTTAGAACGAATCGAAGCGAACCAACGCGAAATTGCGCGTTTGAACCGCCAATTGATCGGTGCGACATGGGGGACTTATCTGGAAGAAAAGCGGGATGTCCCACCAGGGTTTGATTGGTACAGCGGTACACTGGCACAAGCATCGGAAGCCTCGGAGTTAATTGAACAAACGTTGTCCGATGGGCAGGTTCGCCTCGAAAAGCGTGGGGGGCAGGATATATTGTGTATCCCGATCAAGCTGCGTGGACAGATGCTTGGTGCGCTTGAATTTCAGCGTGAGAGTGAAACGGGATGGTCAGCAGCAGCGCTGGAACTGGCCCAGGCGGTGGCTGAACGGCTGGCTTTGTCGCTCGAAAATGCTCGTCTTTTTGAGCAAGCCCAAACGACGGCTCACCGGGAACAACTGGTCAGCCAAGTGACGACTCAGCTTCAGGCTACCGGCGATCTGCAAGGGTTACTCTCACAGGCGGCCATCCAGTTTCAGGATGCGCTGGGCGCTGTTCAGACACGAATTCGGTTAGGCACGATGCCAACCGATCAATAGGAGCCAAATATGGGGCGACGCCGCTTAAATCTGATCCATTGGCCGCTTGGTACCAAACTGGTCGCACTCTTTTTATTTGCGATTCTTTTTCCAACCCTGATCGGTTTGATTCCCGCCGCCAACCAGCGTATCAGCAGCCTGCGCCAGCAAAATGAAACGCGGCTCGATATGTTGGGGCCGTATGTGGTGGCACGCACCGAAGAAGTATTTACTTCATTGACCGCTACCATTGAAAAGGCGGTCAATAACCAAGCCTACTATACCGAATTGACCAACTATATGCTGCGCGCCCAAACGCATATGGATGCGGCGGAGCGAGAACAGCTAGAACTCTTCATTCAAACCCGGTTAACGACTTATTTTCTGAATTATCCCTCATTGTCACGTATCCGGCTGGTGGATGGCCAACAGGTCGTACTGGCGGAGGCAACCAGAGCTGGTGAAGCGATCAATGTTGTTTTTCTGCCACCAGCAGAGAATCTCACCCCTGCCGATGGCCTGATTAGTCGGGATGAAATTACAGACAAGACCACTATCAGCGATATTTATCTTGATGCCGGGCAAAATCCAGCGCTCGATATTATTTATGCTATTCCCCGATCCACCTATACGCAGGACGTGGCGACGGTTCTCGGCTACGCGATTTTTACCCAGAATCTGGCCGTAGTCGATGCAACCGATGCGCTTCCTAATTTGTATCAGATGTTTCAGAACTTACCCGCAGGTGAAGTCGAGAGCTATATTGTTTTATTGAATTCGAGTGGACAAGTTGTTTCGCCGACATCAAAACTGGATTGGCTGGCTGATCTAAGCCAATCGGAAGGATACCAGCACGCTCAGGCCGGAAAAAGGGATGTTTCGATCTACTACAGTGCCTTACTGAATGCCGATGTGCTGGCTTATTCGGAGAAGGTCGATTTTTCAGCCGGGCCGAGCATCACATTTCTGGTGGAAAGCTCACTGGGCGAGATTGATGAAATTGCGATCAGCGACATTCTGTTCACGATTTTACCCTTAACCGGACTGGGTTTATTGATGGGACTTGGGGCCGCCGCACTGGGTGTGATCTACATTGTCTGGCCAATCCGACGATTAACCGATGCGATGCAACAATTTACGGGGGGGCAAAAAGAAGTGTCCCTGCCAATGGTACACCGGCTGGATGAGATCGGGGTGTTGAATAACACGTTTGGCACCATGTCAAAACAGCTTGCGAGTGCCATTGGGGAACTGGAAACCAGAGTTAATGAACGGACTCGGAATCTGGAAACGTTTCTTGAAATTGGGCGGGTACTCACCAGCCTACGCGATACGGACGAACTGCTGGATGAGGTAGTCGAAATTATCCGGGAAAGATTTGAAACGATCTATCATGTGCAGATTTTTCTGATCGACTATCGTACCAATTTCGCCCGGCTGCGGGCTTCAACCGGTGATGTGGGACAACAGCTATTGCAGCGGGGACACCAATTAGAGGTCGGCAGTCAAAGCGTGATTGGGAGCGTAACCGCTTCGGGATATGCCGTTGTAGCCCTCGACACCTCGAACAATCCGATTCACAAACGCAACGAGTTTTTGCCGGATACGCGCGCTGAGATGGCGCTTCCCCTGCGCATTGGGAGCCGAATTATTGGCGCGCTCGACCTCCAGAGTAAGCTCCCGGATGCGTTTAGTGATGAAGATGTCGAA
This sequence comes from uncultured Anaerolineaceae bacterium, assembly GCA_964472565.1. Taxonomy (GTDB): domain Bacteria; phylum Chloroflexota; class Anaerolineae; order Aggregatilineales; family Aggregatilineaceae; genus DATAMF01. The sequence continues at coordinate 22,585 of CAYYNB010000026.1, forward strand.
CTCTTTCAGGGGATGGCGGATCAGGTAACGACTGCCATCGAAAATGCGCGGCTATATGCGGAGTCTATGGGGCGCTTGCAGGAAATTGAGCGCCTGAATCGGGCCTTAACCCAAACGGCGTGGCAGGATGTTGAACAGCGCTATCGTCCGGCAGGATTAGCGGCATCGGCTGGAAACGAGCCAGATCCGATGGGCAATTGGTCGGCTTTGCAACTGGAAGCGATGCGCACCGAGCAGATTGTGGAGCATATCGAGGGCGAGCTTGTAACATTCGCCATTCCGGTGATTCTGCGCGAACAAGTTTTGGGGGCGGTTGAATGGCAGATTCCCGTTTCGCGGTACACCAAAAATGCGCGGCAGACTGCGCTTGAATTAACTACCAGCCTGGCTTTGACGGCGGATAATATCCGGTTGTTTGAACAGAGCCGCCGAACTGCCCAACGCGAAGCTTTGGTGAATCGGATTTCAAACAAACTGACTGGCCTGACGAATGTCGATCAGATTCTGCAAACAGCGGTCCAAGAATTGGGTCTAGCCCTGCACAGCCCGCAGACTTTGATTCAGTTGGCCGGACCTGTGGACACAATAACGGAAAATCAGACTGAGAAACCGTATGATGCGGAAATTTAATCTTCAGATACGACTCATTTTGTTTATCATGCTCGCGCTGGTTGTGATCACAGCCGTTGTTCAGGTTGTGCAAACTCTGAACGGGCGTGATGGTCTGGTGGAAGCGGAACGCCAACGCAGTTTGGCACTCGCGAGCAGTGTGAATATTCCTGAAGCAAACTTAGGAAAACTTGTAGCGCAAAGCGAAGATATTGACTTTATCACCATCGTCACGCCGGATGGCGAGGTTATTGCCCATTCTGATGCTGCCTACCAGCAGCAAAAAATAGCCGAGCTGGCGAATTTGTCTTTGAGCGAAACCATTCGCCGAGATGTACCTGGATTTGGCACGGTTTATCTGACCAGCAGCCAGAGTAACGACGCAGCAATGCCCGGAACGATCATCAGCGTTGGCGCGGCAGCAGAGGCTATCGACCAACGATTGCAGCGCGGGATTCTGCTTTCGATTTTGGCGGCTGGCGGCGGCATGTTATTTGTTGGCGGGCTGGTCGTTTTATACATCCGAAAGACGGTCAGTATTCCAGCCCGGCGGTTACGCGAAGGCGCACATATTTTGGGGAAGGGGAATTTAGCGCACCGCATTTCGGCAGCGGGAAGCCCTGAACTTCAAGACCTGACTGAGGCGCTTAACCAAATGGCCGCCGCACTGGAACTGTCGCAAGAGGAGCTACAGAGTCTTTATCAAAACGCTGAGCGACGGGTTGAAGAGCGAACACGCGACCTGGAGATTTCATCAGAAATTGGCCGTGTGGCAACCCGACTGCATGACGCTGATTTAGTTATGCAGGAGACGCTGGAACAAATCCGCCGCCGTTTTACACTGATTTATCACGCCCAAGTTTTCTTAGTTGATGATGTTAACCAGTATGCGATACTGGTAAAAAGTACGGGGGAAGTCGGGCAAAAACTTATCCAGTTTCAACACAAACTGTCGGTAGGCTCTGATTCGGTGATTGGGTATGTCACGGCAGAGGGCAAAACGCTTATTGCATCGAATACGCGCAAAGCTGAAGTCCCCTGGCAGCCCAATCCGCTCCTGCCAGAGACGCGCGCCGAAATGGCACTTCCCCTGGCGATTGAAGGGCGAGTTATTGGCGCACTGGATGTGCAAAGTAAAGAACCGGATGTCTTTACGCCGGATATGGTGCGCCTATTTGAGGTGCTGGCCGGACAGCTTGCCATTGCCATTGAAAATGCGCGTTTACTCGCCGAGTCGCAGCGACGTGTGAGCGAGATTAACGATCTGAACCGCCAACTGACGCGCAACACCTGGCAAACTTATATTGAAGAAGGGCGCGCCCAGAATGCGCCTGGTTATCAATATGATCTCCATGCTATTCAGCCGCTTAATGAGAGCGTTAAGCCCCTGTCAGCGGCTCACACTGAAGTCCCGATCCAGGTGCGAGGAGAACAGATTGGGACATTGATCACGGCGGCAGCGGAAGGAAATACGCTATTAGACGAGGATCGTGCTCTCGCTGAGGCTGTGGCTGAACGTGTCGCCCTGGCAGTTGAAAATGCCCGGCTGTTTCATGAAACACAACAAGCATTGGCTGAGACGGAACAGCTTTATGAAACGGCACGCGCTGTCAGCAGCGTATCGGAATTGGTGGAAATCTACCAATTGATTGTTGATCAACTCAGCACACCGTCGTATGTGGATTGGATTGAAATTTTGCTTTCCGGCCCCGATCCGACATTGGCTCAATATTTGGAAAGTGCCTATTCATGGAGTCAGCAGCGGGGATTGTTCAATACTGATGAGCGACTTCCGATTCTGCCGCTGACGTATTCGCCCGAAGACCTGCTTCCCGTCGATGTGCCGGTTATTTATGCTGACGTTACGCGTGAAATGCGGCCTGAACATCCGCTCTATTCGATATTTGTGCAGGGGGGCATGCGCGGCTGTATCCTGGTTCCATTAAGCGCCGGAGTCCGGTGGTTTGGGATGCTGGTGTGTGGGAGCCGCCGAACGCGTGTTTTTGAGGCCGGGTATGTCACCTTTGCCAGCGCACTGGCTGACCAACTGACGATTGCTATTGAAAACCGGCGGTTGTTTGATGAGGCACAGTCGGAAGCACGCCGAGCACGCGCATTGGCCGAAGCGGGACAATTAGCCAGCCAAATCGGAGGCGGTTATGAGTCTGGTCTTCAGAATCTGTTCGAAGCCGTCGCAGGGCCAGGACACTATGATCGCTGGTGGTTTGGTACATTTTCACACAATTACGCGCGCCTTGAACGTGTGGCGGCCTCCAGTGAGCAATTTCCAGAGATGGTCGATGTTGGAAATGATCTCAATGCATTGGCCGAAGCCGCGCGGATTAGCGAGATCGTACTTGTGAATGATTCCGCAGATCATCCGGTTGTTACGCCGGAAGCCGCTCAAATTTGGGGCAAACACCTGACGGTTCCGGTTAAAATTGCCAATAATGTGGTGGGCGTGCTGCTGATTGGCCGCAGCACGGATGATGCTAACCTGGATGAGCGGGACATTCAGTTAGCCGCGACACTTGCCAGCCAAGTCGCAGTCGCAACAGAGAACCGCCGTTTATATGCGCAAGCCGAAAGCCAACGCCAAAACCTCCAAACGATTGTAAATGCTATGCCCACCGGCATTTTGGTAATGGATCAAGGCGGGGAGATTGTTCTGTCTAACCGCGCCCTAGAACAACTGCTGGGGCCGCAGATGAAGCCGGGGGTTTCAGAACAGCCTCAACCGTATCCGGTGGTGCATACCAATACGAATCAGCCCTATGAACTGAATGATTGGCCATTAGCGAAAGTTTTCGACCTGGGCGAACCTGTTCTTGTAGACGATATGACCATCGTGCAGCCGGGAGGCACGAAAGTTAATGTGATGGCAAGCGCCGCCCCGATTTATGACGGCGAGGGTCATGTGACGGCGGTGGTAGGGGCGTTCCAAGATATTACGGAACTTCAGGAACTTGAGCAGGCGCTTCAAAGCAGTTTGCGCGAAACCACCCTGTTTTATGAAGCCAGCCGTTCTATTTCGCGGGCGGCCAACATGGAACAACTGCTTCAGACGACGTTAGCTCAAGTGACTACACTTAAGCCTGATCAGACGCTTATTCTGCTCAATTCTGAAACTGGACGGGGATTCCCAGAGGTTGATCTGGCCGCCGCTAACCCGGACAGCTTTTCAATTAAAGATTACCTGCTCCCGCTAGAGCCACTCTTTAGCGCGGATGTCGTTTCTGTTGAAAAAACAAGCGTATCCGCAGAAATACAAGACGCGCTTGAAGCGATTCAGCTTGCCCACCTGATCAGTTTTCCGCTGCGCGTGCGGGGCCAAGTCAATGGGTGGATCTGGATCGGTTACACGGCGGTGCGTGAATTGGCCCCCGAACAGCGGCGACTCATGATCACCCTGGCTGACCAAGCTGCCGTCACGATTGAAAACCAGCGGTTGTTTTTCCGCACGCAAGAAGCACTGCAAGATACTGCTACGCTGTACCAAGCAAGCCGAGCGATTGCAAACGCGAAGACGCCGATGGATATTTTGCAGGTTTTCTTAAACTTCGCGGCTCCGCAAGCTGTCGTACATGCAGCCCTTTATTTGATGGTTGTTGAGAAGGAAGTGGAAAACAGGATTACATCTGTCCAAGTGGCTGCGGTGTGGGGAAACCAGTCAAGCACCTATGCTAACCAACGCTATCTTCTGGATCAATTCGCCTTTTGGAACTACGTCAGTTCGCCTGAAGCTGTGGCACTGGATGATGTAAGTCAAAGCTCGTCGGCCAAAGCCCTTCAGACCTTCGAGCAACTTGGTATCCGAGCGGCGGTATTCGTTCCGCTTAAGGTTGCGGGGCGCTTGTTGGGTGCGATTCTGATTGGACTGCCGGAGATTTGGAGACACGAAGAGACCGAAATTCGTATTTACGAGTCGCTCTCTGACCAGGCGGCGATTGCACTGGAAAACTCGCGGCTGTACCAACAGACCCAGCGCCGCGCCCGGCAGTTGGCAACAGCCGCCGAAATCAGCGGGGCGGTCACATCGATCTTACAGTTGGATGAACTGCTGTCGCAAGTGGTTAATCTGATCCGGGATTCGTTTGATTACGATCACACGCAGGTATTTCTGGTAGATGGTGAAAATGCGAAACTGGTAGCGTCCACCGGGGAAGTTGGACGGCGGCTGCTGGAGCGGCAGCACTTTTTGCCAGTCGGATCGCAATCGGTTATCGGGCAAGTTACGGCAACAGGCAGGCCGCAGATTGCACTGGATACGGCGGATGCGCGTGTGGTCCATCGCCCCAATCCGCTGCTTCCCAATACCCGCTCTGAAATGGCGCTCCCGCTGATTGCTCGCGGGCAAATTCTGGGGGCGTTGGATGTCCAGAGCAATCAGCCCGCCGCTTTCAACGATGAAGATACGCGCGTCTTGTCGTCGTTGGCGGACCTGGTGGCAACCGCGATTGACAATGCGCGCCTCTTCGAAGTTTCGGAGCAGCGGGCAGAAGAAATGTCATTTCTGTTTAATGTTACCACCGCCGCGACACGTTCACCCGATTTAAATGAATCGCTGCAACAGGTGGTCCAAACCCTGCGGGAAAGTATGGATGTATCCAATGCCAGTGTTTTCCTGCCTGGGGAAGCCGGGCAATACCTGATCAAAGGTGCGGATACGGGAGAAGCGGGCACAGAAACGGTTTCTTCAACACTGGACATTGATCGAGGACTAGTCGGTTGGGTTGCTCGAAATGTCGAACCCGTCATTATCGGTGATCTAGATGCTGATCCACGCCGTCTGCCTGTTGAGTCAGCGGCGCGTTCGGTTATCGCTATTCCGCTGGTCGCTGCTGGTAATCTGGCGGGGGTGCTAGTGGCGGAAAGTGAACAACTGAATGCATTTGATGAAAACGATCTCCAACTGCTGCAAACACTGAGCGGGTCTTTGGCCGCTATCGTGCAGAATTCGCGCCTGTTGAGTGAAGTACAGGCGGCAAATGAACGGCTGCTTGAAGTAGACCGGCTAAAGACTAACTTCCTAGCCGCGATGAGTCACGAGCTGCGCACACCACTTAATTCCATTATTGGCTTTTCGCGCGTCATCCTAAAAGAGATCGATGGCCCGCTCACCGAGATGCAGGAACAAGACCTGAACACCATCTATGAGAGCGGTAAACACCTGCTCGGACTGGTAAACGACATCCTCGATCAGGCCAAGATCGAAGCCGGGAAGATGGAACTATCCTTCGGATATTTCAAGCTGCAAGATGTGATTCATGGGGTGATGTCTACCGCAATCGGGCTGACACGAGACAAACCAATCAAACTCCATACGGAGGTGGATGAGAATCTGCCGGAGGCTTACGGTGACGAATTCCGCACGCGGCAAGTGCTGCTGAACCTCGTGTCGAATGCCAGTAAATTTACACCAGAAGGCACTATTCGGGTCTCTGCTTTTCCAGTGGTCGAACAGGGGCGACAGTTTGTCCAGGTGTCGGTGGCGGATACAGGCATTGGTATCGCTGAAAAAGATATGCCGCTGTTGTTTGAGGCGTTCCAGCAGATTGATAATTCGACCACGCGCACCGCTGAAGGTACCGGGTTGGGCCTACCGCTGGCGAAATCGCTGTGTGAATTGCAAGGCGGACGGATTTGGGTTGAGAGCCAACCGCATGCCGGTTCAACATTTAGCTTCACAATACCGCTTGCTCCCGAAGAAAAGCCCGACGAAAAAGCGGTGATCGATGACAGTGAATTCGAAGACCTACCGGAAGAAGTCCCCGCTGCTACGCGAAAAATACTGGTCGTTGAGGATGATGCCGGGATGATTGATCTGTACCGCCGCTATCTTGCGCGGGATGGTTACGATGTGGTGGGCGTTACCCGGCCTGAAGACGCCGAGGAAATGGTGGTTGTTCACCAACCGTTGATGGTGCTGTTGGATGTTAATATGCCCAACCGAGATGGATGGACCGTATTGGAAAGCCTGAAACAACTGCGAGATACTTTCGATACGCCGGTGGTCGTGTGTAGTATTGACAACCATGTGGAACGCGGGCTTCAACTCGGCGCGCTGGATTATCTGGTCAAACCATTCACCGAGGAGCAGTTACTTCAGACGGTTCGCCAGATTGAACTGAAAGCGAACTGCCCTAAAATTCTTCTGGTGGATGATCAACCGGATAGTATCCGCGTGTTCCGGGAAGCGCTCGAATCGTCAGGGCAATACCACGTGTTGGTGGCAACCGACGGACAGCAGGCAATTGAGATACTGCGGAAATCACAACGGATTGGGCTGGTAATCCTTGATTTGCGAATGCCAGAAGTGGACGGGTTCCAAGTGTTAGAGGCACTGCGGTCTAATCCTCACACGGCTTATATCCCGGTGCTGGTCCTCACCGCAGACGAGATCAGCCGTGCAGAACGCGATATACTGGATGCCATCGATATCTATCGTAAAGACACGGTAGATGAACAGGTTTTGCTGGATCAAATTTCAGCGCGCTTAGGAGAGCGCCTTAAGTGATTAAACGGTCTATTGAACTCCATTGTACCAATTGCAAATATGACATGATTTACGAGGGCGGGAAAACAACCTGCCCTCGTTGTGGAGAAACGATTCTTGAAGCACGCTATAACTTAGATGCGCTGCGGTCTTCAAATCAAATCGATGAAATATTACGGCGGAAGCCGGGTGTCTGGCGCTATTTTGAAATGCTGCCGCTGCTTGATCGCTCGAATATTGTGACGATGGGCGAAGGCGGCACGCCGATGTTTAAGGCGCTGAATTTGGGTGTGATGCTGGGGCTGAGGAACTTATATATCAAAGATGAACGACAAGGGCCAACCGGATCGTTCAAAGATCGCCAAGCGACGGTTGCTATTTCGGTGTTGAAGGAACAGGGCGTGCGAGAAGCGGTTGTTGCCTCAACGGGCAATGTTGCCATTGCTTACGCCGCCTATGCCGCACGTGCGGGGATCAAACTGTGGGCGTTTCTAACAAGCCAAGTCCCTGGCGAAAAAATGCGCGAGGTAGCCTTGTATGGCGCAGAAGTTATCAAGGTTACAGGATCGTATGATGCGACAAAAGAATTAGCCGCCGAATTTGCGCATTCGCGTAAGCTGTTTCTGGATCGTGGCGTGAAAACGGTGGCCGCTATCGAAAGCATGAAAACGATGGCGTATGAGATCGCGGAGGACTTAAACTGGCGAGCGCCGGACTGGTTTATTCAGGGCGTCAGTGGGGGAATGGGGCCAATCGGTGTCGCTAAAGGCTTTGAAGAGCTGATGTGGCTGGGATTAGCGGATAAAGTGCCGTCGATAGGGATTGTTCAGTCGGAAGGCTGCGCGCCGATGATTCAGGCGTATAAAGCCGGACAACGGATTGCGGTGCCGGTTGAGAATCCTCAAACTCTGATCGCTACACTGAGCACCGGGCGTCCAGGGCGATCCTATGAAATGTTGTGGGATCTGATGCAAAAGTATGGTGGGGCCGCAGAAAGTGCGAGCGATGAAGAAGCGTTTGACGCGATGAGACTATTGGCACGGATCGATGGTCTATCGGTCGAACCGGCGACGGCTGTCGCATTTGCGGGATTATTCAAAATGGTGCGTAATGGTAGCATCAAACCGGATGATGTTGTGGTGATCAACTGCTCAGGGCATACATTCCCGGTTGAGAAACAAATATTGGGCGATCAGTGGGCGCGGCAGGTTGACGTTTCGAAGATGGGCCGTGTGGCACTGCCTGAAGAGGGGCTGCTCGCCGCGCTGGAACAAGTTGAAACCAGTATCAGCCGCATCGTCGTAATCGAAGACAAGCCTGATGCGGCACGATTGATCAGCCGCATTTTGCAGACGCAGGGACATCAAGTTGAAATTGCCTATGAAGGCACGGTGGGACTAGAGTTGATTCGGCGGACCAAACCGGATGTCATCATCACCGATTTGATGATGCCCGGAATTGATGGTTTTCAAGTTGTGGATATGTTAAAAGCAGATCCGGAACTCAACCGCATTCCCATTATTGTACTCACTGCAAAAGATTTGACGCCTCGTGAGCAAGAGCGATTAAGCGGGCAAATTGATGCACTGTTACAAAAGGGTAGTTTTCTCGATGAAGAACTGCTGCACAGTATTATCAATACCCTACACTAACGAATGTGGAAATATGATCAATGAGCCAACAAGCCACCATTCTATATATTGAAGATGATGAGGCCAGTCGAGTTCTGATCCAACGGATTTTAACCTATTCGGGGTATCGGGTACTGGCCGCCAGCCGAGGGTTGGAGGGGCTGGATTTAGCCAAAAAATTCAGGCCGGACCTGATCTTAACCGACATCAACCTGCCTGATTTGAGCGGGCGCGAGATCACCGTCCGGCTGCGATCTGATCCGCGTTTAGCTAATGTTCCCATTGTTGCTATTACGGCGCAGATTCACAGTTATGAGCGTGATAAAACGTTCGCGGCGGGTGTGACAGGTTATTTGACCAAACCAATTGATGTCAGCACATTGATTAGCCGGATCGAGGAATATCTACATGGGTATCATGATCCGGTGGATGAAGGGGCCATGGAATCGGCACAGAATGCTTATACCCAAGAATTGGTTGAACGACTGGAAGCCAATGTACGGGAATTGGAATCCAGCAACCGGGACCTGCGACGCCTGGATGGGATTAAAGACGATTTTATCCAGTTGACTGCACATGAGCTTCGGACGCCGCTCACCACAGTCTATGGTTACAGCCTCCTGGTTCAAAGTTCAGCGCCTGTCCAGACGCTCATGGCACAAAATGAAGAGGTCCGAATGCTGCTCGATGGTCTGATTACTTCAGTCGAGCGGCTACATTCGGTGGTGAGTGAAATCATCACCGTTTCCCGAATCGCATCGGGCCGGGTAGATATTAAATTGGGTCCGACCAATTTGGCGAAAGTAATGCAGGGGATTATTGAGGATTATAAGTCGATTATTGAACAACGAAACTTAAAAGTTATTTTTGATCAGTCTGAATGGCCACCTCAGGTTCACGCGGATGCCTCTTTACTGGAACTCGCATTGAGCAATCTGTTTGGGAATGCGATTAAATACACGCCGGATGGCAGAGAAATTATCCTGAAGTCTAAAATCGAGGATGAAAAGGTCCAGATCAGCATTCAGGACAAAGGGATCGGGATTAACGCCGACGATCAGAAACGTATTTTTGATCGTTTTTACTCCGCCGGAGACACTCAACTGCATTCGACGAGCAAAACAGCCTTCCGCGGCGGCGGACTTGGGCTGGGATTGGCTATCTGCCGAGGCATTATTGAAGCGCATCATGGAAAAATCTGGGTCGAGAGTGAAGGCTGTGATGAAAAAGAACTGCCCGGTAGTACCTTTTTTGTTGAGCTGCCGCTCCGCATGAACACAACTAATTCTGTTCGGCAAACCTATCTTTAGTTATGCGCACGCCCCGTTCTTCTTCACAGGATTCGCTCACGGCGGCGCTGCTCTCACCATTTTTTCTGGGACTCGCGCCCGTATTTGGCAAACTGGCGCTGGAAGGAGGGTCGGATCCGTTTACGGTGGCAGCGGTGCGCACATCATTAGCGGCCCTGTTGTTATGGATTTTGTATTTGGTCCGCTGGCGTAAATATATTTTTATCTATACAGCGGGTTTTATGGGATGTGCCGTCGTGGGATGTGTTAACGGCATCGGATCACTGATGTATTACAATGGATTGAGTCGTCTTGATGCCTCCGTTTCACAACTTTTGAATGGGACTTACCTGGTATTTGTGGTATTGATGGCGCGGCTGGGCGGACAGTCGTTATCGTGGCGCACGATACTGCGGGTGGTGCTGGTGTTATTTGGCCTGCTGCTGATCACCGGCGGCGTACATGGAGAAGTTAACTGGGTCGGCGTGGGGTTAATGCTGGGTAATGCTATCCTCTTTGCCGGAACCTTAGTCCTCAGCCAGCGGGTGTTATGGGAAATGCCAGCCCAGACTGTCACCCTATATGTGATGACCGTGATGGCGATTGTGGTGGTGATGGCGAGGCTGGCCTATGATATTCGATGGCTGCCACAAACCAGTCAAGCCACATGGGCGATACTGGCATTAACCCTATCGACTGCTGTGTCACGACTCACGCTGTTTTCCGGCGTCAAAAATCTGGGCAGTTTGCAGACTACCCTGTTAGCTATCACCGAAATCGCAGTCGCAGTTGCCCTGTCGTTCATCTTCCTGGATGAACGGCTCACCGTCGTGCAGTGGATAGGTGTTGGTGCATTTATCGGGAGCTTACTGCTTCAAGGGTCGCATTATAGTGAAAATGCGCCACAGGGGGCGGTCCCGATGCCCAATATGGCGGGAATTGTATTTCAGCAAATCGCATTTGCCCATGCCTTTGGCGATAGCGGAATTTCGCAGGATGAATTAGATGCGATTCGCGAAATGATGGGGGTGGGGAAAAAGCTGCCCTCTGAACCTGATTATTCTCAACCTCCAGAGAGCGCCGATCCGCCAGAACCCGAAGTGCCGCCCGCAGTTTAGGTATGATCGCCACCGCGTTTAAGGAACGCAATGAGTTTCATCACCGGACGTGTGATCCGGGATGGGCGTTCGTCTTCAGCCGGGGGGGGATTCACAAGCGAGTCCTGTGCCTCCAGGGCAACCGACGGCGATGATGGTACCGATGGTGATGATTCCGGCACTGCATCTGCTGGAGGAGTGGATTTCGCAGGAAGCGGTTCGGGACTGGGTTCCTGACTCTGGGTACGTGGGGCGGGTTCTACGCTGCGGTTCGCTACATAGGCGTGCAGGGCAGCTAGCGCTTCCACTGTTCCAATTCGCCGCAGAGCAGCAGCAGCAGTCCGGCGTACAATTGGCTCTGGGTCATGCAAAGCATGGGCTAAAGGCTCGACAGCCCAGGTAGCCTGTAATTGGCCTAAAACAGCGGCTGCATTGCGGCGTACAGGCCAAGAATCGCGGCGCAGAGCACCTAATAATGTCACGACGGCGGGAGCGCTCTTCAGATCAAGCAAGGCTTCGGCAGCCGCGAGCCGCACACGAGGAGGTGATGATGCGTTCTGGAACAGCATCACCAGGGGTTCAACTGCCATTCGATCTCCCAACGCGCCGAGTGCCTGGGCAGACTCAATTACCTGATCGGGATGGCGACTTTTTAGAACGCGAATTAAACCGTTGATGTCTTTGGATTGTACCAACTGATGCACATCCGTGCGTTGAACAAGGTTATATAGAGCGGCAGATAAGACAGCCTGGGTCTGGGGGTCTTTTTCGCTGCGTAAGGCGTTTTTGAGAGCCGGGACCGCCTGGGCAGCATCCATGATACGGAGCGCTACCGCAGCGCGTTTTCGAATATCGGGATCGGTGTGGCTCAGTGAGGCTATCAGGCCCTGAATATCACGCCGAGCTTGCAGTTGTCCAATCGATGAACGGGCATCTACCATAATAAACGCACTTCCAGTGTATGACCCACATTGACATTATGTCACCAACACAAACAAAATAGCAATAAGATTTGTAGGTGATTATGGACTTCGATCTTTTCAGACGCAAAGCGACATTGGTTCTTATTTTTCAGTCGGATCGGGCGCTGATGGAAACCATGGATCAGCTATCCGTTACGGATCTGGGGCATATGCTTGATTTCGGGCATGCGGCTTTGATCACAGGGGGGGAAGAACCGATGATCGTCAATAATAATGTTTCAGTGCGAGAGGGTGGATTATCGGGGGTGATGATCGGCGCTACGCTGATGATGCTGGGATTTGTCCAATTTGGGGCGCTCGATTTGTCAAAGTTAGGATCGATTATGGCTATTGGAATGGCGGCCCTCATGGGCGGGATACTCGGCGGATTGATGGGCTATCTAATCGCGTTTTTGATTGGGTTCGGGTTTTCGCAGGCGCTGCTGGCGGAGGTTGGGTCGCAACTCATGTCAGGAGAAATCGCTCTGCTGCTGCAAATGCCAGAGCGACAGATTACCAGGTTGCAAGCCGGTTTAGTCGATTTGCAGGTCAACGTTCAAAACTTGGGCGGGCGCAGCTTACAACGTCATGTATAATAACTGTAGTGCGTTACCTGGGTCAGGGAGAATAGGTCATGGATACGCGAAAATGCCCCCGATGTGGACATGAAAATTTGACCCGTGCGGTCTTTTGTTTTCAATGTGGGACAAACCTGGATGCCCCACCTGTGGTACGCGGAATTCATCGTCAACGGCGGCATGTCGAAGATGCGATGCGTTCGGTAAAAGGGCGCGAAGACAGCCTGGAACCTGATCTGCTGAACAAGCTGCGCGATGCGACGGCCAAACTTCCGCCGCCGATTGATGGTACGCCTGTGACCTGCTTACGCTGCGGCACTCTGAATAAACCCCTGGCGAGCTACTGCATTGGCTGTGGGGCAACTCTGTCTGTCCCAGACGAACCTGGCCCGACTCACCTGGTACCCCGTGCCAGCGCTAAAAGCGACGTTGGACACGTACGCGACAATAATGAGGATCGCGTTGGGCTATGGGCGCGGCATGGGGTGGTGCTAGCGCTTGTGGCGGATGGAATGGGCGGCGCAGTCGCGGGGGAAGAAGCCAGCCGATTGGTGATCGAAGCGGTACAGGCGGATTTTCTGGGTGAGGCGCGGGGCAGTGAAACCCTGGCGCACCTATCGGAAGACGAGATCGCCGAAAAATTACGGTTAGCGGTGCGACGAGCAAACCGGGCGGTAATTCATCGCGCGGCGGATCACCCCGAATTTCAAGGGATGGGCACAACCGTTACCCTGGCGTTTATTCGCAATAACCGCGTTATTGTCGCGCATGTGGGAGACAGCCGCGCTTATCTTGTAGACGGACGGGAACATTGGATTAACCAGATCACTGACGATCACAGCTTTGTCGAGGCGCTGCTCGCTTCAGGACATATTACCCCCGAACAGGCTGCCGTCCACCCGATGCGAAATGTTTTGTACCGCGCCTTGGGACAAGTCGATGATACAGAAGCCGACATTTACAGTCGCAATCTGGCTGAGGGGGATCGGCTGCTGCTCTGCTCGGATGGGTTGACGCGCCATGTCAAAGCGCATGAACTGGCGGAAATTGCCAGCCAGCACCATGAGCCAGAAGAGATTGCGCAGAAATTAGTTGCTCTGGCGAATGAGCGAGGTGGGGAAGATAACATCAGTGTGATTGTGGTGGTGATGGAGCGGGCCGAGGATGTCACACCCGAAGAACCACCTGATCCCGCGCTTTTCGAGGATACGGATATTGGCCTATATCAGGCTCCGGTTCCAGATGATGAGATTCTAAAAGACCCGCCCACGATGGAACTTCCTGCGATAGATGAGGGAGAATGGCCGGAAGGGGATCTGTAGAGGGTGACAAAAACAGTGGGGGCAAGTCATCCCCACTGTTGTGTGTTATTGGGCCTGCGTTTCTTTGATAGCGTTCGCTGTAGGAGATGAAAAAGAAAACGGTAGGCTGCTCTGTTGTTTTACCTTCATTTCGACTAGTGGAGCGGATGGCTTCTCTGGCTGCGGGGGTCCCGGTGCATATGCATTTGCTTTTCAAGAATTTTGTCGATGTTGCTATGCCCATATATGAAGATCGAGGTCGATTACAGGGGGATGACTATAGTACTCCTAGTATTGCGTGGTGAATTGTGATACTCTTGAGGTAGCTCAGATTTGAGCAAGTCTATCTTAATCTTTCTACAGGAGAAATCATCATGCTGTATCAACCACGTGAAGAAGGCCAGGGCCTCGTCGAATACGCACTCATCCTCGTACTGGTCGCCGTCGTTGTGATCATCATCCTGGCCCTGCTCGGCCCGGCAATCGGCAATATTTTCTCCAACATCGTCAGCCACCTGTAAATCGTTGTCTGACACCTTAAACGAAAGCGCCCCATGTGGGCGCTTTTTGTTGTTAGGCTGTGCCCGTATTTTTTACCCCATCTCCCCTTGCCCCTTCCCTTAGGGAAAGGGAGTCAAAGCCACAGGCGGTGGGGAATTGTTTTCTTGGATCGGCTTAACTGCCCCGCCGGAGAGTTTCTTCGCGCAATTGGACGCTGCGAACCATTTGCACAAACGCATCTACTAACTTCTGAATTTCAGTTTCGGCAGCAGTGCCCGGTATTTCGCTCAGTGCCGCCTGCTCATATTCTCCCCGTGTGAGTAACTGCGTGGCATCCATGACGCGCTGCAAATAGTTGGTGGTGTAACGCACACGTTCAACCAGGTTTTGCATCAAGGAAAGGCCAAGCAAGGGGCGTTCACGCAGAAAATTCAGAAAATCATCACGGTGGAGAATCAGCACATCGCTATCCTGTGAGGCGGCGGCGGAAGCGGAGCGCGGTTTTTGATCGAGCATCGCAAATTCGCCAAAGATCTGATTGGCTCCGTAATGACGAATGGTAAATTCGCGCCCTATTTCATCCACACTGTAAATTCGAATTTCACCAGAAAGAATCAAATAAACGGAATCGCCTACCGAATCTTTGTGAAAAAGAACTACGCCCTGGGGAAAATGTTCACGATGCATGACCGCCACTAAGGCTTCACGGCCAGCCGGTTCGACACCACGGAAGATAAAAGAACTTTGGAGCTGTTCGCCGATATTGGAATTCACTGGTGGACTCCTTTTTACGATGCTTTGCGTTCCGCACGAAGCGATTCTTCACGCTCTTGCAGAGTGGCGGCAGCCTGGGAGAACACATTACTGACCAATTCAACTGTTTCGGCTGAAAGTTCTTCCAGTTCCAACGTGGCTACCTTATTGGCTGGCGTAACAACCACTTCTGAAGGCGGCGGTTGCTGCGTCTGATAGGTGCCTTGTTCAATGCGAGACATCCAGGCGATACTCGTTTCAACCGCTAACGTGGTGTAACGCGCCTTTTCCGCCAGATATTGCAACATGGCGAGGACGACCTGGGGACGACTTTGAATAAACCGCATAAAAACCTGCTGCTGAAGGCGAAGAAGTGTCGTCGCACCTTGAACCTGCGCACGAGCGGAACGCGGTTGGCCGTCTAAAAGCGAAAATTCGCCCACCACAGCACCCGCCTCGAAGGTACGCAGAGGTGTTTCACTATCCTGAGAGAAGATGGCGACCTTACCTTCTTCGACAAGATACATAGCATCGCCCTGATCACCCTGGTTGAAGAGGGTATGTCCATCTTCAAAATTTACCACGTCTACCGCACGACATAGATTTTCTAAGTTAGCCAGAGTCACATTTTGGAAGATTTCGATCTGGTGCAGGCGTTCGGCTCTGGCTTCAAGCTGTTCCGGTGTAAAGGTTTCAGCCAGTTCAGTCGAACGCATGAACATATCGAAGGTATGAACCAACGTCGGATCAGAACGCGCTAATTCTTCATTGAAGGCCTGCTGCATCGCCGAATCACCCGGCGGGAATACAGATTGCAGATAAAGGTTGACACGCGACCCCATCTCTTTGCGAATTTTCTCAGATTCAGCCCGTAGTTCGGCGATTTCTTCTTCCCAAGCCGTGCGGAGACGTTCGCTTACCGGGGTGCTCAGGTTGTTTTGCAAAATGCCAATGTTGGCCTGAGTCACTAACAAGCGCCGGACTAAAGTGATATTACTACTGCCCAACGTATCGCCCAGTTCACCGAAGATCTCTTCAATCGATGCGCCGCCGAGACGCTGCACGGCGCGGCGTTCGCCGGTGGACACATCGACATTCAGGCCGAGTGTTTGGGCGAATTTCTTCTTCTCGTCCTGTAGTCCCTGGTTAATTTGCCATGCAATCAGGACTCCGCCGCCAACCCCGATGCCGATGGCGACTAACAGCAGCATCGCGCCGCTGAGTTCGCCAACTACATTGTTATAGACGACGTGGAGTATGATAGCGAAGATAACCCCGATGATGGGCACCACAAATTTCTGCTGCGAGGTGATGCGGCGCAGGCGGCCTAATGAAATGCCGACCAAACCGCTGGCAGCGGCATGCATCAACGCGGTGGACAGCGTGCGGCTGATGGCAGCGCCTAAAACTGAATCGCCAGAACGCGGCAGATAGATAAGCATATTTTCGGAGAGACCAAAGCCAATGCCGACGGCAATGCCATACACGGCACCGTCCACAATGTAGCGAAAACGAGGCTGGCGAACCAAGTAGATGAGGATGAGCGATTTCAGCACTTCCTCAATAATGGGTGCGCCAATTCGCGTCAGGGTGTCGTAGCCTAAACCTTGATCGAGAATGAAGTTGTTGAAAATCCAAGCCAGTCCGAATGCACCCAAAGCGCCCCAGGCTACACACAACAGAATCGTGCTCGTTTTGCCTGTCCCAAAAACGTCTAACATGATGAACAGATAAACGGTAAAGGCCGGGATGGCAATAGCAATCAGATAGGCAATGATCGTAACAGCATCCATCTGGTTAGCCTTTCCCTGTCAGGACAAGAAAAATTCGGTACCGCAAAAGCGACAATTCGCAACACCCTTTCCGCTCAAGGTAATTTCGCCGCCACAATTGGGGCACTGCTTGAGTTCGCGTAGCTGGCTGGCAACACTGGAGTAGAGAATGCCCTTATCCCAGTTGATGTAGCCGCTAAAAACGCCCAAACCGACCAGCGAATGGATCATTTCTTTGACTTCGGAAACCGGCGTTTGCATTTCAACCGCGACTTCACTGATCGGGATTTGGCCCCGACTCTGGACCAAATTCAGCAGTTTGCGCTGCTGGCCCGCTTCGGCTCTTTCGCGGGACTCCTGCCCACCAAAGGCTAACATATAAATGCCAGCACCTACCAACGGCGCGACGATTACGATCAGGACCAGGCCCAGTCCTAAAATGCGAGCAGGTCCTGTCAGATCTTCGTTGGTAAAAATCCACAGGGCAGCAATCACGCCGATCATCACGCCAAAGACGAACAGCAGGATACCCACTAATCGACTCTGATTCATATGTCCTCCTTCTCTTTAACCGAAGCCCGCACGCCCACCGCCAGAACCGCCGCCGCCGCCGCGTCCACCACCGCTGAAGCCACCACCAAAGCCGCCGCTTTTGCCGGAACTGCTGGGGCGGCTCGTCATGACGCTTGATGCATCATTGAGCATCCGGGTGAGGCCGCTGCTCATGCCATTCAGTCCTTCAGTGAGGCTGCGGCTCATCTCATTCAGCCCGCCGGGACCACTAAAATTCGGCAGATCGACGCTGCGATCTCCCATACTGGCAGGGATGTTACGCCCGTAGCGCCGCTCATGATAACCTCCATGCCAGGGGCCGCCGACATAGGTCGGGAAGTACCAGTCTGGCATCGCGGTCAGCAGGGGAGCCATTTTACGCGTTAATTCCTGGTCGATACCCATCGCGATGGCGTAAGCAATATACTGGTCAAATTTGGCATTGGCTTCGGCTACATCGCCATATTTGTCAATGTTGCTCAGGTAGCGCTTGAAAGCACGCCAACGCGCCGCATCCTGGGAGCCTTTGAGTGTTTTGCCGGGCATGTAGTCAGCGGCGAGGGTGGCTGCAAATCCTACAATGCCGATGGCGACTGGCAGGGTGACTATCGCGCCGGAAATCCAGGTTAATGATCGCTGGGCACCCCAAAACAGCAGCGATCCGGCAACCATCAACACAATACCTAGCCAGAACCATGTCTGGCGAGTGTTGTTCGGATTGGCCTTAAAATATTCCTTAGCGACAAGATCGGCGTACATCTGCTGTTTAATGGCCGGGATGTAGGTGTAGAACTTGTAACGAAGATCGGTCAGCGTCGTGCTTCCCTTATCTGATGGGAAAAGCCCTTTTAGCAGCGTGCGTTCGAAGCCGCCTAATTCGCTGCTTGATTTGTCGCTGCGGTGGAAGGTAAAGTCGGACTTTTCAAACATGCCTAAAACACCGCCGGTGGATGTCTGCTCGATGGTGAAGTAACCCCGACGCGCCAGATCGACCAGAGTAGACATGATGTCCTGCATATCAACCTTTTCGTCAAGCAGTGCGCCAACTGTGCCCGGATGTTCGTCGGAGGGCGGCTCAGTGAGATATTCCGGGACCACCAAGGCTTTGGGATCGCGGCCAAAACGCATATAACGCAGGCCGACAAAAAGCACGCCGCTGATCGCAATCGCGAGCGCAAAGGCGAGCAGCAACAGGGTCACAACCGGCTGGTAATCATCTTCATAGGCGCGCTGAATATCGAACGCGTTCTGCCAGGGCGGTTCATCCATGCGCGTATCCGCAGGATATTTGACACGGACTTCGACTATGTCGCCGGTGCCTAAATCGCCAGGAGAGTTCCAGGTGAGGGTTGTTTTTGCTTCGTTCCTAGTGAGTTTCCAATTATCAGGATAACTCGTGGCGGCGAGGGCGGGGCGGCCTTCGGGAAGATTCACCGTGACCGTCGTGGCGCGAATGGGAAAGGGACGTTCTTCGGGCAAGGCGACCCAGTAGAGTTGATCGCCTTCGTCGGGATAGGCACGCAACGCGCCATAAACCGTATATTTGATCCTGATGGTGCGGGTTGTACCGGATTGGGCCTGAGAAGAAAAATAGTATTTGATGGTGAAGAAGTCATCGACTACCGAGGTGCAGAAACTGCCAGCCCAGTCCACACACTGTTCACGAAGTGCGGTTGAACCATCGGTGATGGAAACATTGGTAATGCCTGTGAGACGATCCATGGGGATGTCGCGCGTACCGAAAGAGAATGGCCCTTGATCGATGGCAAGCTGGTAGGTTTCGGTTACATCAAAACGGTTTTCGGACGTCTGAATATTGTCAATGAGTACATCAAAACGTTTCCATTCCAGACTGCGGCCATCACTCGTGGAGCTTGGGATGGCGGAGAAGATCCCAAAGGCCACATTCGAACCCAGGATAATAATCCCGATGATGACTGCCCAGGAGAGTGTTGATCGACTCATACGCTGTTCCTTTTCAGCAATTTTGTTTTCGCTTCTTATTCTAACTGATTGGCGGCATCCCTGCATTCCTAACATGAACCACTTAAACATGATAAAAACATAAATGATTTCTAAGAATTGGGTCAGCAAGGTTGACTCCCTGTGACTAAAGTCTTAGAATTTTTTCACAGATAAGTTTCTTGCTTAATGTGGGATGCTATGGAATACCGTGATTACTATCAAGTTCTCGGCGTAGAACGGACAGCTTCGGAAAAGGATATTCGCAAGGCGTATCGCCGCCTGGCGCGACAGTATCATCCTGATGTGAATCCGGGCAATCAACAGGCTGAAGAGAAATTCAAGGAGATCAACGAAGCCTACGAAGTGCTATCGGATGCTGAGAAGCGAAAAAAATATGATGAACTGGGCAAAAGCTACCAGCAATGGCAGCGCATGGGCGGCCAACCGGGCGGCTTTGATTGGTCACGCTGGACCAGCGGCCAACCAGGGGGTGGATACCGAGTCGAGTTCAATGATGCGGATTTGGGCGGCGATATTTTTTCGGAGTTCTTTCGTAATATCTTTGGCGGCGGCATGGGTGGGAGAACTGAGCGAGGCCAGCCGCGCACCCGGCAGACGATGCGCGGGCAAGACTTAGAAGTGGTGGCCCAGGTCACGCTGGAAGAGGCGTATCAGGGGACGATGCGACAGGTCCAGATCGGACAGCGGCAGCTCAAGGTGACGATTCCGGCGGGCGCGCAGGAAGGCACACGCGTGCGGTTGAGCGGGCAGGGAGAACCAGGTTATACCGGTGGGCAACCAGGCGATTTATATGTCATTGTTAATGTGTTGGATCATCCAGTTTTTCAACGGGATGGGGATGATCTGCACCTGGATTTGAAGGTGTCGTTGTATACGGCGGTATTGGGTGGAACGGTCAAGGTGCCCACGTTGGGCGGCGATGTCAGCTTGCGGATTCAGCCTGGAACGCAGTCGGGGCAGAGTATTCGACTGCGCGGGAAGGGGATGCCTCGAATGCGGCAAGCGGACAGCTTTGGTGATCTGTATGCTCATATTCTGGTTCAAGTGCCAACGGATTTGACTTCAAAGGAAAAGGAATTGTTCGAGAACTTACGCACACTGCGGAGTTCGTAGGGTATATGGGACAAACGCTATGGGTTGGAATTTTGAGGATTTTCAGCGGTACGAGGAAAAAACGCGGCAAACTGGACGCGTCTCAGCCCTGCTGATCGGGGTCGGTATTGGCATGATTACGCTGCTGGTGATTACCGCCATGATTTTTACGACGGTCAGTTTGTTAGCTGATCCTGTTCTTGAGGACAGCCAGCCGCAAACTCAAAGACAGACACGCGATGTTACCCGCCATGAACCATCGGCGGACGATTTGCGGAATGCCAATTACCGGCCCAGCGAATGGCAGCCGATGGCCCAACAACAACCGACACCAACGCCACTGCCCGTCGAGCTGGTGCAACAGGCGGATGCGGAATATTTGCTGCTGGAGAATATTTACGAGCGCGTCAGCCCGTCGGTGGTCAATATTGAGATTGTGTCGCGGTATCACAGCGAGTCGGACACGATTGACAGCAGCGGGTCGGGATTTGTGCTGGATATGGAAGGGCATATCGTCACCAATTCGCACGTGGTACGTGATGCGGAAGAAATACTGGTCACGTTTTCGAATGGCTACGCGACTAATGCGGAAGTGGTGGGGATAGATGACTACAGCGATCTGGCGGTGGTGCAAATTGATCCGACGGGTGCGCCGCTGGTTCCGGTGGTGTTGGGGGACAGTGGGCAACTTCGGGTTGGTCAGCGGGTGATTGCGATTGGCAACCCATTTGGGCTGGAAGGCAGTATGACCGTCGGGATTGTCAGCGCGCTGGGGCGCACACTGCCATCGGTGCAACTGCTCGATCCGACTTCACAGCCATACAGCAATCCGTCGATTATCCAGGTGGACGCGAGCGTGAATCCGGGAAATTCGGGCGGGCCGCTGCTCGACTCGTATGGACAGGTGATCGGCATCAACACGGCGATTCGGACGGAAAGCGGCGGGTTTGAGGGGATTGCCTTCGCCGTGCCGGTTAATACGGTGAAGCGCGTTATACCGCAGTTGATCGATAGTGGAGAAGCAAAATATTCATGGCTGGGCATTTCGACGCCGCCATCTGTGCCGGGGTTGAGCCTGGCCGCGATTGCGGATGAGTTGGCGCTGCCTGTGACCAGCGGCGTTATGATCGACACGGTGCTGCCGGATTCACCGGCTGAGCGCGCCGGACTGCGGGGCGGAACGCAATCGGCACAAGTGCGCGGAATCGATGTGCCGATTGATGGGGATATTGTAGTAGCGATCAACAGCATCATGATCAATGATATTGATGATCTGATTGCTTATCTGGTGGAAAATACGTCGCCGGGGCAGGTGGTCGTGCTGACCATTGTCCGCGAAGGTCAAACGCTGGATGTGAATGTGGAACTGGGTGTGCGCCCGGATTAGTCAGGAAGCAGCTTCAGTATGAACGACAAAATCACCGGCGACGAACCGTGCTTGACGATTGGCGTGGTGGCGCGATTGGTGGATTTGCATCCGCAAACGCTGCGTAACTACGAACAGTTGGGGCTGGTCGTTCCACAACGAACGGATGGCAATATCCGACTGTATTCGCCGCGCGAGGTCGAACGGTTGTTGAAGATCAACCGGCTGACACAAGAACTGGGTGTGAATCTGGCCGGGGTGGAAATCATTCTGCGGCTGTCGGATCAGATTGAGATGCTGCAACTGGAGATCGAGAGTTTACGCGCGGATGCGATATAGTCGTGGGGAGCAAGGTTGCTCCCCATTTTTGTTGAACAGGAGAAGAGGATGGCTGATCCAATTCTAGCGCGGTTAGACATTAATACGGACCTGGCGCGGAAGATTCTGGTGTTGTTTCTGCGGGATGCCGTTACCAAAGTCGGATTCAAAAAAGCGGTGCTGGGGTTGAGCGGCGGAATCGATTCGGCGCTGTCGGCGTATCTGGTGGCGGAAGCGCTCGGCCCGGAAAACGTGCTGGCGGTGCGAATGCCGTACAAATCGTCATCGCAGAGCAGCCTGGATGATGCACAGGCGGTGATCGACGCGCTGGGAATACAGAGCGATACGATTGAGATTACGGCGATGGCGGATCCGCTGATTGCGCGCTTCCCGGATATGTCCGCGATGCGGAAGGGGAATATCATGGCGCGAACGCGGATGGTCGTGCTGTATGACCAGTCGGCGGCGTTTAACGGGTTGGTGATCGGCACGAGCAACAAAACGGAAACGCTGCTGGGTTATACAACGATTTACGGCGATAACGCGGCAGCCGTGCAGCCGATTGCGGATTTGTATAAAACGCAGGTGCGGCAACTGTCGCGGGACTTGGGTATGCCGGAGCAATTGATCAGCAAAGCGCCGTCAGCGGATTTGTGGGAAGGGCAGACGGACGAAGGCGAACTGGGCTATACCTATGAAATGGCCGACCAGGCGCTGTATCTGCTAGTGGATGAGCGGTACAGCGTCGATGAAGTGGTGGCCGAAGGGTTTGAGCGCTCCTTTGTTGAACGAATCTGGCGGCAGGTGCGGCTGA
>CAYYNB010000027.1:0-45414 GCA_964472565.1 uncultured Anaerolineaceae bacterium
CCAACGACATCACCGCGTCCGGTGCTGTCGAGTATCCCGTTGGCCTGGCGGTTGCCGATGTGACCGCCACTATCAACGACAATGAAACACAAAGCATTGATGTGCAGCCCCAGTCGCTGACCATCAGCGAACCAAATGGCTCCGTGCCGTTCACAATCCGCCTCATGACCGAGCCTACCGCCGCTGTTCAAATCGATCTGAGCGTTTCGGACACAACCGAGTGCGCCCTTACCGTCAATATGGTCTTACTCACCGCTGCAAACTGGAATACGGGTGTTCAGGTTGAAGTATCAGCGCTTGATGATGATTTGCAGGATGGCGCACAGACTTGCATGGTTGTGACCGCCGCTGCTGTGAGCACTGATCCGATATATAGTGGCATTGATCCAGCCAATGTCCGCGTCACAGTTAAAGACAACGATGGTGGCGTGGATGTGTACCAGCCAACCGCCGAAGACATCGCCCGTTCGCAAGCGCCGCTGTGTGCTGATATGGATGGTACGACTAATCCGGTTGTTCGCGCTACAGTTCCATCCGGTGCGGTCTCCGATGGCAGCGTGTTCTGCCGTGTTCTGGCCGAAAATAGCGTGTTCGTCCGAACATCCGCCGAAGTCGGTGAACTATCCGTCCTCCAGCGTGGTGTGATCCAGGCCGTTGATGTTTTCGGATTGACTCACAACGGCTATGGAATTTCGGAATTCAATCTGGATGTCAACATTTGCTTACAGGGCACAGGTGCATTTATTTACCTGGATGCCACCACCTTCCCGCGCACAGCCCACGAACTCCCGGTTTCGCTTCAGGGCGGTTATACCTGCGCTTCGATCCCCGATGCAGGCACAGTAGTCCTGGTTCAGGGTATCCCTACCGCGACCACACTGCCAGACACGTCGGCCTCGAATCGGTCACTATCCGACTGTATGGTTATAACCAAAGCGATTATGAATCTCCGCGCCGAACCATCAGCGACCAGTGCGGTGATCGTTCAGGTTCCCTACGATGTCACCTTGACTGCTTTCCAGCGTCAGGCCGATTGGTTCTATGTTGATTTTGTCGGTACTCGTGGGTGGTTAAACAGCGGCTTTGTAACGCTGTCGGGAGCCTGCGGTCAATAGTGCCATCCCAAGAAAACAATATGCCCGTCGTCATCCGGCGGGCATATCATCCATAATAAATCGGGGTGCTCACTGCACCCCTGATTTTTTAATGTGATAGTCGGTTATACAAAGAACCGGTAGAGCAGATTCCCCGCATCTTCTGTGACCTTATCTGGCACACTGGTATCTGTAAACAGGTTGGTCAGTTTGGGCAAAAGCTCCCCAGCTTGCTTTTGCTGAGGCGTAGGTAGCCCATCGGGCATGTACCGCAGAAAAGAAATCGTCTTTTCACAATCAGCAAACTTCCGCTTGAACCGGATCAGCCCATCCTGATCCCAGTCACTCAATCCGAAGTCCAGTCGTTGAAGCCCCAACGACTTGCCATATTTGATACTTTCCCAAATGAGCAGATCAGTAGGCCGGAATTCGAGCGAGTCGGCGCGGGAAGCATTGAACTTATAGACCAGGGTATTGTGCCATTTCAGGAACAAAATGCCGCCGACAACCTGCCCTTCGTGTTCAGCCAGTGCGACAAAACCCGCGTCCTTAGCCATGAATTGCCGCCAGATATTCTCGAAGAAACTGTATGGCTGGGCAAGCATATGATACTTGTACTTTCGAATGCCCAGATGCATTTCAAAGAAGGCGCGCAGGTCCTCAATCGTCTGCCCAAACCGCACACTTACTCCGTTTCGCTCGGCTTTCGAAATCGCGCGCCGTGCCGAGCTTTCGATCCGGCTCCAGTGCGCATCCACATCCGGTCGGAGGTCCATCCCATGCCAGCGTGCCTTGTTGACCAGTGCAAACCGGTCATCTTGCAGGGGAATCTCATTATGCAGCGGGCGTACAGCCAGCGGGCGATTCTCTGCTAACAGGTCGTCGATCAAGACCTTCCACTGTTCAAAGCTTGTTACCAACGGATCGCAAAAATCGGAAAAAGGCAGTGATGCGGTCCGTTCGCCCCGAATATCCGCGATACGGCAGAAAGGAATTCCGGCGAGTGGATTCCCCGCCTCATCTAGGAGCATAAAAGCTTGCGGTTCCCACCCATATGTATCCGCCAGCACCTGCATCCAGGCAGGCGAATGAAACACACTGCTGTCACTTTCAGCCGTGAGTCGCTGCCATAGCGGATCCGTCCGAGGAGCAACACTAACGATATTCATTTAGACTATCTCCACTTTACGCCAGTTCTGATTGGCGTTTTACGAAAGCACACAATCGGTTTCCGTCTATTGAAGAAAACCGCTAAATTCCAAACTCCTGCTTACCAGCCGCGTATTTCTTTAACCGATACCCGCTTGCTCGACTCTGCCGCAGGCCGGAAATCGTAAATTCCATTTTCAACCGGCCAGTGTGCTTGACAGTTTGGACAGTAAAGTTCGCTCGGTTGTTCAGTCAGATCAAACCCATGACAGGTGGGGCAGCGCCAGAATTTCCCTGTGGGGTTAGGCTCGTCTTGTCCCACTGCTTCAGATCGCACAAACACGCTGGGCGAGATCGGATAAATGTTCCCCATCGGCTGCAAAATTGCGTCCAAACCTACTAAGATGCGTAGCGGAATCACCCGCTTTAAGGAATTGAGTCGGAAATACGACACTGCTTTTCGTCGCCCCGGCGCAAAATGAGCCTGGATGAGCAAATCATGCACAAAGGACGGATGAAACCCATAATACAGATCGTAAAACTTCACGGGTTCTTTGCTAAAGGGGTTAGACATTGCCACTTTCGACTTCTGCCAGTGCCGCAGCGACCACCGGGCAATTGACCGGAGATTTCGCTTGCTGGTGAATTCCAGAATGAAATTCCCCCCGCTGCGAATCGAGGCGCGCACCTGTTTCAGTGCGCTTAATGGATCATCCATATGATGCAGCGTGCGCACCATCGTGATCGTATCGAATTGAGCGGGTGCAAATGGAAGGTGATAAATATCAGCCGCTACATAAATAAACTTATCAGGGCCATAGTGATCGCGCGCATATTCCAGTTGAGAATGGGAAAAGTCAACGAGGACGATTTTTTTGTAATCCTTATACAGGTCGGCCATTCGACCAAACCCAGCGCCCAATTCCAGCAACCGTTCGCCGCGTGGTAGCAGCCCTTTGACTGCTATCCGTTCTGTTCGATCTTCATAATCGCGTCCCCGGTTTTCCCAGAATTCCGTCCGATAGGTCGAGTTTTCATAATCGCAGATGTCGGGCATAGAATCCTCATTCGTCAGTCTCTGTTGATGGCTTACGATCTAATAACGCAGGACGGGCAGAGGAAATGGTTACCCTTTGAAGAGTAGTTCTGACATAGAATGGGGCCTTTCGAATGTCTTAGGCCCCATTTTTTAGAGCAATATCTGATCCCTAATTGTGCATGGACGAGAATTCTTTGATACTGTGGACCACGTACTCGATCATTTCATCGGTCAGTTCAGGGAACATCGGCAGCGACAAAATTTCATCTGCATACCGTTCCGTGATCGGATACGATCCGCGCGGACGGTCCAGGTCCTGATATGCTTCCTGAAGATTAATCGGCACCGGATAATGCAGCACCGTCGAAATCCGCCGCTTAGCCAGGAATTCGCGCATTTCATCCCGATGATGCGCACGGATCACATACAGATGCCACACGGGTTCGGCATAATTCGCGGCGGGCGGCAGCACGATTCCATTCCCGCCCAACAGCTTGGTATACGCCCGCGCATGCTTACGCCGCAGTTCGTTCCACTCATCCAGGTGCTTCAACTTGACCCGCAGAATGGCGGCTTGCATGGTATCCAACCGGCGGTTGTAGCCCTTCAGCGCGTGATAATATTTCTCGCGCTGCCCATAATTCCGCAGCATATGAATCCGGTCTGCTACTGCGTCGTCATTGGTGACGATCATGCCGCCGTCACCACAGGCACCCAGATTTTTCGCTGGATAAAAGCTGAAGGCGGCCCCATGTGCCAGCGAACCAGCGCGTTTGCCTTTATACCGCGCGCCATGCGCTTGGCACGCATCCTCAATAACAATCAATCCATGCTGCTTTGCCACCGCTAAAATCGGGTCCATATCAGCCGGCTGTCCGTAAAGGTGGACAGGAATAATGGCTTTGGTTCGGCTGGTGATCGCTTCCCGCAGTTTACCATTGCAATCCATGGTATAGGTATTGGGATCAATATCGACCAGCACCGGAGTTGCGCCGACATATGAGATCGCCAGGACCGTAGCGATAAACGTATTGGCTGCGGTGATAACTTCATCCCCTGGCCCAATATCATATGCCCGCAGCAGCAGTTCAAGCGCCGACGTGCCCGAATCAACCGAAATGGCGTGTTTTGCTTCGCAGAAAGCAGCAAACTCGGCCTCAAACAGCGAGACATCGTTCCCTAAAATAAAATCTGATCGCTCCAGAATCCGGTTAATAGCCGCCTGAATTTCATCATTCAAGGCGCGATGCTGGGCCGGCAGATCCATGAACGGAACTTGTAATCCTTCTTGAATGGTCATAGCTTGTCTCCGAAATGATCTGAGGTTGAATCTCTTGACTGATTTCCCACTTGATTTCAACTGGCCGCCCGCGTTCTGCTACCGAGCGGTTAATCGCTTCCATCACATGAACGACTTCCAGCCCATTGTATCCATCGCTGATCGGGTGTTCATCATTGAGTACGCAATCGACAAAATGATTACATTCACTCTTCAGCGGTTCGCTGGCTTCAACCTTCGGGCTGTAAATATCACCGTCCCGAATATCAAAATGATACTCGCCATAATTCGCTGGTTCTGCTCCGTTTGAACTGGGTGCGATCCCTTTCTCAAAAACTTTCACGCGTTCCAGCGGATCAAGATCATTAAACACCACGCGTTTTTCGCTGCCGACTACAACAATTTCTCGCACCTTAGCCGGGTCTGCCCAACTCACATGGATGTGGGCCAGCACCTCATTCGGATATCCCAACACGATAAAGCCCACATCTTCCCGGCTGGTATGTAAATATTTGCCCCCCACCGCGCTCACCCATTCCGGTGTGGTTTCCATGAAGTGGTTAAAAATCGACACGTCATGAGTTGCCAAATCCCACACGGCATTCACGTCATGACGGATCGGTCCCAGGTTAGTCCGGCGCGCGTAAAGATAATACAAATCGCCCATTTTCCCTTGCTTGATATAGGACTTTGTTAACTGGACCCCGGCATTGTAGAGGAAAATATGGCCTACCATGAGTTTGAGATTTCGGGCTTCTGCCAGATGCACCAGTTTTTCAGCATCCGCTGTGGTGGTCGCCATCGGTTTCTCGACCATCACATGCTTATCAGCCAGTAAACATTGCTTTGTCACTTCATAATGAGTTGTGGCTGTTGTGCTGATAATCGCGGCCTCAACCCCTTCCAGGGCTAATGCTTCTTCAAGATCAGATGTGGCATATATATTGGGGAAACGTTTATTGATCTCCTGTAGCCGCTCAGGGCGCTGTTCACAAATAGCGACAACCTGTGTCCGCGGAAGCTCCGAAAACAGCCGGACATAATTGACGCCCCAATACCCACAACCTACGATTACAACACCTAGTTTGTCGGCCATTCTTTCTCCTTTAGGTAAATTAACCCGCGCCATGTCCGTTCAAGACCGCCGGAACAGTCAGAAGCAGCAGTTTGAGATCCATAGCGAGTGATTGGTGGCGCACATATTCAATATCCAGGCGCACCTGCTCATCAAAATTAACCAGGCACCGCCCCTTGACCTGCCACAATCCAGTTAGTCCTGGGAGTGCCGCCAGACGCTCTTTATGCCACGCTTTGTACTCGGCGTATTCATACATCGGCACCGGGCGCGGCCCAACCAGGCTCATTTCGCCTCTGAGTACATTAATCAGTTGGGGTAGTTCATCCAGACTCGTCTTGCGCAGAATATGCCCCACCCGTGTAATACGTGGATCGCGCTCTAATTTGTAGGGCGAGTCTGTGTCATTCTTTTCGAGTGTCCCGCTGGTATACGCGCGGATATGGGCTTGGTGCAGCGACTGATCCGCGTTATGGTACATCGTCCGAAACTTGAAGATACGGAAAGGTTGAACTTCCCAGGTATTGACGCCATTCTTGGAACGACACTTTGATCCGGCGCGTTCTTGTGTAAAAATCACGGGGCCGCTCGAGTCGAGCTTGATGGCTAGCGCAACGACCGCCAGCAAAGGCAGCAGCATCAGTAACCCCAGCACGGAAAGTGTAACATCCAGTATACGCTTGTAGGGCAGATAGAGCACGGTGCGCTTCGATTGGGGAACCACCAGCCGCTCGATGCTTTTCTGACGAGTTCTGGTGCTAATAGCGGGCGCAATGATTCCGAATAACGGCACAACCAGCAGCAGCAGCGAAACAAGAACGATGCCGATAAAGCTTTTATTACGGAACCGGGCGACACGAATAAACTGCGGGATGAATAGCCGCTTCATCTCTTTTCCCCTAATCTATACTGACCGAACTTTTGGCCTGGACTCACGTAGGATCAGAGTTCAGGTCGAAGTGACGGATGGCGCTGTGATATTGGATTGTGAATTCGATACGATTTCCAGAGGTGCCTCTTATATGTTTGGAGAGATGGAAGAGGCTGGGATGATAACATTTGCGGACACACCCTGGACTTTGAATCCCCCTTAAAGTTGGTAAAGAGTTTGTAGTGCTACGATATGCCCCACATTGGGATGCGCCTTCTTTAAAATAATTAATTCAAGAAGGCACGGTGCTTGCAAGGCTTCACGTATTCAGTACCATCGTACTACAACTATTTGAAAAGTGATTTAAGACTTGCTCAAGATTCGCAGAATTTACAATTAAGATTTTAACATGGTGGTATTACTAAAGTAAACAGGCTTGTGAGATTGTAAATTAGTAGTAAAAAAAAGTTCGAGATATAAAAAGCGTGTAAAAGAGTGAGTAAAATGATTAAAATGGCAATCTAAAGTTTGAAACTCAAATCAAATAAAAAGAGGTTTCAATAAAAAAAGAACCGGTGGTTTGATCCCGGTCCTCTTAATCAATTCTTATGCCCCTGGACGGATTTGAACCGCCGACGCAGGGTTTAGGAAACCCTCGCTCTATCCTCTGAGCTACAGGGGCTGTTAAGGCCATCCCCCCCCAAATAATGGCGCAGCCTAAAAAGCTAGTTTACCATGCTGGAACTCGATTTCAAGGTTTATTTATGTAACCAGCTCCGAATCCTGCTCGCCCATTGCCCAATTATATTCGCCGTTTGTGCCGGAAACCCATAAGTCAAGAGACCATAGATTAGCCGAATTTTACCATGTGCAGGGTCCAGTTTCGTTGCCTGTCGGAATGCTTGCCGCGAGGCTGCGCGTTGTCCATGTTTCCAGTATTCCATCGCTAGGACATGATAGCGGGCTGCCACTATTTGATCATAAGCAGCCTCATCAATACACCACTCCCGCCCTGGATACTGCCGCGCCATCTCAATCACCTGCAAACGCGCGGTTGCCATTCGTATCCCATCGGTATGCATCGCATTCGCCCGCACTCGATAGAGTGCCTGAACCTCATTCAAAAACACAACAGGATACCGGGCTGTCAATCGCAGCCATAAATCCCAATCCTCAGCCGCGCGCAGGCTTTCATTAAACCGCCCAACTTCGATCACGGCTTGGCGGCGAACTAATGGCGCACACTCCATGATAAAATTGCCTTGTGGGCCGTTCAGGAGCTTACAGAATATATCCCCGGATGGCAGCATTGAGTGGAGACGTGGGATGACAGTCCGGCCATCTTCCTCAACAAAATCACAATGAGTATAAGCGAAAACGGCATCAGCTTGCGTCTGTAAAAGTTCGACACAGCGTTCAACTTTGGTTGGCAGCAGTTGGTCATCCGAATCGCAATATTGAATGTATTCCCCTTTAGCTGCATCCGTCCCTGCATTCCGCGCAGCAGGTAATCCCCTGTTTTGCTGGTAAATATATTGGATACGTTCCCCATATCGCGCTGCTAAAATTTCTCCAGTGCCATCAGTCGAGCCATCATCAACGACAATAATCTCACAGTTCGGATACGTCTGTGCAAGGCAGCTATCAACAGTCTGTTCAATATATTGTTTGTGGTTATACGCCGGAATAACAATACTAACCAGGGGTAAATCCATCGCGCGTTAGCGCTCCTTTGCCGCCGATTTTACAATTCCCAATTTGGCAAACATCGAACGGGTGCCTGTCCGGTTAATTATCCAGCGGGGCACGGCTCGCAGAATTTCAGAAATCTGTACGCCTCGGCGGTGTCGGCGGTAATCACGCTGCCAGTTTTGCCAGCGTTCTAAGGCTCCTTCCCCCCACAGTTTCTGTTCTATCTCTTCAGGAAGCGCGGCTCCGCCCCATTCTGTCCAACATGCCCGCATCACATCGGGCTTGGCAGGCCGCACATTTTCCCAGGCTTCCCACCGCATATGGACAATGTTGTCTTCCACTTGCAGCCGGGGATTATCAATGCTGCTCAAATTCTCTCCGTGCAGAAAAAACGTTCCTCCGGCATGAGTCGCTGCGCAAAAATCAATTTCGTGCGCCGCTCGCACGCTCCAGTCCATATCCCCTGCAATCTGAAAGTGCTCGTCAAACGGTCCAATTCGCTCGTACAGTTCTCGCGCAAACATAAAAAATGACATGCCCCGCATCGCCTGTGTGAACCGTGTTCGATCATAAGGCATGGCTTCGTAATGAATCCGCCGCCTGAATCGGATCAGCTTTCCGATTTTTTCCGTTCTCACGATGTCATACGGAAAGTATATGTATAGACATCCTTGCTCAATCAACTGCTGTCCTTCGATGATCCCTTCTGCCGTGCGCACATCATCGACATTCCAGAATCCCAACGCCGGCGCAGATGACTCTCTCACCCCACGATTCCACGATGCATACAGGGTTTCACGCTCGACATGGATCGCCCTCACCATAAAATCGGTAGTGCGAGTCAATTGTTCAATCGCCGTTCGTTCCTCGTCAGAAGCATCGTTCGCTACAATAATCAACTCAAGTTCTAATCCGGCCTTTTTAATCTGCGCGCCCACTTCCAACACGTGCGCCGCATAGCGCGCCAGGTATCGCTCCGAACGGTACAGAGATGTAATGAATGCCACATCCATACTGATTTAATCCTACTGGGTGATGTTTGAGGCTTGTGCCTGTAAGAATATATCATCACTCTATTAATTATTTGACAAAAGAGGGGGAATATAAGGTACAATAGATACCAGAAGTCAACAGTCCATCAAGGGCTGTTTGCGACGCGCATCATTCCTTTTGCCCCGTCTTTTTTATTCCGACGGGGCTTTTATTTCCGGTACTACGCGATACACGCGCGCGCCATCGTTTTCATACACTAACTCAAGATATGGCACATTCCCTAAATCCGCCCGGTAATAGGCTTCTGCTTCTGCGACAGGTTGTTCCCACCGTTGTAAATCATCAAAACTGTTCGGGTTCCCAAAAATCTGTGGCACAAGCACATAATCGATACCATACCGGATAAGCAGGTCCCCATAATCCAATTCGGCGCTGTTTCCATCCGTGCTTTTCCAGAACAGCCGCAAATCTTCATGCAGCCGGTCATTCAACTCCCCGTCCTTATTCATCCGCACCCCGTGATAAAACGGCTGCGGGCGAAAGAAAACTGTGTTTCGCTCACTGATCACTGGTGCCCAGTCTGCCTCATGCGGTCCGGGATGGTTAAGAATGACCGCGTCTTGTGGCGTATTATCTCTCAGCCAGACCATCGCCTCAACGTCCGCCTCGGATGAAAATGCGCCGTAGATGCTCAGTGTTGTATTTTTACTGGCTTCAATCACATCATCAAAAAAAACGGCCCCTCCGACAATCACCCCAAAGGCCAGCGCAAAAAATGGGATGGCTAACCGTCCCACCCATCGATCAACCGCTTCTCC
Organism: uncultured Anaerolineaceae bacterium; assembly: GCA_964472565.1. Lineage (GTDB taxonomy): Bacteria > Chloroflexota > Anaerolineae > Aggregatilineales > Aggregatilineaceae > DATAMF01. The sequence goes on from CAYYNB010000027.1 coordinate 10,011, forward strand.
GCCCAGCCAATCCGCGAGCCAAACCAACGCCATGCCGCCCAGCACCAGATACGGAATAATCGGTCCGTGCCATGCCAGGCTGAACGGATAATCATATTTCAGCAGTGGTCCAATGATGCTGGGTATATTTTTTTCGAGCAGCCCCAGTGTCGAGAATTCCAGAATAGCGAGGCCCCACACAATCATCCATAACGCGGCTGCATTGCGCCGTTTCACGCCCACGAGCGCACCGGCTGCCGCTAACACCACGACCAGCCCGCCGTGCATCAATATCAATGTCCGCCAATGCGAAGACTCCACTTTAAACGGCGATTCGATCCCGGACCCAAGCAAATCGTTAATACTGATCAACCAGGGCGATACAATCCCCAACGCCACCAGGGGAATTACCGCTGCCAGCACCAACCACGCGCCCAATCGCGGACGTGGTTGGGCGAACCAGATGACAATCAGCCATGGCGCATACCCAATAATTAATGCAATAGTCGTATCTGGTTGGCTGAGCGGCACCGCTCCTAAACAGATCGCCGCAAATAGCGCATCCGACCACCGGGTTGTACTTAAATATCGGAGTACAAACGTGATAAATCCCAGTGAAAAGAGCAGCGCCAGCAGCGCCGTATAATGCGAGTCCATAAAGGCTGTGATTAATCCCGTCCCGATGATGGCCGTGATCAGGAAAGCCCGTCCTGTACGTGGCCCTTCGACCTCATTGCCCAAGTCATACGCCAGCCAGATGAAGAGGACAATCGTAATCGCGCTAAAAATGAGTTGAAGTGTGTGAATTCCCAGATCAAATCGCGTGCTGAGGTGAGCAATTAAGCCAATATATCCCGGCGAATACAGGTAATCGACAGCCGGGTGCCAGGGGGCAAGTGTGGTGTAATTTTGTCCCTCGCGCAGCGTCAGTGCCAGATACCCGAATCCCTGCGCATCTGTATCGAATGGAACAGGCAGCACAAACACGATCAGCCCAAACAGGACGATCACCACAGCCAATAGCAAAAGGTCCCGATCACTCGGCCATATCCAGCTTGGTGCCCCCGGTAGCCATGTCTCGCGTCCATAATATCCGGCGACTACAACGGCGACCACAGCAATGAGGGCAAACGTGCCAATCCATGCCCCATCGCCTAGTTTCGGTGACCAGTCGATTAAAGGAGCCAGAAACCACGTAATATCCACTACCAGGGCCAGAAACAGCACGCTCCCTAACCCGATCCGTGCCCCGCGCGTTGGCAGCATCGATGCCGTGATCGTGCCAATTCCCAGCAAAACAACAATCAGTACAAGATAAGCAAGAATGCTCATACCGAAGCCCTGCGCTTTTCGTGATGGATCGCGCGGATTACCCGGGCTGGGTTCCCCCCCGCGATGACGCCGGCTGGAATGTCCTGTGTGACCACACTGCCTGCACCGATCACACTTTCCGCTCCAATTGTAACACCCTTCAAAATCAAACACTGCATCCCAATAAACACGCCGTCCTCAATCACCACTGGAGCCGTTTTGCCGTCCAATGGTCGCTCCAATCGTACCGCCAGTTCAAGTGGATGAAAATCCGTGTCAGTGATTGTTGTATTTGCGCCCACCCACACATCATTTCCAATAATAATCTGTTCCTCGGCACAAATCGTCCCCCCCGTCATTCCAAACCCATCCCCGATAACAAGTTCTGCATCTGGGCGGCGCGTGGAAAGAATCACAGGATGAAACGGCCCCAAGGCGTTGCTGTGTGGAATCGCGCGCAGTTCAAGCCAATCTCCAATGTTCATCGTGCTGCGGCGGTGTTTTTGATATATAGGCATTCCATACAGCCGCCATCCATGTCCCCATTCGACTCCCGCCAGCTTGAACAATACCCGTGCTGTCGGCCATGTCACCATCCGGCGCAGTTCAAGCCGCAGTTTCCAGGGTGTATCCCATGCCATCCGCAGCGCATCCGCCGACAGGAAAGTGTCAGGCGGGGCCACATCGTGCTCACTCATAAATATCCTTTTATCGTTTCGATCAGCGTTTGTGCGCGATGTCGGAAAGTATGTTCTTTAAGCAGTCGTGTACGCGCCGCTTCTCCAATTGTCCGTCGTGCGTCGTCATGTTGCAACAACCAGCCGATCCGTTCGGTTGCTTCCTGCCCATTTTCGGCCACTATCAGTTCTTTTTCCGGCTCAAACCACGTTTCGATTCCCGAATACGGGCTGCACACCATACACGCCCCCAGCGCCGCCAGTTCGAATGGACGTGAACTGGATGACGCGAACACGGAGGCATGTGCTTTCCGTGTGATCACCAGATTGATCTTGCTTCGGCAGGCATATTCTCGCAGTTTGCTAAATGAGAGATACGGCAGCAGATCGGTTCGCCCAATGTCGCCCAGATTCATGCCTCGTGCTGCAAATCGTGCCTCCGGTAGCGCCTGGCTTGCATCCCGCAGCATTGCATCGATCCATTCCCCGCGATATTCCCGCCCATGTCCATAAAAGAATACATCTATATCTTGAGTTAATTCTAGCGGCAAAAATAAATCCGGATCTGCTCCATAATACAACGCATGAACCTCGCGTGCGCCCAGTTCCCGGATACCTTCTGCTCCTCCCAGGCTGTTCGAGAAAAATGCCGTGTATTCCGCCGGGGCTGCTCCTTGATAAATGCGAAATCCCGACGCAAACCCGCGAAAACTCGGCAGGCTGGCAGGCACATCTCCATCATAAAAGAAGACCGGTTTGCCATGCTTTTCGATGATATGCGCCGCTAATCCTCGGATATGGTTGAGTGGTACCGTAATAACTAGCACCGCATCAATATCGGGCTGTTGCGCCATCAATCGATCTACCAGCTTTTTCCACCGGGGAGCGATCACGCGCTGGGCTACCTGCCGGATGACCCGATCCGAGGCACTTTCTTGCTGTGTTTGCTGCCTCTGCTGAGTTTGCCGCGTGCTCCCGATGCGCCGCCACCCATCGCGCATCGCTTTGAATACATCACCTTCGCGTTGGGCTGGATTCGGTGCCGCGCGCCACCACGGCGCTTCAATCGCAGGTCCCTGGTAGGGTGCCGCGATCAGGTCTACACCGTTTTCATACAGTCCCTTCAAAAGTTGCCACCATGCCGGTGTGGCGCTAAAGGGCTGTCTCAAATCCAACGAGGACACAATAACCAGTAGTTTCATGACGGAATCACTTATCGATCACTTGATCGTCCACTTGATCGTCGTTGTGCCAGCGCCCGCTCATACACATTGATCATTCGTTCGCTAAACTTTTCGAGCGTAAACTGCTGCAAATATCGCGCCCGTCCAGCTTCGGCCATCCGCTGCCGCAGTGGTTCATCCGTCAACAGGCGCACCATCCGATCCGCCAGCGCTTCAATATCATATGGGTTCACAACAAACCCCGTTTCCCCATCAATAACCGCTTCCCGACTGCCGCCAAAACACGTCGTCACCGGGACGGCTCCCGCCGCCATTCCTTCCAGATTCACGGTGGGGAATGGATCAGCATAAACCGATGGCGACGCCACAATATCTGCCATCCGGTAAGCAGTTGCCAGTTCGACCCCATCCAGCCACCCACCGAGCACAATATGCTCAGCCAGATCAGCATGCTCATGCAGCATTCGTTCGGTATGCACCGATGGCCGTGCCAGCACCAACAACCGGAAGTTGGAAACCTTTTGTTTCACCTGCCGCAGCGCAGCCATTAATTGGGCCTCGCCTTTGGCTATATTAATCCGCCCGCCGAACAGAATGACGCGCTGCCCTTCCAGTTTATACCGTTGGCGCAGCACCATCATCCCGGCATCGGCAGCTTCGAAATCTCGTATATCGATCCCGTTATATACGACGTCAAACGGCGGCAGACCATTTGCTTCTAAGGCGGCTTTATGGGCATAACTGACTGCGATCCGCATATCTGTATAATGTTTCATCGTATGCCGGACCGAAAGATTCCGCGCCGGATTCCAACGCAGCCGTGCCTGCCGCCAATTGTATCCGAACGGTAAGCGGTAATCCCACCCATCCATTTGATCCGGGCATTTGGGATCAATAAATCGATCCAGCTTGGCGTAGGCAAACGGCATGACATCATGTGATGTGAAAACCGTCGCCGCCTTGCTCGCGTGCCCAATAACCATGCTGTGATAGCTCAGATGTTGGTGAATATTATGCGCATGAACCACATCCGGCTTTAATTCTCGTAGCAGGCGATTTAGCGGCCACACGGTCCATGGATTGAACAGGCTTAACCAGGCCACAAATCGCTCTGGATATTTCGAATACAGCACATGGACCGGAATCCCTTGCCGCACTTCCACCCGGCTTGGACCAGTTGAGCTGGTAATAAAGGTGACACGTTGTCCTGCGCCGATCAAGCCTTGTCCCAGAAGCCACGCAATCTTACCTGCCCCTCCCGGACTATCTGGCGGTAGGGTATCGCTCAATATGACAATATGCATTCAAACAGCCTTTTATGTGACCAAGACTCGCATCTGCCAAGCATAACAAAAAACTGCGCCTCTGTCATTGCGGATTGAAAATCGTTATATTTAGGGCCGATCCAAGAAATAATTCTCCACATCCTGTGGGTTTGACTCCCCTCTCTAAGGGAAGGGGCAAGGAGGGATGGGGTAAAGAAAATATTGGCGCAGCTAGGGTTTAACAAATGTTCATTTACGCCCTTCTCATGCTTCTGCTAGGTTCGTGCTTGCTGATCTCAGTCGTGCTGCTCACGCGCAGGCTGCACCGCCGTTATGCCTTGCCCTATGCCTTGCTCACCGTCGGCATCATCACCTATATAATTTCCTTGCTTGTTCAGGTACTTGTGCTCCGTGTTCTGCGCAGTCCCTTGTTGTCTATCTTGCCAGTGGGCGCGCTGACAATTGGACTTCTGGCCGGATTCGCCGAAGAATTAGCTCGTTTTTTCGGTTACCAATACCTTGCCCGTTCCGCCGAAACCAAACCCCAGGCATTAATGATCGGGTTAGGACATGGATTTTCGGAAACTATTTACACCGGATTGCTGGCGTTAGGATTTGGGTTTTCCCTGCTTGGTTACGGCACTGAACATCCCGATAACCTGGGTGTGTTGCTGAGCGGAGCCATAGCCGAAGCCGCCAATGGACTGCTGCCTATTGTGATGCATCTGGCTCTCAGTTGGCTTGTCCTCCAGGTTTTTTTGCGCGGCCAGGTCTACTGGCTCTTCCTTGCCATCTTTTTCCACTCCCTTGTTGAAATCACGGCGGTCCTGCTTGGCCCCAACGATGCATGGTCGGTGGTCGTCTGGCGCGCGGTGGTAGCCATAATGAGCCTCTTCATTCTCACTCAGATTAAAGACGTTAATTCTGCATAACAGTTTAAGATACATTCAACTTCCTGGTTTTATTAGCGCTTTTATGTTATGCTGTGAAAAATCGTCCTCTGGATAGTGGTGTTGAGGCGTTGTTATGTCGTGGTTGATGAATAGACGAGCAGCGGACGGCGAACGAGAACAGAACATCCAACAAAAAAATGATCTCCTGCTTAAACTGTCCAGTCAGATCAACAACGAAGCACTGGCCGCTGTTGAAGAACTGCGGCGGTTGGGGTGGCTAACCGATGGTACGCTGCGCAAGATTAAATTGATCGGCGCCAATTTGCAGGGAGCACGGCTGTCGGAAGCCCATCTGTCGGAAGTTGATCTATCCGGCGCGAATTTACAGGAAGCCGCGTTGCGCAAAGCGAATCTGTCCGAAGCGCTTCTGCATGTCACCAGTTTGCAGCGGGCCAATTTAGTTGAAGCCAATTTGCAGAAGGCGTCGTTTCTCAAAGCAAATCTCGTCGGCGCGCGTTTGACCGAAGCCAATTTGCAGGAAGCTGACTTAGGTGAAGCCAACATGCAGGGCACCGACTTGCGCGACGCCAACTTGCGTATGTCCCGTATGTCCCAGACCGATTTACAGGGAGCCGACTTATCCGGCGCAAATATGCAAGGGGCGCATCTGATGGGCGCGCGTCTTCAGGAAGCCATTCTCAACAATGCGCGCCTCCTCGAAGTATACCTGGGCAATGCCAATTTACACCGGGCGCGGTTAGTCGGGGCGAATCTCAGCGGCGCAACTCTGGCGGGCGCGAATCTGCGTCAGGCCGATCTGGAAGATGCCAATCTTCAGGAAGCGCGGTTAGGGGTAGCCGATCTGTGGCGGGCCAATCTCTCCCGTACCAATCTTTTCGGGGCAAATTTACTTCGTGCGCGTATGCAGGAGGCCAATCTCTCGCGCACCAATTTTCAAAATGCCTCTCTGCGAGAAGCCGCTTTGCAAGGGGCGCATCTCTGGCTGAGCAATTTGCAGGGCGCAGACCTCACGGGCGCTAATTTGCTGGGGGCGGAATTTAAGTGGCCCCAGATCAGTGAAGACACCTTGCTCCCCGACGGTACATTTTGGAACGTGACAGTAGACATGACTCGTTTTACCAATCACGAGCACCCCGAATTCTGGCGACCAGAATAATTTATGCAAGACAACCAAATCGAAACATCGTGCGCTGCACTGCGTGGTTGCGCAATATTGTACCTTTGTTCACAATAACCGATTGTACCTGCCGGGCAAATCGAATACCCTTATAAATGTGGATGTGGGCCAGCTAACTTGATTGCGGTACTATAATAACCATTGACCCGCGTTATACTGGTTTGGAATGGTTTGGCGGGTCTCACCGCAGGCGGAAACCATGAATCTTGATGATCTTGACTATCTTCACTCCATCGACAAGGGCAACATGCTGGCCTTTGTCGATGCGCTGCCCGATCAGTTCCAGAATGCCTGGAATCTTTCACAGACTCTCCCACTGCCCGACACCTCCATTTCACAAATCGTCATCTCTGGAATGGGTGGCTCCGCGATTGGCGGCAGTCTGTTAGCGGCGTTGGTGGCATCCACCTCACCGGTACCGGTGCAGGTTGTGCGCGGCTACGATCTTCCTGCTTATGTACGTGGTTCTGGCACATTGCTTATTGCCAGCAGTCATTCCGGCAACACCGAAGAAACCCTTGCCGCCGCGGAGCAGGCGCTTTCGCGCGGTGTTAAGATGCTTGCCATAACCACCGGTGGACAGCTCAAACAGCATGCGGAAACGCATGGGTATCCCGTTTGGCTCTTTGACTACAAAAGCCCGCCCCGTGCCGCCCTCGGCTGGAGCTTTGGCCTGTTGCTCGGCCTTGCCCATCGCCTCAAGTTAGCGTCCACCCTCGCTCAGGATATTCAGGAAGGTATCGCCCTTCTGCACGAGGAAAAATCCCTCTATACCGCGAGTAGCCCGCTGTCCAGCAACCCCGCCAAACGCGGTGCGGGCCAGTTAATGGGCCGTCTCCCGGTGATTTATGGCGCAGGGTTGTTTGAACCCGTTGCCCAGCGCTGGAAATGCCAGTTTAACGAGAACTCAAAAGTCTGGGCGCAGTACGAAGTTTTGCCCGAAGCCAATCACAACACCATCGTCGGCATCGGCTTCCCCGAAAAGATGACGGTGAACATGGCGGCTTTGTTTATCACATCGCCCCAATTCGATCACCCCCGTGTGCGTGTGCGTCAAAAGCTCACCTACCGTATGTGCTTGGAAAACGCGATCATGGCCGACAAGTTCTCCCCACATGGAACCAGCGCGCTGGCCCAAATGCTTCATGCTATCCAATATGGGGACTATATGTCGGTTTATGCTGCGCTTGGGTATGAGGCCGACCCCACTGAAATTGCGCCTATTAATCAGATCAAGGAACTGCTTCTCACGGAACAGGCTGATTAGGTTTTTTCATGCGGGTAGGCGTTTGACCTACCCGCGTTAATTAAATGACTCGACCTTTTTATTTCGTGGAGGACACCAGTATGTCAGTTCGAAAACCCGAACACGTCAAGCTGTTTATTCCTGGCCCCACCGAAGTGCGCCCTGAAATCCTGGATGCTCAGGGTCAGTGGATGATTGGACATCGTTCTAAGAACTTTGCCGAGCTTTATGGTCGGATTCAACCCAAACTCCAGCAGGCGTTTTACACCAAGAATCCAGTCTATCTGTATACCTCTTCTGGGACTGGAATTTGGGAATCGGCCTCGCGGTGTACCGTTCGTGAGGGTGCCAGGATACTCCATCTGACTTGTGGTTCCTTCAGCGAACGTTGGGCCGAAGTCAGTCAGTTGAATGGCAAAGAGGTCGATGTCATCTCTGCTGAATGGGGTCAGGCGAACAAACCCGAAGACCTGGAAGCCGCGCTGAAAAAGCAGAAATACGATGCGGTAGCCTGTGTGATGAACGAAACCAGCACCGGTGTGCGTAATCCAATCGAAGCCTATGCCGCCATCCTGGAAAATTATCCCGAAACACTCTTCTTGGTCGATGCGGTCAGCATTTGGGCGGGTGCGAAAATTGAGGTCGATGCCCTGGGTATCGATGTCTGCTTGACCAGTACCCAAAAGGCTTTCGCGCTGCCTCCCGGAATGGCGCTCGGTGCGGTTTCTCCTGCGGTGTTGGAGCGGGCGAAGCAGGTCAAGAATCGCGGTTATTACTTTGATGTGATCGAAATCGACAAGCACCATCAGAAAAACAATACTCCCGCGACCCCTCCTGTCTCGCTTATGTATGCCGCGGATAAGCAGTTAGACGACATGCTGGCCGAAGGTCTGGAAAATCGTTTCGCCCGTCATCAGAAGATGGCCGAAATGACTCGCCAATGGGTCAAGGATGCCGGTTTTGTGATGTACAGCGAAGAAGGCTATCACTCACCAACGGTTTCCACCGTTGCCAACAACCGCGGCATCAGCGTTGATGACATGAACACCTATCTCAAAAGCTGTGGCATGATGATCTCCAACGGCTACGGCAAGCTCAAAGGTCAAACTTTCCGTATTGCTCATATGGGTGATATCCAGCCCAGCGATCTCGAAGCGCTCTTTACCGCCATGAACGACTTCCTTAAGAAAGCGTAGGTGTCCATGATTCATCTGGTCGTAGTTCCCGATAATCTCGAAAAATCCGGCCTGGATCTCCTGCGCGCAACAGAAGGTATTGAACTCCACGCCCCCGGCAAAATGACTCGTGAGCAAACAATGGAGATCATCTCGCGCGCCGATGGTCTGATCGTCCGCAGTGATACGAAGGCCGATCCTGAACTGCTCGCTGCTGCTACCAATCTGAAGTGTATCGTTCGTGCGGGAGTTGGGGTCGATAACATCGATTTGAACGCGTGTACGGAACGCGGCATTGTGGTGATGAATGCGCCCGATGCCAACACAGTATCCACTGCTGAGCATGCGTTTGGGCTGATGTTGTCCCTTGCCCGCCACATTCCCCAGGCCGACGCCTCAGTGCGCGCCGGGAAGTGGGATCGCAAAAAGTACACAGGCACCGAATTGCGCGGTAAAACATTGGGTATCGTCGGTTTAGGTCGCGTAGGCCGGGCCGTCTCGGATCGGGCACACGCCTTTGGGATGACCGTCGTTGCCTACGATCCCTTTGTGCCTGCCGATGTAGCCCGTCACCTCGGCGCGCCGCTCGTCGCCAACCTGGATGAACTTTTTGCCCGTGCCGATATTATCAGCTTGCATGCTGTTATCACCGATGAGACACGTCAGGTGATAAATGCCGCGAATATCGCCAAGATGAAAGATGGTGTCATGATCGTCAATGCCGCACGGGGTCAGCTCATCAACAATGCCGACCTTGCCGCCGCATTGAAGAGTGGCAAAGTCGGTGGTGCCGCCATCGATGTTTATGATGTAGAACCACCTGCCGCCGACAACCCACTTCTGGGGCTGGAAAACGTGATCTACACCCCTCATCTGGGCGCGAGCACGGCTGAAGCGCAGGAAGCTGTGGGGACGCAGGCCGCCGAGGAAATGATCAAATTCCTCCTTAAAGGCGAAACGGCCAACGTGAAAAACAAAGCCGTTCTCGACAAAGCTAAATAGGTATTTCTCACCTCACGAAAAATTTTCTATGGGGGCACGGACAGTTGCCCCCAATGTGTGTCTGGTTCTATTTCGCGGATCTTTCCTGTACCATACACAGCGCTTGCCGAATCTCGCCCAGATGGTATGCCGTGTGGACCAATATCGCCAGCGCCCCCGCGATATCGTTTTCCCCCTCCCACGTTTCGAACCCCTTTATGAGTTTCAATACACGCTGATAACTTTCCCATAACCGTTTTTTGCTGGCTTCCCATTCTTCTGGCGTCACTTCATGCACCGTCTGCCAGATTTCGCCCCAGTCTACCTTGCCAATCTCCTGGTTCAGCATACTGCGCTCCAGCACATCCAGATAAAACCGAACATGCTCGACCTGCGCGGCAATGGATGCACAGTTCCAACCAACAGGGCGTGAGGCCACCTCTGCCGAAATGGTATTTAGCGTTTCGAATAAAGAAGTTCCTCGATCCAGATAGATGCCGTTCACATGCTCAAAAGTCTCATCCAAGACATCTAAAAGTTCTTTCTTGAGTTGCACAATCATATGCTTCTCCATGTGTAGAAGTGGGGAGGGGGCAATTCACGAATTGCCCCGCCTATTATTGCGCTTGCTGTCTATCGTGCCGCTTCTGCCGCCGTTTCACCCTCAAATTCCGGTTCCGTCTTCGGCAGTTCGATCAGATAATGCATCGCCAGATACCCTAGTGCCGCCGCTGTAGCCACAACCCCGGCCAGATACCACACCCATTCAAACCCCAGGTGTGCATTGATCTGTCCGGCCAGCCATGTGCCGCTTCCTGATGCAATGGCATAACCAAACCCGAACACCGCCATATACCGTCCACGCATATGTTCTGGCGCGAGTCGAACCGCAATCGCCTGTCCGGTAGGAACAACCAGCATCTCACCGATAGTAATAATCACCATCGCGGCAACGAACAGCGCATACCCGCCCGTGTACCCAAACATGCTGAACCCAATTGCATAAAACAGTGTGCCGACCGTCAGCGTGAACATCGCCGGATACATCCGCACTTTTCGTGTTGTCCAGAACTGAAACGCCACCACGATCACCGCATTTAGGCTAAGCAGCACCCCAAATCCTGCCGGTTCAATGCCATGCTGATCCCGTAGAAACACCGCCAGGGTAGTGTTCATCTGGAAGTATACCAGCCATACCATTGCCCCCAGCAGGGCGAATGATAAAAACACGCGATCCCGCAGCACCTGCCCGTATCCCTGGAATGTCTGTAGCAGCGATTCTTCAGCCGGATCACTGGCCTTTTTCTCAGGTCGTGTCTCGCGCAGAAAAACAACCAGAATCGCAGCGGTGATCATGCTGGTTGCCACATCGACGCTGAACAGCAGCAGATACGACACGCCAGCCAGCAGCCCGCCGATCATGGGGCCAAACATCACCGCCACATTAAACGCAATGCGGATCAACCCGAATCCTTCGGCGCGTTTTTCTTCAGGCAGCAAATCTGCCATCATCGCCTGCCATGCGGGTCCGCCGATGCTTCCCACTACTCCCAGCGTGCCCGCGATCAAATACAGTACGGTGAAATTATCATTCAGAACAATTGCCATGTTCCCCAACGCGCTCAACACCAATCCACTCAGCGCGATCCGCTTGCGCCCAAAGCGATCCGTTAGCGCGCCGCCAATCGTACTCCCTGCGATGCCCGCAATCGAAAAAATCGCAAAGATGACTCCCACACGAGTTAGGCTAACGTCGTATTTATCGGTCAAAAACATTGCAAAAAACGGGAAGATCAACGCATTGCCCACCATATCAATGAAGGATGCGCCAATCAGGAGCCAGAACTGGCTGGGGTACTCCTTGCAGATATTTTGTAGACGGCCCAGGTTCATGAGGTTTTCCTCTCTGTGTCTTTTTACCGGGTTATTAAAAAGATACTGTAACCCCTCAGAAGAGTCAATATAAAACCTTAAGATTTTTAACATGAACCTAAAATTCAATTTTTATTGCGCGTTTGCGCAATTACGTACTTGATTAAGTATAAAACATTCCGAACGAATGTGCAAGTGCAAATATCGATTCGATCCGCCCCTTTCCGATTGCACTTCCCGCCGGAATGCGACATACTACCCACCCAATCGTTTTGTTTAGCGCTGATAACCTATGGGTATTCAAAACTTAGCTGGTCACGTCTTCGGCCAGTACGAACTCCGCGATTTGCTGGGTGTGGGTGGTATGGGGGCTGTGTATCGAGGCTACCAGTTCAATCTGGAACGTCTCGTTGCGATCAAAGTTCTGTCCCCCACGCTGGCAACCGAGCCGGGATACATTGAGCGTTTTTATCACGAAGCCAAAATTGCCGCTGCGCTCGAACATCGCCATATCATCCCTGTTTATGACTATGGCGCGCAGGGGGACATCAGTTATGTGGTCATGCGTTTGTTGACCGGCGGCACGCTGGCCGAACGTATTGCCAGCCGCGCCAAAACCACACGACCACTCCCTTCTCTCAGCGAAACGGCTGAACTGCTGACCCAGGTCGCCAGCGCGCTGGATTATGCCCACAGCCAGGGTGTTATCCACCGTGACATCAAGCCCAGCAACATGATGTTCGATCACCAGGGCAGCGCTTATCTGGTGGACTTTGGAATCGCTAAACTAATCCGCTCCAAAAGCTCTTTGACCACGTCCGGCTCCTTTATGGGCACGCCTTCCTATATGCCCCCGGAGCAGTGGCGTTCCGAAGAATTAGCCGATGCTGCCGATCAATATTCGCTTGCCGTAACCATTTACAGCCTGCTAACCGGAAAACTGCCCTTTGAGGCCACCCCTCCCAATGCGCTGATGACCAAACACCTGAACGACATCGCCCCGCTGGCTCACACCATCCGCCCCCACATTCCCGAATCTGCCAGCCGCGTCGTCGAAATGGCCCTTGCCAAATATCCGGAGGAGCGTTTTCCCACCGTTACCGCGTTTGCTCAGGCGTTTGCCCAGGCGGTGCGTTCGCGCGATGAGTCCTCCACCGACTACTTCACTTTTTCGCCGTCCGCCAAAATCCCGGCATCCAAACCGAGGCAGCAGTCATTCGCCCTGCCCGATGAATTCCAGGTCCATACGGTCGATACGGGGGCGCTGGATGCCAGTTCCCTCCAGGATATGTTTTCCTCCCGGCCCGTGCCCAAATCCCCCGCACCCGACCCTGAACCGCCGCAGCCTGCTGCGCCCGACACGACCGCCCAGGTAAACGACACTGCGCTGGATGAAGTACTCGAAGCAGAATTGGCGCCGGAAGACGGGGAAGAAACCCCGGAATTTGTCGAAGAGGACTTTGTTGCTGTTACCGTTTCGCCGGAACCATCCGGCAAACTGACCGTTGCGCCGCGTACCGTCTCCCCGGTTTTGCCGTCGCGCCGCTCGATCCAGCGCCCCAAACGCCCCAGGAATCGCGTCTGGCTGACCACGATCAGTTCGCTTTTTGTCATCAATGCGGCGGCGTTGTTGGTTTCTACCATTTTTTCTTTGTGGACCCCGCTCAGCGACGAATTTCAAGCCCAGTTGAATCAGGTCAAAGCTACCCAGCATTTAGGTTACACGGTTCCGCCCACACCGCTCCCTACACTCCAACGCGAAGTCCGTATCGGCATTATCGCCGGTCACAGCGGTTCTCCGCTCAACCCTGAATTTGACGTGGACCCTGGTTCAGTTTGTGATGATGGCCTGACCGAATTGAGTATCAATACTGCCGTTGCGCAAAAAGTAGTCCAAAAACTGCGCGCCGCCGATTACACCGTTGAAATGCTCGAAGAATTTGATCCTAAGTTGGAGAATTATGAAGCCAATGTGCTGATCTCCATCCATAGTAATGACTGTCAGGACTATGGCCCCGAGGCAACCGGGTATAATGTAGCTTCAGCATCGGCGCGCAATACAACCGCCGGCGCAGATGATCGTCTGCGGGACTGTATTGTGCAGTACTACGGCATGATCACGGCATTGCCGCGCCATCTGGGCCTGACCGCTGATATGACTGAGTACCATTCTTTCGATGAAGTCTCGCCCGACACACCAATGGCGATCATCGAATTGGGCTTTATGCGTAATGATCGCGACAAACTGACTCAGCAGCAGGATTTGCTCGCCGATGGTCTGACCAACGGCATCTTGTGTTTTTTGCAACCCGAACGTTACGGCACGCCAGAGAGTTCCGCCCAATAGGGTTGGCCTTCTAGAGGAGTAGTCACGGTGGAATACGAAATTGTGATGTATAGTCGCACCTCCCCTTGTCCTTATATCCGTTCAGCCAAGCGCGTCCTCGAACGCGAAAATATCCCCTACCGCGAAATTTATATCGACCAGGACCCCGTCGCCAAACAGCGCGTCCTCGATTGGACCGGCTTCCAATCTGTTCCCACCATCATTCTGGCCCTTCCCGGCGAAGACCTGCCTTTTGAGCCGCCATCCCCCCTCTCCGCTAGCGAAAGTCCCAAAGGGGTAGATCGCGGCAGCATGATCACCGAGCCGGGTGAATGGCAGTTTGAAAAGTGGCTTCGTAAATACGGTTTTATGCAATAGTGAAACGCTTTCGACGCTTGCCCTGGTGGGGCCAAGGTTTAACGCTGATCGTGGGCCTGGCGGGTACGTTCGGCGGCGGTTATCTCGCGCTGATCCTCTACAGCCAAACCCAAAGCAACAGCCCTCAATATATTGATCGCTGGTTCGATGATCCGGCTTCGCGGCCCGATCTCACCACTATCCGCCGCGATCCATGTCCCGGCGTCCCATTTATCCTGCCTTCCGATGGGCTGATTGGCCTCCTGTGGAATGATCCGGCGGCTCCCTACAACATTTTCCACCGCCATAGTGGTCTTGATATTTTCGGAGATGGAGAACCCGGCACAGTGCCTGTTTATGCCGCTTACGACGGTTATTTGACCCGCCGCTCCGATTGGGTTGCCACCGTTATCATTCGCCACGACGATCCACTGCATCCCGGCCAGACCATCTGGACCTACTACACCCACATGGCCTCCGAAGATGGCAAAACGGGTTATATCGCCGCCGATTTTCCCCCCGGCACACAGGATCAATGGGTAACACAGGGCACATTGCTGGGCTATCAGGGCGAATATGCGGGCAGCAGTTTCGTCCCCATCGGTCTGCATCTCCATTTCAGCCTTGTGAAAAGCGAACCGGATGGTTCGTTCAAAAATGAGAGCGAGGTCAGTAACACGCTCGACCCTTCGCCCTATCTCGGTTTGGATGTGAACATCAAAACGCGGCCCGCCCGTCCGATTCACTGTACCAGCGAGTAGCCGCTCATTTGTTATAATAGGGCCTATGGACGAAAACAAAACTATTCCATCTCCTCCCGATCATACTGGCGTGATTCTGGCTTCTGTGGTTGTCGCGGTGGTTGGCTGGATTGGCCTCTGGTATCTGCTTACCAGCACGATTCCGATGGCCTTTGAGCGCTGGCTATTTTTTGTAATGCTCTATCTCGCCGTCAGTGGGACCGCGCTGCCGTTTGTGCGTTTTCTCCATCTCCGCTTCACTCGTGAGGATGCCTTTTTGCCCACCGGCGGTGTGTTGCTGCGCGAAAGTGTCTGGGTAGGTTTGTTTGTGGTGGCCTGCGCCTGGCTCCAAATTCCGCGTGTCCTCAATCCAGTGATTGCGTTTTTTCTGGCCCTCAGCCTTGTGGTGATCGAGGTCTTTTTGCGTATCCGTGAACGAGCCGCTGTGCTCTCCGAATAAAGGATAGTTGGATGAAAGCCGATTTAGATCGTTTAATGGAATCCCAGGGTATCGATGCCATAGTGCTTCTTGCCGCCGAAAACCCTGATCCCTACCGCTCTTATCTCGCCAATGGAGCTGAATTTTCGGGCATCACTATCAAAAAGCGGGGCGACGCTCCCGTTTTGATCGCCAACGGCATGGAAATGGATGAGGCCGCCAAAAGTGGCCTGAAGGTTTACAACAACGAAGATTTCGGCCTCTCCGATCTGATGCGCGAATATGGCCGCGAACATGACTTAATCCAGCGCGCTTTTTTCCGCCGAATTTTTGAAAAATTAGGCATCAACGGCAAAGTCACCGTGTATGGGGTTGGCGATGTGAATGCCGCCTTTCGTACCATCCTGAACCTCTCCGAAGGGCTGACCGATATAGTCGAATTTGTACCCGCCGAAGTCCGCAACAGCATCTTTGATCAGGCTTACGAAACCAAAGACGAGCAGGAAATCCGCCTGCTGCGTGAAGCGGCCAAAGGCACCAGTGCCGCCATGTGCGCCGCCCGTGAATGGATCGCTTCGCACCATGCCCAGGATGGCATCGTCGTCCAGGAAGACGGTTCCCCGCTGACCATTGGCGACGTGAAAAAATACGTTCGTGCCCGCCTGTTCGAATTTGGCCTCGAAGACCCTAAAGGTATGATCTTCGCCCAGGGTCGCGATTCGGGTATGCCCCACAGCACGGGCGCAAACAGCGATCCGCTGCGTCTCGGCCAGACCATCGTATTCGACCTCTACCCGCGTTTGCAGGGCAGTTATTTTCACGACACCACGCGTACCTGGGCCATTGGTTATGCCACGCCCGAAGCGCAGGCCGCCTATGATGCCGTCATGGAAGCCTATCGCCGTTCTGCCGCCATGTGCAAACCCGGCCTCTCGACCCGCGCCGCGCAGGTGATGGTTTGCGAATATTTTGAGTCGCTCGGCTACAAAACCGTCCTGAATTCACCCGGCACCCAGGAAGGTTATGTGCATAGTCTCGCGCATGGCCTCGGCCTGAATGTGCATGAAGCACCCTATTTCCCGACCTTCACCGACACCCATACGATGCAGGTTGGCAACGTTTTTACGCTGGAACCCGGCCTCTACTATCCCGAAAAAGGCTTTGGTGTCCGCATCGAAGACACCGTTTATCTGAACGAGCAGGGCGAAATCGAAGTGTTAACCGACATTCCATACGATCTCGTCATCGAACTCAAAGACAGCAATTCATAAGATAATTTCCCCCATTTTGTATTTTTCTCCCCTTTCTCCGCGCGCGGGGAAAGGGGGCGGGGGATAGGGGTAACTTCTATGACTCTCATTCTTGGCGTTGAATCATCCTGTGACGAAACCAGCGTGGCCGTAGTCGAAGACGGAGAACGCATCTTTTCCAATATCATCTCCTCTCAGATCGACCTGCACGCTCAGTACGGCGGCGTCTTCCCCGAAGTCGCCTCCCGCGCCCACATCGAAGCCATCAGCGCCGTTTTTGATCAGGCGCTCGAAGAAGCCCATGTCGCTCTGGATGACATCGACGCCATCGCGGTCACGCGTGGGCCTGGGCTGGCCGGATCGCTGCTCGTGGGCGTGAATTTTGCCAAAGCCCTCGCCCTCGGACGCAATCTCCCGCTGGTGGGTGTGAATCATCTGGAAGGCCATGTGTATTCGGTCTGGTTGGTCGAAAGCGAGGAACCGATCCGTTTTCCTGTCGTCTGCCTGATCGTCTCCGGCGGTCACAGCGAAATTGTGCTCATCACCGGGCACGGCGAATATACGCTGCTCGGCACTACCATCGACGACGCCGCCGGGGAAGCTTTCGATAAAGTCGCCCGCGTCCTGGGTTTGCCCTATCCCGGCGGCCCGGCCATTGATCGCGTCTCCCGTGACGGCAGCCCTACCGCCTATCATTTCCCGCGCGCCCTTCAGGAGGGCTACAATTTCAGCTTTTCCGGCCTTAAAACCGCCGTGCTGCGCGCTGTCCAGCCGCCCCATCACGGGGATCGCGCCCCCAAAGGTGAACGTCTCGCACCGGATCAGCGCCGCGCCGATATAAACGTAGCTGATGTTGCCGCGAGTTTTCAATCGGCTGTTGTGGATGTATTAGTGGAAAAAACGCTCAAAGCCGCCACCGAATATCACGCCACCATGATCCTGATGGCCGGTGGGGTGAGCGCCAATGGCCTTTTGCGCAAGGAGATGCAGCGCCGCAGTTCGATCCCAGTGCGTTACCCACCGCTCAATCTCTGCGCCGACAATGCCGCCATGATCGCGGCGGCGGGTTATTTCCGTTACAGCCAGGGCTACCGCGACGCCCTCAATATGGACATTCGCCCGACCTGGCCGCTGGTTTCACTCAAGGAAACCATGACGCGCCCCGGCGATTGGGTCGAACCTGAAGTTGATTAGGGTGCTTTGAGTTGCGGGTAGTCCAGCATCAGCACTTCGAGCGCCAACCGGGCATTCGCATTCCGATCCACTTGATCAATCGTGCGCCGCGTGGCTTCGAGTGCTTGTTGTGCCGCCTCGCGTCCAATCGCCATATCCCGTATCGTCCCGCGCCGGTCATAATTGGTGATCGGCGCGCGGCTGCCACTCGCCATCAGCAGCGCATCCCGCCAGTACCCCTGCCACACATCCAGCATCGGCAGCAGCACATTTTTTTCCAGCGCCAGATGTTCAACCAACGCAAACCGTTCGCGTCGATTGCCCTTCAGCGCCGTTTCGAGCGCGTCCAGCACCTGCGTTCGCCACTCCCGTTCTGCCGGGTCTTCGAGCGCCTTGATCGCCCATCCGATCCGTCCGCCCGAAATTTGCGCCAGCAGTTGTGCCTCATCCTCGGCCACATTCCACCCCTGTTTTAACGCCTCTTGCAGTTGTTGGATCGGCAGTGGCCGCAGATTCAGCGGTTGGCACCGCGATAAAATCGTCGGCAGCAGGGCATCGGCGGCATTAGCGGTCACAATCAGCACCACATTGGGTGGCGGTTCTTCAAGCGTTTTCAGCAGTGCATCTTGGGCTTGTGGCGTTGCCTCGTGAAACCGCCGCAGAATCGCCACCCGGTACCGTGCTTCGTAGGGCCGCAGCGCCACCGTCTGCTGGATCGCCCGCACCTGATCAATTTTGATCGTGCCGTTTTCGCCTTCCAACACGGTTAGATCAGGATGTGCCCCCTTGATGAATAACTTGCAGTTTCGGCATTCCCCGCACGGCGCAGCCTCAGCCGTACAGTTAATCGTCGCCGCCAGTGCGCGTGCCAGCGTTGTCTTCCCAATTCGATCCGGTCCCGTGAACAAATAAGCATGCCGTGTGCGTCCATGTTGGATCGCGCGTGTCAACTGCTCAATCGCCCATTCATGCCCGATAACCGGCCAATTCCGCTTTACAACCATCCTGCCATCTTTCCCGCTTTTTTTCCTAAAACCCCACATACGACTGCGGGTTGAGCAAATTCCAGTTCGCATCCCGCAGTTCAAAGTGCAGATGCGAACCGGAGCTGTTGCCCGTATTCCCCACACTGCCGATCACCTGTCCCGCATCAACATAACCACCGCACCGCACCGCATAGTCGTGCAGGTGTCCATAAATGCTGAACACCGATCCATGTGCGATCACAACCACATTTCCAAATCCATAATTATTCCATCCGGCAAACGCCACCGTACCCGATCCCGCCGCATACACTGGATCGCCCTCGTCCGCCGCCAGGTCTACGCCGTCATGCCCCCCCGGAATCAGCCCGCGCATCCAGGTATAATATTGGAGAGGTCGCTGCACCGGATTCGTCCCGCCGGTAATATTGGACGAACATCCCCACAAATTATACGCGCCGCTCACCGCGCCACCGCCGCCGCCACTGCCGCTCGATCCCGAATTCGGGTTCGCCGCCAGCAGGTTAATCTGTTCTCCCTTGCCGCCAGGGATCACAACCCACATCCCCGCGACCAGCAGCGTTTCCGGTGTTGCCCCAAATAAATCAGGGTTATATTCCGAATCAATAATGTCATACGGCGTGACTTGGTACTTTTCCGCTAACTGTGTGATGGTAATATGATCCGTGACCTCGTAATACACCCCGTCTTCCGGCATGATATTGATCTGTGCGCCAGGGCGTAGCGGGCTGACCTTATTCCGGCTGTTCGACCAGATCAGCGTCCAGTAATCATTTAGGCCAAATTTCCCGGCCACCGATTCCAGTGTATCACCCTCTTGGACCGTATACAGCGTTACGCTCGCCCGCGACTCCGCCGAACGGATTGTGAACGGTTCGCTGTGCCGTCCCACCGCGCCAGCGACCGGTTTTCCGGCCACAGGTGTGAGCAGCGCCGCCGCGATTTCATCCGCCGCCGCCGTCGGAAAAACAAATTGCGCGGTGGGTAGCAAACTGGGCGCATCCGTCGCCATTTGGGTTGGCATCACCGTCGCCATTTCCGTCTGCGTGGGCATCACGGTGGGTGTACTGACCAGCGCTGCAGCGGTTGGTGTACCATTCTGCATCGGGCGCGGCTTTTCCTCGTCATTTATCCAGATCAATACCGCCAGCAGCGTCAAGGCCAGCGACGCCAGCAGCATCACAAAGCCGATCACGCGCTGCGTCATTCTCGATGTTTTGCGGGGGGGGCGACCAATAGCGGACGGGCTGGTATCGTCCACGCTGACGGGTGGTTCTTCGGCAGCAAGCCGTTCATCCAGCGTTCGGACCCTGCGCGGGCTGGTATCCTCATCGCTGATGGGTGGTTCTTCGGCCCGAAGTTTCTCGTCATTGTTAATGGCTTTACGCGGGCTGGTATCGTCCGGGGTGATTTCGGGTTCTTCTATCATAATCTTACTCCAACTTCTCCGTTATTCCCCCCATCCGGCGCGGAATCCTACCGTATTCGGCCTTTTTACGCAATTCAGGAATTTTTTACACCAATCTAATGAAATTTGATCTACAATACTTTTTGGAAGCAAATGTAGAAATATGAGGAGGATCATATGCCTCGTTATGAATACGAATGTGCCGACTGCGGTGTGCGTTTTGAGCGGATGCAGCATTTCACCGATGCCCCTCTTGTTGAATGCCCTGAATGCAAAGGCGAAGTCCACCGGTTAATTGGTCCTGTCGGGATCGTGTTTAAAGGGTCGGGCTTTTATGTCACAGACAGCCGCAAAAAAAGCTCTAAATCCTCAACTGACTAAATGCAAATGCCGGAACTCCCGGCATTTTATTTCTTGCTGATCTTGAACGGCATTTCCACCGGACGGTGCGGTAATCCCAACATAAACGCAATATAGGGATGCAGTCGCGGTTCCCGATCCACGGCCAGCCGCCTCAGCGCCGACAGCATCCCTCGAAAGATCGGTTCTGCCGCGCGGTATTGCCCATACTTCCGCCGTAGCAACCGTATTTTCCATGCCAGCGGCAAATACGCTTCTGCTCGTTTTAATGCGGTCAGATCATCTTCTGGTAGTTTATCTTTATAAATCTGGATCAATTCCTTATCCCGCTTTAACCCGCCCCCACCTGTTTTGTGAGCCTCATGCAGCCGGTAGACTGCAACGGTTTGCTCGCTGATAGCGGCTCGCGCGGTCTGGAGCGCCTTCCGAAAAAATGCCCAGTCGAACGCGTAATGCAGCGTTTCGTCAAACGGCCCAAATGCCTCGAAGAGTTGCCGTTTAAACAGGCATGCGGGCTGGTCAAACCAATGGCCCAGCAGCACAGTTTGCGGTTCAACAGCTTGCGGCAGCGGCTGAAACCGTGTAGATTGAGCCGGATTTCCCTCTACCACACGTTGGCTTGCCCCCACCACAAACGACGCATCCTGTTCAACCGCCGTTTCGATCAGGGTCTTCAGCGCGTCCGGCTCGTACCAATCATCACTGTTCAGCCACCCGATCCAGTCCCCTGTCGCCCGTGCAAATCCCTTGTTGATCGCATGGCTCTGCCCCCGATCCTTCTCGCTGACCCAGTATGTCAGTTGATCTTCATATTTTTTGATGATGTCTACACTTTGATCCGTGCTGCCCCCATCCATAATCATATATTCCAGATTCGGATAGTCCTGCCCCAGCACCGATTGAATTGTTTCTTCCAGAAATTGCCCCTGGTTAAACGAGGGCGTCACAATGCTGATTGTAGGGGCAAGTTCACCAATTTGCGTCAACTGAACCTCCTGCTCCCGAAGAATCGCGTCCTTACCTCTATTTTGAGCACGAATGGTAGAGGGCATTTGAAAATTCAGATTCTGAGGGAAATCTCATGCCAGTTTGGGTATCAATCTGGCCGAATCTTTCCCTCAAGTTAGGCAATATTCAAATGCCCTCTAGGGGCGCGGCTTGCTGCGCCCGCTTTGCTCTTCTTGGGCTACCATTCAAGTTAACCATCGAAGTTCACCATTGACGCGAGTGACGCCCCAGAACATTCGTGCTATACTACAGTGCGATCGTAGATTCGTTGCTATTGTACGCACTCCTCAGAGCCTCAACAAAGGGGGGGGGAGGGTACAGCTTCTTCCCTCACAAAACCCTCAATTTGTCGAACTTCTTTCAATCTGAGCGAGAGAATGGCTCTCAAGGGATGCCTAAGTTTGATCTAAGGTTTGCCTAAATTCCCTGACTTTCCTAACTTTCCGGCGCGCCCTCGAACAATTCGTGTTCTGTGAGCCATTGCTTCAGATAGTCCGCCAGCACTTCGTTGCCGCGTGGATTCAAATGAATATCGGTGGTGTAATACAGTTGCTCGCCTTCATCGGCATACGGCTTAAAAACGGGCAGCAGATCAATACATGTCAGGTTTTCCTGTTGGCAGAAGTTCAGCATCATATCATAACTGGCATTCAACACTGCCATTTTTTCCGCACCGATCAGTGGTCCCGCCAGGTT
Organism: uncultured Anaerolineaceae bacterium; assembly: GCA_964472565.1. Lineage (GTDB taxonomy): Bacteria > Chloroflexota > Anaerolineae > Aggregatilineales > Aggregatilineaceae > DATAMF01. Next base: position 32,553 of record CAYYNB010000027.1, read on the forward strand.
CGCATAAACCTGTTCTTTTGTCGGCATCAATAGCACCACCAGTTCGCCTTCTGTCCCGTCGTCATAGCTGAGATCGTTTTGAGCCGCCAAAATCGCTTGTTTGGTCAGTTCCCATCCATATTGGTTTTGTGGCAGCGACATATCAAACGCGCCCCATAGATACGGACGTCCGAACATCAGCCTCAGATCGCCTTCTTCTGCCGTTTCCCGGTCCAGAAATTGCAGCGACGCTTCATAATTATCATCCTGTCCCAGCAGCATCTTCACAGCCACATAAAACGCCGAATTTTCATCCAGCCAGTTTGTTTGATCAGCCGTTGGCGCAGCATTGCTCGACTCCGGAGCCGGATTCCCTTCCGGTTGGATGGTGGGATCAAGTTGTGCCATCCCATAATCTTCATTCACATCGTTACCATACCACTGCCAGAATATCACGCGTGGTTTGAACGGCTTCCCGAAGTCTTGCAGCACGCGCAAATGGCTTACCGATCCCGTGCTGGTAATCCCCAGATTCAGAATATTCCGCCCGCTGATCTCGCTTAACCGCTGCACCCAGCATTCCGCTTCTTCGCTGAAGCAGAAGGTAAACGAATCGCCTACCGCGACTCCTGCCACATATCGATTTGTTTGTTCCGCCTCCAACCGGAATGCAACGCGCTCATCCGCCCAGCTAAAGCTCGTGGTGTTTACCCGAAAGCCCACTTCGGCGGTTCCATATTGTTCCTGGTTTTGCACCGGTCGTGTGATCGTTTGGTATTTACGATCCGGTTGCCAGATCGGGTCTGGCATCAGTTTTTTATCTCCAAATGGCGTCACATGCACCGGCTGTAAAACAAGCTGCAATCGCGGCGGCAGTGAGAAGAAGAAAATGCGCAGCAGCACTTCAATCAGCAGCCACGCCAGGATCAGCCAAAAGACCACAATCCCCAATCGTTTTCCCCAGACCCGTGCCGGAGAATGAGCGGAAACAGCCCCTTGCATAAGCACCTTACCTTATTTATTTCAGCGCAAATTCCGCAATCACTTCCTCGTTCGCCGCGCGCAGCACATCCCGTGACAGGGAAAAATGCTGGCGTGAGTAGATCGTAAACATGACCCGGCGAACGCGGATAGTGAGCGGTTTAGTTTGGCGGTACGGTTGAATCGCATCCACCAGCGGCGAAATATCCTGTATTCCCCAGTATCCCAATGTCACATGCGGAACATACGTCCACCGTGCTGAGGGACGCGCCCGCAGCGGCAGCGCCCGCCGTATCTTCGCCCGCAGCACGTGTAAGCATCGATTATCATCTTGTACTTCCGCAATCAACACGTTGGGAAAGGCATTCAGTGGCCCGATTCGAATCTCAAATGGTTCAAAGTTCTCGATCACCGGACGCGCCCGCTGCATCAGCTTGGGCAGCGCCGCCCGCCGCCACAAATTCGGCAGCCAGAACCAGGGCCGCAGCCGCAAAAATCCCACATGGTGCAGCGTTATATGCAAATGTTCCGGCAGCAGCGGATCATAGTGTAATCGCGACTCAAAGGCCTGTTGCCATTCCACCAGTTGCCCCACCACTTGTGGCTCATCGAGCGGGATCAGGAATGTCAGGTACGGCATTTGGAACCATCGCCCCAATCCTTTTTGCTCTCGCGCCAACGAATCAACCGTTTGGTTCAGACGAGCAAACTGTTCCCACTTCGACAGGTATTCACTCATGTCAGATCACAACTCCGGCGCTGGGTGCTGGTTCTACGGGGAAGAACTGTCCGGTTGTCCCGGTTATATGCTCATAATATGTCCCGGTATGGTTGATAAAGTCCTCCACCGCCGCCGTCTCCACCAGGGCAATCACAGCGCCGCCACTGCTGCTGTACCGTGCGCCATAACATCCTGGATGCAAAGTAGCGGCTTGCCACATCGCATCCAGCGCTGGCGAACTGCTCCCATAATCTTCTTTGGCGCTCCGGTACGACTCGTTCATCAGTTGCCCGAAGGCCGCTGCGTCGCCATTTTGCAGCGCATCGGCCCCCTTCTGAACCCGCTCCATTTCAGTGATCACATGGTGTGACCGCCGGAATTGGTTTTCCGTCAGCACAGGTTCAAAATCCAGCAGCCGTTCCAGTGACACATCGCGCAGCCGCCGCACGTGTCGATCCACCAGGCCGATAGTGTGCGCCGTCATATGACAGTCTTCTGCCTGACCAGTCGATCCAACGGCTAGTTTTGGGTGTGTAGTCGTATCGCAGACGACCACACGGGCTTGGTAAGGAAATGGCAGATGTTTATACTCCAATGTCCGGCAGTCCAGCCATAAAGCCTGTCCTTCCCGCGCATGCAGGCAGGTAAATTGGCCTTCAATGCCTGATCCGTTTCGCACATAGTCCTGTTCAGCCTCGCACCCGACTTGCGCCAGCTCTTTCGGATCAATCCGCCAGCTTTCAAAGGCATGCCACGCCACCGCAAAGGCCATCTCGACAGCCGCCGACGATCCCAGCCCCATTGGCACATCGCCCATAAACGCCGCATCCATCCCGTTGACCTTTAATCCCCGTCGTTGCAGCGCCCACGCCACCCCGACCGGGTACTGTGCCCATTGCGGCAGTTCGCTTCCAACAATATCCGCGCGATGATCCAATCGCTTCAAGGATACCGTGGCCGCCTGTTCCATATCCGCCGCGTACAGCCGGATAAAATCAGCCGCACCAAAGCCCGCTGCCAGCCAAACCACCCGGTTGATCGCCGCCGAAATCACATACCCATCATGGATATCGACATGCGCCCCCGGCAAAGTCCCGCCCCCCGGGGCCTGGCCATCCACGGCCGGCGGGGGGCCGGGATAGGCGCGGCGTGCCGGGTGTACGAGCGTTCGAGGAGGTGTCATAAATCTGCTTAACTTTCAAATAGAATACCGTGCTGGCGCAAAGCCTCGGCCAATTCGTTTTCTTGCCCTGGCCGAACCAATACCGCCGCCGGACCAAGTATCGCGCCCAGATACCGCCGCAGATCCGGCGTTTCGAGGATCACGCGCATTGCTTCTGGTGTGCTGGCTTGCAGCACCACCGCCCGCGTCATCCACACATCCGCCTGGCCTGTCTTTTGCCACTGTTCCAGCAGTTGTACGACGCCGACCGGAAATGCCGTAACCCCACTCGTGCGCCGCAAAAACGCCTGGATTGCATCGACCTGAATCCCTTGCTGCGAGGCTCGCCGCAGTCCCCCCGCCGACAGGCGATATTCAAACGGATCTCCCGCTGTAACCCACTCGCTGATGCGTGCCACCTGGAACCGCTCATAGCGGCTCATGTTACGTGGCACTCGCAGCGTCCCATCGGCCTGAATGCTCAGGTGTTCGCGTTCCTCGGTTGGGTCCGGCCACTCGCCCGCGCCGCTAAAGGCCCGTCCATAAACGGTTAACCGGCAAAGTGTACCGTTATCCCCCAAATCCACCAACCCTAGCCAGTGCATCGGCCCCGTCAGAATAAATCGCAGCACCGCGCCATCCACCTGATCCCAACTCTCGAACCCTTGCAGATACTGCCCACTTTTGGGATCGCGGATATACCAGCTTTCATAATCCCCCGCCGGGCGCTGGAAATCCGGTTCTTCCGTTTTCACCATCTCGATCAGTTCGTCCAGCGGCCACCAGTCGTCGTCTGGCACAACTTCTAAAAACGACAGAACGGTTTGCCGCGCCAACAGCGGATCGTTTCGCCATCCCGTATCTTCCAGTTCGATTCCGGGTGTGTGCCACAAATCATTGAACAGCGTCGTATCCCGCCACACGTCTGCCAGCGCGCGCACCTGTCGAGGGCGCGACTGTTCCAACCAGGGTCGCGCGTTGGTCGGCACAACCTTAAAATGCCCCCCTTCATGGGTCACCAATCCCAGCCCGCTCACCAGACTCATCATCAGCGCCACCCGCGCCGCGTCCGCATTACCCAGCCAGAATCGTTCCAGTGCCTCATTCACTTGCTGGCGTATTTCATCTTTTTCGGTAGATACCGGGACAATTTGCAGATAGGCCAGCAGCGTGGTGAGATCATCTACCAGCGTGGTTGTCGCTGCCTGCATCTGATCTGGCTGGCCGGTTTCCTCTGGGATACTTTCCGGCATGCTCAAATCAAATCCGGTTTGATGTGTGGGCAGCACATCCGCCAGATCCGACGGTACATAGACAAAGTTTTGTACGCCTGTTTTTGCCTGATCAAAAGCCGTCGCAATCAGCCCGCGATAATAGAGCGCTTCTGCAATGCTGGCTGGGCTGAGATGCGGCTTTTCACGCTCTCGCCGTCCCGGTCCCATCTGCCGGATTTCTCCAAATAAGCGGCTGAATTGAGCTTCTGACATTTTATGCCCCGCCGATCCCAGCAGGGTTTGAAGAACGCCGCGTTCTGTTTCGTTTAATCGTCCCCATTCATACGCCGCTCGTTCAGCGTCCAGCATCGCGTAAGCCAGCTTTTCCGCCGCCTCGCGTTTATCCAGTCCTGCCATATCCACATCCCAGCGGCGCGCAATAATTTCCACCAGTCCAGGATCGTGATCAAGTAGAGTTGCTAATAATGTTCGCATAAGCAGTTATAACCTGATTTGTGCCGAAGGTTGGTTAAATTTTGGCGTGAAATCGAAGAGAATACAAACGCGCAGTGAACGGGCCTGATTTTGCAGTTGCTGCTCTTGGCCTTACATAACCCACATCTTTTGAAGCATAGATCGAAGGGGCGTATTGCGCTACGCCCCGCCCAAATTTACGCGTCAAGAATGAGTGGTAACGAAAAGAGGGTTAACGCCCGTTGCCATTCAGTACGTCCTTCGGGTAAGGCATCCAATAACGCTGTGATTTCAGGCAGTGCGCGGCGGATGTCACTTTTTGACAACCGCGCATGCCGCTCAATCAAGTCCGGCAGCCGCTCAGGATACTTCAAAAAGCCGAGCACCCAGTTACACAGCGTATAGCCCCCCATCACCGTGTTAGTCCACTGGTACTTTTCCTTGATCGCAGGCAGCCCGCGTTCATAAGTTTCGCGGACATAATCAGCGGTTTGGTGCAGGATTGTGCTATCCAGGTTGGCAACCAACGCCTGATAATCTGCATCCTGAAAAATTTGTGTGGGGCTGAGGGTCAGAAACCGTTCAGCCTCTTTGTCCGTGATACCAAGATAACCAGCAACCGAGTGAGTAAGCATGTGATTCCCTTTGTCAATTTGGTCAGCGTTTGGGTCAGTGTTTTTGTCAGTATTTTTGTCATTATACGCGGTTTAAATTTAGACCAAATTAATGTCTTGTTAGAGCATCTGCTGGTTCATGCCCCTTTCCTCAGGGAAGGAGAGCGTAGGAGCAGGTTCGCACACCTGCCCCTACAGAAACTTATCTATCCAATCCGTCCGTTCGCCAACGGTATCGCTCAACGCCTGTTTCCCTCATGGATGGCACAATCAGATTGGGCAGAATCGTAGGGGCTTTTTGATTGATTTGTCCATCAGCTTTACTCACCCAGACCCAGCGGCACACATCCGGTTTGCCACAGTGGCGGCCAGTCTGAATGCGGATACCCGTAATAATCCTCGACAATTCGCCGCACAATGGGCGCTGCCACTTCCGAACCCTCGCACGAGTTTTCGACAATGACCACAATCGCGATCTCGGGTTGTCCGGCTCGCATCGTAAAAGCGGTGAACCAGGCCTGTGGGGCAACGGTTGTGCCGCCCGTTTGAGCGGTTCCTGTTTTACCACACACAATCACGTTTGTTCCCTGGTACTCGTACCAGGTTTCGTACATATAACGTGCCGTGCCGGTTGCATCCATCGTGACATCGCACATCGCTTCTTGAATTGTTTGGAAAACAACCGGATCAAAATCAAGCTGTGCCATGGCGACGGGCTGGTTAACAGTCGCGGGCTGTTCTCCAATATGCTGCACACGATTAACCAATTGCGGCTTGTAGAGCGTTCCGCCGTTGGCAATGGCAGCCACCATCCGCACAATTTGCAGCGGCGTGATCTGAAGCGCCCCTTGCCCAATTACCATATTCAGGGTTTCCCCCATCGACCACGAATATCCGTTTAATCGGAAGAAATATTCCTCATCAGGTACAACGCCAGTCGCCTCGTTCAGGTCGGTTAGCCCCGTATTGACGCCCAATCCCATCATTTCCGCGTACTTCTGAAGAAGCATCGGATCAGCATTGTGCAGCGCGACACCCAAATCCCAGAAATACGGGTCACACGACCACGCGAGGCCCCAATGCGCATTGACGCCTGCGCCGTGCCCATCTTTATCCCAGTCTGTGCGCTGTTCGAGTGAGTCTCCCCGACTCGCCCCATACCACACGCCCGTGCAGTTTGTTGTGATATTTTCGTTGTAGATACCGCTGTCCAACCCTGCCGCCAGCGAAACAATCTTGAAAACTGATCCCGCCGGATATTGTCCTAATGTGGTCCGATTCAGTAAAGGTCGCCGTGGGTCTGTTTGTAAACGGCCAATTTCTCCGGCCCGGTCAAAATAGGGTGTGTCTGGATGGAACAGCCCCGGTTGGTAATAGGGATAACTCGCCATGGCCAGAATGTCGCCGGTGTGGACATCCATCACAATCGCCGCAGCGCCGGGCGAATTTGGTGCCCATGTCCCTTGTGATAGATCGTATGCTTCCACAAACGCCCGCTGTACGCCTTCTTGTAAATCCCGATCCAGCGTAAGATACACGCTCATTCCGGCCTCAGCCGGCTGCTCAGCAATAACGCGCAGTTCTTGACCTGTTGGCGCAATAATTGTTAACCGTGCGCCAATCTTTCCAGCGAGTTGTTCCTCATACGTTTGCTCGATGCCTTCCTGCCCAATCAGTGCATCGGCTGGATAGCCTTTGGCGGTGTATTCCGTCATCTGCTCCGGCGTAATTTGGCTCACGTAACCCAACACGTGCGGGGCCAAATCTCCGTAATAACGCCGGGTTGTTCGGGTCGAAGTATCGAAGTCATCATTGCCGATGCCACATAGTTGCACCAGATTCCCCGCCTCGGCGTTAAAGGTTTCCGGGTCAAGTTCACCCACTGGAAACCGTGTATCCATGTTATAGGGAGCAATAAATTCCTCAATATCCTTATATTCGCGCACCAACAGGTTCGACAACAGGGTGATACATCCCACCATGTCGGGCACATCTTGTTTCACCAGATTAAGTGTCACGGCGCGCCCATTTTGATCCACCATCACGTTGCCGTTGCGGTCATAAATATTCCCGCGTCCCGGCATTGTCCGTTGCAGGTTGAGCCGTGCTCCTTCAACCAGTTCGGCAAAAATATCCATAGGCGACCATGCAACACGCCATCCTTCCGGCGTCTCGATCAGGCGCATGGTCCGCTCCAAATCCGCTATATCCCCAAATAGGTTTGTGTGGAAAGTGACATCGTAGAGAATAGCGGCGGTGGTTCCCTGTCGCAGCGAATTTTTAACTTGGCTCTCCAGCGAGCTGAGTGTCATTGTGGTAGCGGTTTCGGTGTAGGTTTCAGTAAATTCGGTTTCGCTGTAACCATCGCGCGCATTCGGGCTGATCAACCCATACATCGTGGCGTAATCGCTGTTTTTCCATCCTTGTAAAAATGTCTCAGCCACCTGTTGAGCTTGATCCAGCGTCAATTGAGATGCCCCGGATGTGTCACCCTCAACCGGATCGCCGCCCGCATTGGAACCGCTGCACGCGGCTAACACCATTGCCGCGATCAGGATGATCAAGCAGGCTTTCTTTCCCCTGACTTCCTTTTTTTTCCTCTGCATACCAGCACCTTTTATGAAACAATAAAGGGGGCAAAGGTAACAGGATTCACTCCCAACCTTTACCCCCCATTATTCATACTCACTTACCGCTCATTATAACGTGTGCGGCGCAGCCGTCCAGCTACGCTTCACCTACGGCAGGGCAGTCGTAATCAAATTGTGTCCAGCAAATCGCATGTAGATCAACCGTCGGCTCGACCCCCAGTTGGCGCAGCGCACGCACCAACCGGCACATCGGCAGGCCGACCACATTCGAATAACATCCACTAAGTGCGTTTACCGGATGGAATGCGGCATTTTGAATCGCATATCCGCCCGCTTTATCGAATGGATCCCCACTTGCGATATACGCTTCGATCTCCTCATCCGAATAATTGCGCATGGGCACATCCGTAACCGCCACATCCGTAACACTGCGCCCTGTTCCCACCTCGATCAGCGTCAGCGCCGTATACACTTGATGGGTGCGCCCGCGTAGTTGCTTCAACATTGCCCGCGCGTCGTCCGCATCCACAGGTTTTCCCAGAATCGCCGGGCCATCTGCTACGGTGGTATCCGCCGCCAGAACAATCCGATTTTCTGGCGCATGTTTGAGCACGGCCTGGGCTTTTTCCTGGCTCAACCGGATCGTATAATCCGCGGCGGCTTCACCCTCCCGCACGGCTTCATCAATATCAGCGCTTGTACGCTCAAACGGCAGGCCGAGCCGTTCCAGCAGTTCGCGCCGCCGGGGCGACCCGGATGCTAACAAAATGATCTTCTCGCTCACCGAAATATCTTACCCTGTCAATGTTGTCTTACGATTCTGGAACATCAATCCGAATCCGCGTCGTGTCACCAGATAATCATGCCCCGGATCCGCATCCAGCAGCCGTTTCCGCAGCCTGCTGACCAGTGCATCAATCGTCTGGTCGCTGACTTCTTCGTCCGGTCCCCAGACATAACTCACCACTTCCTCGCGGGTAACAATCCGTCCGGGGTTTTCCACCAGTAGCGCCAGCAGCGTAAACTGGTTAGGGCTGAGCGGCGGATACAAAAGCTGCCCCCCCACCATCACCCGCGCCCCGGCCACATCCAATTCCAGCCCAGGAACCGGAAAATGAACAGCATCAATTTGCGTCGTTGTCGCGGGATCATCGAATACCCATGTACAGACTTGGGCAAAATTCACCACATCCCCGGCCCGCAAACGGTACATTTCGTTAGCTTCCAACCGTCGCCCATTCACAAACGTTCCGTTGGTGCTGCCCATATCTTGCAGAAAGATATTCAGATGATCGTTGTCCAACTGGGCATGCAGCCGCGAGATCGACGTATAATCAAGCACGTGGTTACATTCCCGCGCGCGTCCAATCGTGAATGGAAACGTGACGAGATCAACCGTTTTTCCGGCCTGATCTCCTTCTTGTATGAGAAAACGCTGTACGGATGGCATTACCTCTATCCTGGTACTAGCGGCGCTTTTTTACTTAAGTATGCAAGATAGTTGGAATCGATAACTGATGCTAAGCCAACGTTGTCTTGACGGAATCCCTATCCTATTCTAAACCCTTCACGCCAATCCGTCAGCTTATTCTTTCGACTCGTTGTCTTCCATTTCGATCTCATCCCCCACTTCCAGCCCGATCCGTTGTTCCAGCGAAGCCAACGCCGTCCGAAGATGCTGCTGCCGGATGCTGGTTGTTACATCCCCCCGTGTGCGCTCCAACACCGCCCGAAGCTGATCCATACGGTGCCGCAGTCCACCGGTGATGTTGTCATGGAAATCAAAGGTGATCAGCACATCATAGATCGCATCCATCAAATCCAGGAGACGTTCTCCCTCACCGGAATCACCCTTACGAATAATATCCAGAATCTGCCGCCGAAGTTCACTTGCAGCTTCCGCCAGGCCATTCAAATAGGTGGAGGCTTCCACATTCAGCGCCTCTAACGTGGGCAGCGTGTCTCCTCGTACCAACGCATATGTCGCGCACGCTTCCACAAACTCCTTCAGCGCGTCCTGCGTATACCCGCTGTAATACAAATCTGGATACCCGGCGACCTGTGCGCGCATCGTGTCGGCGGCTTGCCGTGCATTTTCAAGCCGTTCCTGCGCCAGCTCCCACTCATGCCGATGTACCGCCCGTATCGCGTTCCCGCATGACTGGATCACCGCCCGCGATTGTTTGATCGCCTCGTCTCGTGCAGCACTTTTAGCCTCAAATACCACGCGAATAGTTTCTGCAATCCCATCTAAAATATCCAAATTACTCATCTTTTGGCCCCTTATTAGGATCATCTCCGCCCTGAATCGAGCTAAACAATTGGTCGGCTAACGAAGGACCACGCGGCGGCATCTGGATTTCACCGTGATTGGCTTCATACCGTGCGATATTCTCTTCGAGCGCCTTCAGCAGCATTTTCGCGTTCACCGGAGTCAGCACAATCCGCGACCGGATGCGCGCTTTCGGCACGTTCGGCAGAATCTGCGCAAAATCCAGAAACAGTTCCCAGGGTGAATGGGTAATGATTGCAAAATTCGCATACGTAGCAGGTAAATCGGCTGGTACTTCGATATTTAATCGCCGGGGTTCGGGTTTTTCAGACATAAAACATCTCCCATAAATAAGAAACAGCCGCGAGTCTTCCTCTATCGGCTGTATCGCACTATTCAACTATACCGCAGTGCAGCCTAGAATGGCAGATCGTCCGGTTCGCTCGGATACCCGCCCGCCTGGTCCACCATCGCGCCCGCATCATCGCGCCGCCCCAGGAATTTCATATCCCGCGCGGTTAGCTCAATCGATGCGCGCGGCTGGCCGTCCTGTCCCAGGTAGGCACTCGCATCGACTTCGCCTGTGACCATAATCTGCATGCCCTTCCGCACATACTGGTTAGCAGTTTCCGCCAGTCCGCGCCAGCAGGACACCTTGAACCAGGTAGTTTTTTCGCGTTGTTCATTGGTGGTCCGATCATTCCATCGACGCGACACGGCCACGCTGAAATCACAAACCGCCACACCGCTTTGTGTGTAGCGCATTTCCGGATCGCGCCCCACATTGCCGATAATAATAGTATATTGATAACTTGACATCGCATGCTCCTTGCGCCAGGTTTTATGTGTTATCCCATCTTACGCTATCCGCTCGCTTGCAGCAACCCGGCGTGGTGAAGATTATAACACAAATAGAACGTTTGTTCAAATTTCATTCGGATACCCTGAAAAGGCTGGCCGGAGTTACACGCGCCGCGTTTCTAATTCATCCATCAGAATCCGCTGCACCACCTGCGCCTCGCCTTTACCTTTCATCGTCCGCATGACAAGTCCCATCAGGAATTTGATCAGTTTCTCTTCCCCGGCCAGATACCGCGCCACTTCATCCGGCTTTTCATCCAGCACCTGCCGGACAGCCTCGCGCAGAACTCCTTCGTCCGACACCTGGGCCAGGCCTTGTTCCTCGACCAGTTTCGCCGGATCGCCGCCTTGTGCGTACAGCGTTTCGAGCAGTTTTTTCGCCACGCTGTGATTAATCATCCCCTTTTGTACCAGCGAAATCAGGTCCGCCAGTGCTTTGGGTGTCACCCGAATCTGGCCCACATCTTCCCGCTGCACACCGGCGTTGTTCATATGTCGAAACAAATCCCCGATAATATAGTTGGCGATCTGCTTGGGTTCTCCCCCTGCTGCAACCGCTTCCTCAAAATAATGGGCGACTGCCTGTTCTGCTACCAGAATCGACGCATCATAGCGGCTCAGTCCAAGCTGATTCATGAAGCGATCTCGTTTCGCATCGGGCAGTTCGGGCAGTTGGACAGCGGCTACCCATTCGCGGCTGATTTCGATCACGGGCAAATCGGGTTCAGGAAAATAACGGTAATCCTCCGCGCTTTCTTTCACACGCTGCACCACCGTTTGCTGCCGGACATCATCCCAACCCATCGTCGCCTGTTGCACTGCGCCGCCTGCTTCCCACACATGAGTCTGCCGCTCGATCTCATAGGCTGTCGCGCGTGTCAGGCTGCGAATGCTGTTCAGGTTTTTCACCTCGGTGCGCGTCCGAAACTCACTCGACCCCACCGGGCGCACGCTGATATTCGCCTCAAATCGCAGCACACCCTTACTCATATCGCCGCTGTTCACACCCAGATATTGCAGAATGGCGCGCAGCTTCCGGGCATACGCTTCTGCCTCTTCCGCGCTGTGCATATCCGCCTCAGACACAATTTCCAGCAGTGGCACGCCCGCCCGGTTTAAATCAACCAGGCTGTGCCCATCCACATGGGTGAGCTTACCCGTATCTTCTTCCAGGTGTGCCCGCCGCACCCGAATCCGTTTCGTGCTGCCATCCGGCAGATCAACTTCCAGCCACCCATTGATCGCCAGCGGATAATCATACTGGCTGATCTGGTAGCCCTTCGGTAGGTCAGGATAAAAATAGCTTTTGCGCGCGAACTGGTTAAATTCTGGAATCTCGCAGTGCAGCGCCAATCCAACCATCAGCCCAAATTCAATGGCTTTGCGATTCACAACGGGCAGTACGCCGGGCATCCCCAGGCAAACGGGGCACACATGCATATTCGGTGCCGCCGAGGTGCTGTCTACTACCGCACAGGTGCAAAACATTTTAGATTCGGTTTCGAGTTCGGCATGAACTTCTAAACCGATAACAGGTTCATAGCTTGTCATAGGATAGTCTCGCGTGTTGTGGTTGATGCGTTCTGTCAAGAATAGCGCACACCTACAGCCTGATCAATCTTCTTGTTTTGGTGATACTGGCTAATGGATAGCACAATCAGATTTGGCAGAATCGTAGGGCAGGGCTTGCCCTGCCCAGAGCGCTGCTTGCTGCGCCCGCTTTTCCCCTTTCTCCGCGTGCCGTTGGCGAACAGGGGGGATGGGGTAAAGAAAATATTGGCGCAGCCTAACGGTATCGCGCGGGGAAAAGGGCCGGGGGATAGGGGTAAACCACACGCCGCCCATTCCCTCCTGTAATCCCTGCACTATTAGCATCCAAGTTAGCCATCGAAAGACTATACACCCGCGAACATCTGTGCTATTCTTTTCATAGCGCATACCGCACCTTTCCAACCCGAACAGGATCAGTTTTCCCCGTGTGGCGTCGTGAGTT
>CAYYNB010000028.1:0-16548 GCA_964472565.1 uncultured Anaerolineaceae bacterium
GTGAAGATGGGTTGGTTGGCTAACTGATGAGTGATCCCCCCTCCCCCCCTTTGAACCCCTATTTTTATTGTTTTGAGGGGAAAAGTGCTCTCCAACGGATCGAGATCCTGGCAGGAAGTGGCACTTTTTGCCATAAACTCTATTTTCGCGTCGTGAGTCAGCAGCGATATATTATGAATTGGAAAGGTGCAGCAAGGCTAGAATCAGGATAGTACATATGTTCGGGAATGTATAGTATTTCGATGGTGAACTTCGATGACTAACTTCGATGGTTAATAATGTGAAAATTACAGGAACGTTCTACGCATCTCTACAACCGGAAAATCGAAATCTCCCCGTGAAATGCTATACTGTTTGATGGGGGAAAAGCCGTATCTGGCATAAAAAGCCTGTGCATTGAGCGTCGCAACGACTTTGATAGGGCCGGAGTGACCGGCGCGAGCACGCGCAACGGCGTAATCGAGCAAACTCGCCCCAACGCCTTGCCCCGCAAACTCGGGATGAACAAAAATCCCCTCTATTTCTCCGGGAACCGCATGTCCAAACCCCGCCATTGCAACTCCACATTCACATACAAACATCTCGCCGCGATCCAGCGCCGGGTAGTAGCCCTCGACGGTTTTGGTGGCAAACCAACGCTGAAGAATGTCGGGGGAATAGTGCGTTGTACAGAGCGTGGTTAACGATGCCCGATGGATGGCATAAATGACAGGGGCATCTTCTCTGGTTGCTGTTCGGATGATATTCATCTCACACCTCAAGCTGCGCCAACATTTTCTTTACCTCATCTCTTATGGACAAATCAATCAAAAATGGCCGGATGTTTTCCGCCGAAAAACGGCTTAAGTTGACACCAATTGGGCAGGTTTGCCCCCTACGAACCGGCTATTTTCCACGTCCAGATTTACTGGCCGCTGATGGACGCGATCAAGTCCTGCTTGACTTTCCAAAGCTGATCAGTGAGAGAAACATGATAGATATGGGGGTTGATAAGCCGCTTGACACCGGGATCAAGGCGATCCATGTCGGCCTTACGGCGGGCGCGGATGTCTTCAATCGATGGGAGATCGTAAACCAGCCGACCTTCGCGCATGATTTCCACTAACAGCGGCTCGACTTCGGATATATCCTGGCGATCCAACACGCGATATTTGGTGTGATCGGAGGGATGGCGCAAAACAATACGATCCATTGCGCCCGGTTGGTCCGTTTCAACGCCCATGAGGTCCGCAGTGGCGATCCCACGACGGTCATAAACGCGCCACGCCAATTTATGGCCGGGATTGGGCGTTTTGTCGGCGGATTCGGAGATTTTGATAGCGGGTTTCCACTGGTTGCTATCACAGACGGCGACTAATTTGTAGACGCCGCCGAGCGCGGGTTCGCCCCACGATGTGACCAGCCGGGTACCAACACCATAGGCCAGCCGCGCGATTAACCTATCGGGATCGACGCCCCAACGCGGCGCTTCATCCTTGATCTGGGTGATGACCTGCCAGATTACCAATTCGTCCAGGTTGTTCGACAAAACAATGGTGGTGTTAGGGAATCCGGCGTCATCCAGCATTTTCGCAGCCTGGATACTGAGATAGGCCAAGTCGCCGGAGTCCAGGCGGATGCCGACGGGTTCATGACCTTTTTGCCGCAATTCGTGGAAAACGGTGATCGCGTTGGGGATGCCGCTTTCAAGGGAATTGATGGTATCGACGAGCAGCAGGCAGTCATCGGGATAAACATCGGCGTAGGCCCGGAATGCACCTAATTCGCCCATACCCAGCGCCATGTAGATTTGAACCATGCTGTGGGCATGGGTGCCTTTGGGGGGATAGCCTAAGATGCGTGACACCCCCACATTTGATGTAAAGTCGGCCCCGCCGATCAGCGCCGCCCGCGCGCCTGCGTTGGCCCCGGTGCCCTGGCCGCGCCGCATGCCGAATTCCATCAGCAGCCGCCCGCGCCCGCTGTAGTGCATCCGGCAGGCTTTAGTGGCGATCAGCGTTTGATAGTTCAACTGGTTGAGAAGAGCGGTTTCGAGAATCTGGGCCATAATAACCGGCCCCTGCACAACGGTCAGAGGGACGTTGGGGTGAACTACCCGGCCTTCGGGGATGGCGTGGATAGTCAGGCTGTCGAAGGTGCCATTTTGACGCAGCCAACGCAAAAAGTCGTCATCAAAAATCCGATCTCCGCTGCGGTTGCGCATGGCGCGGAGATAGTCAATATCACTGTCCTCGAAACGGGCCTTGTTCATCCAGTTCAGCAGCCATTCCAGCCCGGCAGTGATGCAATAGCCCGCTTTGTGCGCGCCGTAGTCGGGATAGCTGCGGAAAAAGTGATCGAACTGTACCTCTTTTTCGTGCAGGCCCGCCCGAAAATAGAGCTGAGCCATCGATAACTGGTAAAAGTCAGTGAATAAAATGCCTTCAGCGATCCGTTGTTCCGATGGATTCACCTGTTGCTCTCCTCGTTTGGGTGGGGCGGATTTCTTCAAGGATTCCGCCGAGGCAATTCATGAAGGTTTAATGGAAATTATGGCGAGTTTGGGCGCGGTTGTCGAAATATCTGTATTTCCCGCATAATGGGAACTGTTCGGCGCAAGCATACGTCCTAAGCATAGATTTCCGTTATTTTTCTGAGGAGTGAGCCGTGAGACGCATCACCTTAAGAAGCTGTTTACTTGGTGTGGTGGTGGCAGCACTGATCCTGGTGAGCAGCACGTTTGCTCAGGATAGTGAAGACCAATACCCGCCGCATGTGATCGATGTGTGGCCGTATCCGGGAGAAGAAGTCCCGGCAGATCAGGCTATCACTATTACGTTTGATGAGGCCATGGACGCCGCGAGTGTCGAGGCAGCATGGCAAATTGAGCCTGCCATATCCGGTCAATTTACGTGGGCCGATGATCAGACGCTCAATTACCTTCCCGACGGTGGATGGCAACGGGCGACCCGATATGAAATTAGTATCGGCACTGAAGCTAAAGCAACGAACGGCCAAACACTGGAAGAAACTTACGACTTTTTCGTACAAACGATTGGCTACTTAAACGTGGCGGCGGTGGTGCCCGCGCCGGATGCGGTGGGGGTGGCGGCGAACGCGACGATCACGGTGTCGTTCAACCGCCCGGTGGTGCCGCTGGTATCGACGGAACAGCAGGCTGATCTGCCCCGTCCGCTGACGATTTCGCCGGAAGTGGAAGGTACGGGGGAATGGCTGAATACATCGATCTATGTGTTCACGCCGCGTAACCCGCTGGCGGGTGGACAAACGTATACGGTCAGCATTCCGGCGGGGTTGACGGATGTCACCGGGTCCACACTGGATGAAACGTACTCGTGGCAGTTCAAAACGCTGCCGCCGGAAATTCTGAATGTGTCGCCCTATGACAGCCAGTCGAATGTTCTGCTGGATGCGATGATGTCCGTCCAATTCAGCCAGCCGATGGATACGGCCAGCACGGAAGGTGCTTTCAGCTTGATCTATAACGGTGAACCTGTCGCGGGCAAGTTCGAATGGCAGAATAACGGCCAAACACTGACCTTTAAGCCGGATGGCTATCTGCATATTGACGCGACTTATACGCTCATTGTGGCTCCGGGCGCGAAAAGCGCAACCGGCGATGCCAGCCTGGAACAAGGCATTAACTATGCGTTTTACACGGTGCCGTATCCGGGCATTTCGGACACTTATCCGCGTAACGGCGAAACTAACATATCGCCGGGCAGTGGGGTGACGATCTATTTTAAGTCACCCATGAACACCGAAACCTTCGAAGGTAAAGCTGAGATTCTGGAACCGGCAGGAGTTGAGTGGGAACCGGTTGTTTACGGCACCGACTCGTTCTATATGAATTTTGCCACCCAGCCCGATACAACCTACACCATTACATTCCGCAAGGGTGCAGAGGATATTTACGGTAATCCTATTGAGACGGACTATACGTTCACGTTTCGCACCGGGGTGATTGAACCCTGGGCATCGATGCCAGCCAGCGGGCAATTCATGATCACCAATGCGTACCGGGAAAATACACGCATGGCGATGAGCGTGACTGCTAAGCCCAGCGTGAGTTTCAAGCTGTACCAGATGCCAGCCGAGTCGGTTGGGCAAACGATGCAGGGCTACTACTACGACGGCAGCAATTACCTGCAAACGGCGGTGCTGGTGCGGGATTGGACCGAAGAGTTGGATGGCGGCCCAACCCAATATGGGATCGATGAAGTGCTGCTGGCGTCGGAAAACGGCGGACAACTGCCCACCGGGGTGTATTACCTGGAGGCGCGATTACCCGGCAACGATTACACGCAAACGATGGCGCTGGGCGTGGTGACGGCGAACGTGACCGTCAAACGGGCGGAAAAAGAGACGCTGATCTGGGTGACGGACCTGCAGAGCGGCGCGCCGATTGTTGGCACAACGGTGACGCTATTTACAAAAGATGGGCGCGCTTTTATCAGCGGGACGACGGATGAGCAGGGTATTGCCAAGCTGCCGATGGACGTGCAGTACAACGGGGATACCTTCATCTACGCGGTGGCGCAGAGCGCGACGGATTACGGCGTCTGGCTGTCGTGGAACGAACCGACTAACCCGGATGTGCTGACCTATCTATACACGGACCGCCCGATTTACCGTCCGGGGCAAACGGTGTATTTCCGGGGTGTTGTGCGGGATCGCAGCGATATGAGCTACGCGGTGCCGACGGCGGAAATGGTGCATGTCCAGATTGATAT
Organism: uncultured Anaerolineaceae bacterium; assembly: GCA_964472565.1. Taxonomy (GTDB): domain Bacteria; phylum Chloroflexota; class Anaerolineae; order Aggregatilineales; family Aggregatilineaceae; genus DATAMF01. The sequence continues at coordinate 4,734 of CAYYNB010000028.1, forward strand.
TAACTGGAGCGGACAGTACCTGTTCGATCAGGATGTGGCGCTGACCGAATTCGGCACATTCAGCGGCGAGCTGGTGCTGCCGGAAGATGCGCAGATTGGGCAGGGAACGATCACAGTCCGGTACAAAAACGAGTATGACGGACAGGTAAGCTTTACGGTGGCTGAGTTCCGCGTGCCGGAATATAAGCTGGAAGTGGCGGCGGATAACGAGGCGATCATTCAGGGCGAAGCGATCAAAGCGATCACGACGGCCTCGTATTATTTCGGGGGGGCGGTCAGCGGCGCGCCCATGCAATGGAATGCACGCGGCGAAGTGGCATACTTTACCTATAGCGGACCGGGGCGCTATGACTTTGAAGACGAAACGCAAGACTACTTCTCCTACTATGACCTGGGGTATGGTCAGGCGAACACGGATGCAAACGGCCAAGTTATTGTTAACCTGGAAAACACGCGTGCACCGTCTAAACGCCCGATGATGATTTCAATTGAGGGGACTGTCACCGACGAAAGCGGCCAGTATATCAGCGGGCGCACTGCGGTGATGGCACATCCGGCGAACATTTATGTCGGGTTGAAGTCGAATCGTTACTTTGGGCGCGAAAAGACGCCGTTTGAGGTTGATCTGATCGCGGTGACGCCCGACAGCGCCGCCATCGCCGGGAAGAAGATTGACATCAGCGTGATCGAAATCCGGTGGGAGCGCATCCCGATTGAGGGACAATTCGGACAATATACCTGGGAACGCAAGGAAATTCCGGTTGAAACAGGCACTGTCACCACCGAGGATGATGGGACTGCACACTATACCTTCACTCCGCCGCAAGCTGGAATCTACCGAATTCGCGCGTCGGCTATGGACGAACGCGAACGTGAAAATGGGGCTTCGTTCAGTTTTTGGGTGACGGGCGAAAATTCGGTCTGGTGGGGCGAACCCAGCGACACTATTCAGCCTATCGCGGATAAGGACAGCTACCAGCCCGGTGATACCGCTGAAATTCTAGTCCCGATTCCGTTCACGGGTACATCGTATGTGCTGGTGAGCGTCGAACGCGCGGGAATCCAGCAGTATGAAGTGCGGCAGGTGGAAGGATCATCACTGGTGTACCAACTGCCGATCACAGAGACACACGTCCCGACGGTGTATGTGTCCTTTGTGCTGGTGAAAGGCACGGATGAGGAAAACCTTAACCCGGCGTACCGCACGGGAATGATTTCGCTCACAGTAGAACCGGTAAACCAGCGGCTGCAAGTGGTGGTTACGCCATCGACGACACGCGCCCAACCGGGTGAAACCGTTACACTGGATGTCCAGACGACGGATGCACATGGGGAACCGGTCAGCGCGGAAGTGGGCGTGACTGTTACAGATCAGGCGATTCTGTCGCTGATGCCGCCTAACAGCGGGACACTGGAAGAAAGCTTCTACGGATACCAGTATAACTATGTGTACACCGAGGTTGCGCTGTCATCGCTGCTGGATGTGATGACGGATGAGATTCTGAGAAATCGTGACAAAGCCCAAGAAGAGTTTGCGGCTGACGGTATGGTGGTCAACCAGGCCGCGATGCCGATGGCAGCAACGCCCACGATGGCACCTGGAGTGGCGATGGCGGATACCGGGGGCGGCCCCAGCACAACGGAAGTCACCGTGCGTGAAGATTTCCAACAGACGCCGCTGTGGGCACCCAGCATTGTCACGGATGCAAGCGGAAAGGCGACGGTTACGGTTGATCTGCCCGATAACCTGACCACATGGCATGTTGATGCGCGCGGGTTGACCACCAATACGCTGGTTGGCGACGGCGAACAGGATGTTATGGCGACGCTGCCCCTGCTGACACGCCCAGTAGCCCCCCGCTTTATGGTGGTCGGGGACCGGGTGGCACTTGCCAGCGTGATCAACAATAACACGGACGCGCCGCAGACGGTCCAGGCAACCCTGGAAGCCAGCGGTGTCACGCTGCAAAGCGACGCCACACAGACGATTACGATTGAAGCCGGTAGCCGTGCCCGCGTTGAATGGTGGGCGGTAGTCGAGGATGTCGAATACGCTGACTTGACGTTTTATGCTATCGGAGAAAACGGGTATTCGGACGCCACCAAACCGACACTGGCTACCGGGCCGGATGGCACGATTCCAGTGTACCGCTATACGGCACCGGATACCGTTGGAACCGGCGGCGTTCTGCGAGAAGAAGGCGCACGGACGGAAGCGATCAGCCTGCCGCCACACCTGGATACAAGGCGGGGTGAGCTGGTGATTCATGTTGATCCATCGCTGGCCGCCACAACGGTTGACGCACTGGATTACCTGGAGAAGTTCCCGCACGAATGTATTGAACAGACGATCAGCCGCTTCCTGCCGAACGTGATGACCTTTAAGGCGTTGAAAGACCTGGGCATTGAGGATGCTGACCTGGAAGCGAATCTGCGCGGCGTGTTGGACCAGGCGCTGAAAAAACTGGCGAATGAACAGAATCCTGATGGTGGGTGGGGCTGGTTTGGCTTCATGGAAAGCAACCCCTACATCACCGCTTATGCCGCGCTGGGATTGATCGAAGTGCGCAACGCGGGGTTTGATTTTGACCAGACCATGCTGGACCGGGCAATTAACTTTGTCCGCACGCACTTTATCCGGCCCGACATTGATACACCGACCTGGGAATTGAACCGCCAGGCGTTCTATGTCTACATTTTTGCGCGGGGCGGATATGCGACCCAGAGCGATCTCGATGTGCTGCTGGATCAGCGGCTCGAAATGGATTACTGGGCACTGTCGTTCCTGCTGATGGCGTATCATGAGCTTGATCCAGGTAACGCGGCAGTCGCTCAACTGACCAGTGATTTGCAAACCGGCGCGATTCTGTCAGCGACGGGCGCACACTGGGAAGAAAAAGCGATGGACTGGTGGAACTGGAGCAGCGATACCCGCACAACGGCTATTGCTCTCGCAGCACTCACCCGCGTCCAGCCGGATTACGATCTGCTGCCTAACGTGGTGCGGTGGCTGATGGTGGCGCGAAAGGGCGATCACTGGGAAACGACCCAAGAAAATGCCTGGGGTGTGATGGCGCTCACCGATTGGATGGTGTCCACTGGCGAACTGCATGGTAACTATGAGTATGCGGTGGCGCTCAATCACAATGAACTCCAGACCGGGCAGGTTACGCCGGATAATGTCCGAGAAGGACAGGTGCTGCGGGTTGAAGTGAAAGACCTGCTGCTGGATGAAGTTAACCGTCTCACACTGGTGCGCGGTGAAGGCGACGGTGTGATGTACTACACGGCTCATCTGAACGTCCGGCTGCCTGCCGCCGAGGTCAAACCGATCAGCCGAGGGCTAACGGTGCAGCGGGAATACTATCTCGCCGATAAACCGGGGGTACCGATTGATCACGCTCAGGTTGGCGATGTAATCACGGTGCGAGTCACGATGACGCTGCCGCAGGACATCTACTACTTTGTGCTGGAAGACCCGATCCCCGCCGGAACGGAACCACTGGATACATCCCTGCTGACGACCAGCCAACTAACCGAAACACCCACGATTGATCTGGCTTATGATCCGTACTGGTGGTGGGGCTGGTGGTTGTTTGATCATACCGAAATGCGCGATGAACAGGTGAACCTGTACGCGGATTTCCTGCCGGACGGCACCTACGTTTACACCTATCAAGTCCGGGCGAGCATTCCGGGTGAATTCCAGACGATGCCCAGTCATGGGTATGCGTTCTACTTCCCTGAAGTTTTCGGACGGAGCGCGGGATCGCTGTTTACGGTGACTCCGGCAGCAGAAACAGAAGAATAGTCAGGGGGAAAAGCGGGGCAGGTGATGCCCCGACAATTCGATAACCGGATTCGGTTCAGAATCCGGTTATTTGTTTTTCAGCGAGTTCGAGCAAAAACCAGCGTTCTTCTTCGGTGAGATCGATGTGCAGCAGCATATCGGGGCGGCGCAACCATGTGCGGCGAATGGCTTCTTTGCGCCGCCACTTGGCTACCACTTCGTGATGGCCGCTGATCAAAACTTCCGGCACGGTTAAGCCGCGAAATTCGGGCGGGCGGGTGTAATGAGGATATTCAAGCAGTCCGGTGGCGTGTGAGTCTTCCTCCGCGCCCCACATGGCCCCTAACACGCCGGGGATCAGGCGGGAGATAGCATCGACAATGATCATGGCGGGGATTTCGCCTCCGGTGAGCACAAAATCACCGATGCTGATTTCGTCGGTAGCGACGATCTGGCGCACCCGCTCATCAAACCCTTCGTAACGGCCACAGACCAGGATCAGGCGGGGATGCTGGGCGAGTTCCTGGGCAACTTGCTGGGTAAAAACGCGGCCCTGGGGAGTGAGCAATATCACCGGGGTTTGGGTGTCTGCGCCGCGCACCTCTTCGACAGCGGATACTAACGGCCCCGGCATCATCACCATACCGCCGCCCCCACCATAGGGGGTGTCGTCCACCGTGTGGTGCTTGTCGGTGGTGTAATCACGGATATTGTGAAAGCGGATGGTCAGGAGATTCTTCTCCTGGGCGCGCTTGAGAATACTTTCGGTGAGCGGCCCCTCAAACATGGTCGGGAACAGGGTAAGAATGTCAAACTGCATAGTAGCCTCTAGGGATGTTTCGGTATACAGTTAGGAAATACTATCTCTGCTTTTTTATTAGAGCTAAATTTAGAGAGCTTATGAAAGAACCTATTGATCTTCTTGTTCATCATATCGGCCAGCTTTGTACAATCCCGGCACACGAAAGCGGGCCACAGCGCGGGCCACATTTGGGGGATTTGGGACTGCTGGAAAACGCGGCGATTGCCATTCACCGGGGCGCAATTGAGGCGATTGGACCGGATGCGGAAATTTGCGACGCCTACGAGGGGATAACCGCGCTGAATGCAGGCGGGCGGCTGGTTACGCCGGGATTGGTCGATCCACACACGCATCTGGTGTGGGCCGGAGATCGAGCGGATGAATTTGAACAGCGGCTCGCCGGGGCCACGTATCAAGACATTATGGCGGCAGGCGGCGGGATTAATCGAACGGTGAAACAAACGCGGGCCGCCGATGTCAACACGCTGATCGAACAGGCGAAGGTCCGGCTGGATACGATGCTGGCGCATGGCACGACGACGGTTGAGGCCAAAACCGGCTACGGACTGGACACGCGCACCGAACTGATGATGCTGAATGCCATCGCGCTGCTGGATATGGAGCATCCGGTGGATCTGGTGCCGACATTTTTGGGCGCGCATGCAGTCCCGCCGGAATATGCGGAAAATCCAGAGGGATATGTTGATCTGCTGATCAACGAGATGCTGCCGGCGGTTGCCAATTGGCGCACTGAACACTGGCCGGAGGCGCTATTTTGTGATGTGTTCTGCGAGGTTGGGGCGTTTGACCTGGCGCAAACCCGGCGGATTCTGGAAGCGGCTAAAAAACATGGGATGGCGCTCAAGGTCCATGTGGATGAATTCGAGGCGCTGGGGGGGGCAGCATTGGCGGCTGAACTCGGCGCAGTGTCGGCAGATCACGTGGTGATGACGCCGGAGGCTGATATAAGAGCGCTGGGGGCCTCAGATACGGTGGTTGTGGCGCTGCCACCGACGCCGTTTGGGTTGGCACAGACCCAATACACACCCGCCAAACGATTTTTAGAGGCGGGAGCGGCACTGGCGATTGCGACGGACTGTAACCCCGGCACAGCGTGGAACGAAAATATGCAGTTGGTGATGGCGCTCGCCACTCGTTATTTGCGGCTAACTCCGGGGCAGGCACTGGCGGCAGCGACGATCAACGCGGCGTATGCGGTGGGGCGCGGACATCTGGTGGGGAGCCTGGAAGTGGGCAAACTGGGCGATTTGGTGATTTGGAACGTCCCCAGTTATTCCCACTTGAGTTACCGTTTTGGGACAAATCTGGCCCAAACAGTTGTGAAACGCGGGCGGATCGCTCACAGCCCTTACCGAGGAGGCGTTCGGACCACATGGACTTAAACGAAGTCATGCCCTGGGGATTAACGCTCGCGCAGAGTCTGTGTTTGGGCGTGGGCGGGTTCATGCTGATTGGGGCCTGGGTCATTGTGACATCTTTTTTGCGCCTGGGTAAAAATATCATTATGTGCGGGCTGGTGGTGATCATGGGACTGATGTTCTGTGGCACGGCAGCGGCGGCGATATATGAACTAACGCAAAAATGACAACTGACCTTGCTATTTTGATCAAGTAGTGAACAATTTCATCCGTTACCGCGTATCATACATAGGGCAATAAAAGAAATCCGAGACAACTGGATAGAACCTATGGACGACGTTCCTCTGATTGAACGGGCACAGGGTGGCGATGAGCGTGCTGCAAGGCAGCTTTTTGACGTTTACCAACTGCGAACCTACCGTTTGGCCTTAGGGCTTTTGGGCGATACTTCGGATGCTGAAGAAGTGGCCCAGGATGCTTTAACTTATGCTTTGTTAAACATTCAACGTTACAAATGCGAACTTAGTAGTTTCAGCACCTGGCTGCATACCATTACGGTGAGCCGCGCCCGCGATAAACGTCGTCGCAAATTACTGCCAAGCATTTCGTTGGCCCAGTGGCTGGGGATGGGAAACCAGATTCGGGATCACCAACCCGGCCCCGAAGCTTACACCATGCAGCGGGAAGTTGAGGGCGGTTTAGACAAAGCCTTGAGCCAGCTCAGCCCCAAGCTCCGCGAAGCAATCGTGTTGCGTTTTTATGCCGATTGTACGTATAAAGAGATGGGAGAGATAATGGGCTGCTCTCTGAACACGGCGCGATCTCGATTGCGCCTAGCGATAGAAAAACTTCGTGCCCAGTTGGGAGACGAACAGGTCCGATGGTTGGCAACGGAAACCATCCGCTGAACGAATCGCATTATGATGAGTTCATTTTAGAGGAATATGTATTAGGCCAGCTTCTGCCGGACGAGGAACAAGCGATTCGGCAGCATCTGGCTGTTTGTTTTTCCTGCCGCGCCATGGCAGCCGAAATTGAGACTTTCTGCCGCCGGGTCAAAAATGAACTGGAAAACGAGCTGGATGGAGCTGAACCGAGTCCTAACCTCAGTTTTGACTCCATTTCGACAGGATGGCATAAACCGCCGCACCGACTCAGCTTTTCATTCCGCCTCCAACAATTTGGGCCAAATATTCCCTTCGCCGTGATGATCGCCCTGTTGATTGTGGCGTTTATGGTGATTCTGCCGGGGGCTGATGCCACAACAATGCGAAATCTGGCGGTGGCGCGCCGTTATGAGGGACCCCCGGTGATGGTCGCGGCGGTGTCGGAGCATGGATTGGTGCTGCTGTCGCTGGGAGATGGACGGTCACAGATTGTCACTCAACTGGACGAAATTACCATGCCGCGCCAACTGCAATTTGCACCGGATGGTAAGTGGGTTGCCTTCCTACAAGGGGGCGCGCTGCATGTGGTCGAGGTGCGCAGCGGGGGGAAACACTTCCGGGTGGCGGTTGAAGAGACTGCTAATTGGGTCTGGTCGCCAAATGGACAGGCGCTCGCTTATACGGATGGCAACGGGCAACTTGCTGTGTTTGACGCAGTATCCCAAACGAACCGCGTCATGGCTCCTGTACAAGAAGATGTCTGGGGAACGCCCGTCTGGTCAAGCGACAGCCAACAGATCGCTTTCGCCGCGCAGAACGGAATCTGGCGGGTTATGTTAACAAGCGGGTATCGCGTGGAAGTAGCGCGAAATCCACGCCCGAACGAACTGCTGCTGGCTCCGGCGGCGTGGCTTAATAATGACAGCACGCTGTTGGTTTGGAATGTTACTCAAGATGGACAAACCTCAGCGTTGTATCAAGTGGAGATCAATACGCATCGACTGCAACGCGTTGAGGGTAATTCGGTGGCGCAGGGAACCCAACTCATTTGGCCGATCAATGCACAGGATATCACGCTGGTGGTGCGGCAGAACCAACTGTGGACGGTTAACCTGAGTGATGATGAAGCCTATGCGATGCCTAGTGAAATGCCCTGGCCGCAAGCCGTTCAATGGTCATCGAATGGGGCATGGATGGCTTATGCGGCGACAGGACAGGCTGAAGGAAAAGGACTCTTTCTGTTTTCGCCGCAAGAAGGCACGCTGCACGCGATTGAACTGCCCGAAGGCGCAACTGAAAAATCGGTGTATTGGGCGGGAGTCGAGCATCTGTTTGTGTTGCGCCAACTGACCACGACGAGCAGCAACAGCGACATGTGTGAGTTATGGCTGGTATCGCTGACAACAGGCGAACCGCCCAAGCGTATTCTGAGCAACGTGGCATTACCCCGCCCGTATACGGGATGGCGCTGGACTGATGTGCTGGCGGTTCAATACCTCAATCAATAACAATCAAGTCACGAATGGTGTCTAACTTAGACGGGCCAATACCAGGGACATTATCCAATTCGTCGATACTGGTAAATGGCCCGTTTTGGGTGCGATAGTCGATAATGGCCTGAGCTAAGGATGGGCCAATACCCGGCAGTGCATCCAGTTCTTCAACGGTTGCATAATTGATATGGACCAGCGGCGGATGATTGGGCGTGGGGGTTATTACCGCATCCGCCTGTTCCGCTAACGAGGGTACATAGACCAGATCCCCATCATTCAGGCGCTGACTTAGATTCAACTGAGACAGATCAGCATTATCTGTTGCGCCGCCTGCCGCATCAATCGCATCCTGGACCAGACTACCAATGGGAACCGAGACCAGAGACTGGGGATGTATAACTTCGCCTGTGACATAGATGGTGTAATTCCCCGGTGTGGCGGTCACAATGCGGATAACGGCGGTTGACACAACTGCGGAACCCGCGCGCGTGGGAACCGTAATTTGATCACCATCTTCAACAAGCTGGGCCAAATTCACACGATCCAGATCAGCGTCTTCGGCAGGGCCGCCCACCGCATCGAGCGCATGCACCACGCGGCTGCCATATTCGAGGGTGACTAACAAACCAGGACTGGCAACTGCGCCTGTCACATACACAAGATAGGGGCCGGGGGTGGGAGAAGGCGCAGGTGTAAACGTGATCGATGGAATCACGGTTGGTTCGGGAGGTAAGACAGTGATGACTGTGGGATCGGGGCGATTGAGCAAGAGGGCGGCTATACCCGCCATAAGTGCAACAACGATCAGCAAAAAAATGGGATATTTAAAACGTTCCAAAAGCGGTTGTTTTTCAGACACCATTTTCCCCTTCCCCGGCAAAGATTCTCTTCTTATCTTACACCGATGTTTGAATCCTGGCATGGATGATCTGCAAATTGATTTATAACGAACAGATAATGAGTGAGATACGATTAAAAATTTATAAATTAATATTCTTATATAGAAAAATCGAGAAGATTGAATGAGAATATAAAAGTATAATATAATTAATTTTGCATGGTCAAAATATAAAGGGGAGAAAATCGATGCTCAGAAGGTTTTTATTTCTAATACCTTCACTTCTTTTATTGATGATGGTTCTTTTCCCGCCCGTTTCGTATGCTGCACTGGACAGCGCGATCTGTGGATCGGTGGCTGAAATTCCACTGGCCGAGTGCCAAGCTTTAATCGCCCTCTATAACAGTACAAATGGTGATAGTTGGAGCAGCCATACGAACTGGGGAAACAATTCTCCTAGCACATGGCAAGGTGTCACGGTGAGCGGCGGACGTGTAACCGCGATCAGCCTTGCGGGGAATAACTTAACAGGCAGTATTCCTACCGAAATTGGCAGCCTGACCAGTCTGACCAGCCTCGCGCTTCATAACAATCAGCTCGGCGGCATTATTCCGTCCTCGCTAGGCAATCTCACCAGCCTGACAGCGCTCAATCTGAGCAGCAACCAACTCGGCGGAAATGTACCGATCCAATTCAGGAATCTGGTTAACCTGAGTTCTTCAAATACGGATATTGGATATAACAAACTGACCGCATTGGATCCCCTGTTGGTGGCTTTTCTCAACAGCAAAGATGCGAATTGGGCACAGACACAAACAATCCCGCCCATTGGGACGCAGGCGATCCCGCTTTCAGGTACCAGCGTCGAAGTGTCGTGGCTCCCTATCGCCTATACAGGGGATGGGGGATATTACGAAGTTGGATACAGCATAACTTCGGGCGGTCCTTATACCCTGGGGTGCATTTCCGGTTCAAAAACTGACACAAACTGCACGATCAGCGGACTGCTGTCCACCAAATTCTATTTCTTCGCGGTACGGACCTTCACCCCAGCGCATGGGGTTCAAGTTAACGATCTATGGAGCATTTACAGTTCGGATGCGACTGTGACTCCGGTGCTTGCCAGCCCTGCCGATGGCGCGACGGTTACAACGACGCTCCCCACTTTTACGTGGAATGCCGTTTCGGGGGCAGCCGGGTACCGGATTCAAATTGACAACAACTCTGATTTTTCCAGCACGGCAGTTTCGACGACGGCCACAGGCACAACTTATACTTCCACTGTGGCGCTCACAAGCGGCACGACCTATTACTGGCGGATTCAGGCCAAAAACAGCGCGAACTACTGGGGCGCGTGGAGTTTTCCGTGGTCGGTCATAATTGATACAACAGCGCCCGCCGTTCCCACGCTGAGTTTGCCGCCGAACAATGGCACGCCAGAAACTACAGACAAACCTACTTTTGACTGGAACAGTGTTTCAGACATTGATCTCGATCATTATGTTTTGCAGGTCGATAATGTCTCTGACTTTTCCAGCCCTGAAATTAACGTCCCGGTTGTGCCATCCATTTATACTCCGGTGACGGGATTGGCGGATACACGTTACTACTGGCGCGTCCGGTCAGTGGATGTGGCGGGGAATAAGAGCGCATGGTCAACGGTGTGGCGCGTTCAGGTTAACGCGGTTCCAACGGTTGTGCCAACACTCACTACACCGACGAATAATTTCTTCACCAAAGATAACACCCCGACATTTACCTGGAGCGCGATAGCCGGGGCATCACAATATACGATCCAAGCTTCCAAACTGGCCGACTTCAGCACGCTGGCGATCAGTGCAACCGTTACAACCGCGACCTACACTCCCACTGCCGTTTTGACAGACGGCGTGTATTACTGGCGTGTCAGAGCACGCGCGGCGCTGGACGGCATGTGGAGCGAATGGAGCACCGAAAACTGGATATTCACAGTGGACACAGTTGCTCCGGTTGCCCCAACACAATCTGGCCCGGCCAACAACGGGACGGTGCTCATCGCTACGCCTGAATTCACGTGGAGCGCTGTAGCTGATGCAGTCAAGTATGACATCCAGATTGACAATAACGCTGATTTCAGCAGCCCGGTTGGTACGTTCACAGTCATAGGCGCAACCAGCTATACGCCTGCTGCGCCGCTGGGTGAGATGGTCTTTTCGTGGCGACTCCGCTCATATGACCTGGCGGGCAACCGAGGGACATGGAGCGCGGCCTGGAAGGTCCGGGTCAACGCGGATCCAACCAGTATCCCAACCTTAACTGCACCGGCGGATCTGGCGTTCGTCAAAGTCAAAACTCCACAGTTCACATGGACTTCGGCACGTGCGGCGCAGTATAAGATTCAAATTGCGACGGATAATCTGTTTGGTACGCTCGTGGCGGATGCGCTGGTGACGACGGCTACCTACAAGCCGACTACGGCGCTGGCGGATGGTGTTTATTATTGGCGTGTACAAACAAAAGACTCGGTAGACGGCCTCTGGGGTGATTGGAGTATCGTCCGGTCATTCACGGTGGACACGGTTGCTCCGGCGGTTCCGGTTCTCGGTACGCCCGGCAACGGGGAGATCATCGTCAGCAACCTGCCGAC
>CAYYNB010000028.1:16648-45381 GCA_964472565.1 uncultured Anaerolineaceae bacterium
CGCTGGCGGCACCGGCTAATGGGCTGCGCACGAAAGTGACAAAGCCCGTGTTCTCCTGGAACGTGACGGCGGATGCAAACCAGTACCGGCTACAAGTGGATGATGATCCGGCTTTTGGTTCGCCAGCCATCAATGTCCTGGTAACAACACTCAACTATACCCCGACCGTTGTCCTGCCGAATGCAACTTACTCGTGGCGCGTGCAGGCCAAAGATAAAGATGATGGGGTGTGGGGTGCGTGGAGTCCGGTGTGGACGGTCACGGTGGACACAGTTGCTCCGGCGATTCCGGTTCTCGGTACGCCCGGCAACGGGGAGATCATCGTCAGCAACCTGCCGACATTCGATTGGGGCGATGTGGCCGATGCGGACCTGGATCATTATGAGATTCAGGTAGATAACGACAGCACATTTGCCAGCCCGATCAGCAGCGGCTCGCCGGTTCCCTCGACCTACACGGCAACCGGAACGCCCTACCCGGATAACCTGTACTACTGGCGTGTGCGGGCGTATGACGTGGCGGGAAACGCCAGCGCATGGAGTACCATCTGGATGGTGCGCGTGGATGCTGATCCGACGAATGTCCCGACGCTGGCGGCACCGGCTAATGGGCTGCGCACGAAAGTGACAAAGCCCGTGTTCTCTTGGAACGTGACGGCGGATGCAAACCAGTATCGTCTGCAAGTGGATAATGATCCGGCTTTCGGTTCGCCAGCCATCAATGTACTGGTGACAACACTCAATTACACATCCACGGTTGTCCTGCCGAATGCGACTTATTCATGGCGCGTGCAGGCCAAAGATCAGGATGACGGGGTGTGGGGTGCGTGGAGTCCGGTGTGGACATTCGACATTGATACGGTTGCTCCAGGTGTACCGGCGCTTGTCGGACCAACGGGAACACTGAATATCAATAATCCTACGTTTGAATGGCAGGCGGTCGTGGATGCCAACCTGGATCACTACGAGATTCAGATTGACGACAACGCCACTTATGCCAGCCCGGAAACTGTCTCGCGTACAACACTCACCTATCCTTACCCCGGCACTTTCACCGATGGTGTTTATTACTGGCGCGGGCGGGCCTATGATGATGCTGGCAATAACAGCGCATGGAGCGCCAGCCTGTCGTTCCGCATTGACGCGGTTCCGGCTTCTATTCCGACGCTGATGCTCCCGGTGGATGGATTAGAAACAGCCCAGACACAGTATGTGTTTGTCTGGAGCAATGTGGGTGCCACACGATATGAACTACAAGTGGACAATACGGCTGGTTTTGCCAGCCCTGAGATCAAGGTGAAGCCCACAGCGGCAACCTACACCCAAACGACTGCGTTAGCCAATGGAGACTATTGGTGGCGTGTGCGTGCCCTGGCGGTAGACGGTCTGTGGAGCGATTGGAGCGTTGTCCGTCAATTTACCGCTGATCGGACTAAGCCCGTCAAACCTGTTTTGGGCACACCAGGAAATGGTACGACTGAACTCACGGGCACACCTGTGTTCCAGTGGGGTGATGTCGCTGAGGCGCATCACTATGAATTCCAATTGGATAACGCGGCGACGTTCCCAAGCCCGAATATCTACGAAGAAACGAGTATTTCCGAATTCACGCCGAGTGAAGCGTTGACGGATGGGCTGTACTACTGGCGCGTCCGGACCTTTGATGCGGCAGGCAACTTCAGCGGATGGACTGCGACCTGGAATGTCCGGATCAATGCGGTTCCCACACCGGTTGTGACCCCGCTGTCGCCCGTGGATAACAGCGCAACCAACCAGACGATGCCAAGCTTCAGTTGGAATCCGGCGGCAGGGATCATCCGCTACCGGCTGCAAGTCGATAATACAGCGACCTTTGCCAGCCCAGAAATTAACATCACATCGGCAGCAACCCTGTATACCCCAGCGACAGCTCTGGTGGACGGCGTGTACAACTGGCGAGTTCAGGCTCAGGGTGCTGATGGGCTGTGGGGGGATTGGAGCGCGGGCTTTAAGGTTACGATTGATACCGTCAAACCTGGAGTACCCACTTTAGCCAGCCCGGCCAGCGGATCGGTTGTCACCACCAGCACACCCACTTTCGATTGGAATGATGTAGCTGGGGCGCACCACTATGAAATTCAGATCAGTTCGGCGGCCGTATTCGCTCCGGTTGATGTGAGCGCGTTCCCGAACAATTCAACTTATACGCCTGCGGCTATGGCGGATAAGGTCTACTACTGGCGCGTCCGGTCGTATGATGCGGCTGGTAATCGAAGCGCGTGGAGCACGATCTGGAGCGTTACCGTTGATGCCGTAGCAGGCGCACCGCAACCCAGCGCCCTCATGACGATTGAGGCGGAAAATGCAACAGTTCAACCGAACGGCGCATGGACAGCCTACAACAGCGATGCGGCGAGCGGCGGCACCTATCTTTACAGCAGCGGTGTGACGGGCGAAGCCCTGGCTTTGAGCTTTGAAGGCACCCAGGCGGATGTGGTCTATGTCCAGCATCCGGCACTGGGAACTTTCGCTATTGAAGTCGATGGCGTTCTGCTGCAAACCATCAACAGCACCTCATCCGATACGGTATTTGGGGCGCGAGTCTCTCTCGGCTACCTGAATCCAGGTGTCCATACCCTGCGCGTCTATGCGGTTGATGGTACAGTAGCGTTTGATGCCTTTGCAGTTGATAACCCCAGTGCTGTCGTCGTTGAGCCGACCCCGGCCCCCACGATTCAGCACTCGATTGATGTTCCGCTTGAAACGGTTGACGAACCTACGACAGCCGATCAACTATCCATTCAGGTAATCCCATTTGCAGATAACCTTGAAACGAACTGGGTCGCAAGCGGCAGTTGGCAACCGGATACGCAGTCGGCCTACAGCGGCAGCGGTTGGTTTGTCGAAGCCCTGACCCGCAACCAAAGCAGTACACTTACGGCTAACTATCAGATCAACCTGGGCACAGCAACCACACCGCAACTGAGCTTCTGGCAGAAAATGACGCTTACCAACGGCGACGTGGCAGCCGTGGATGTCAGCGTCGATGGCGGTGTCACCTGGCTGCCGCTTGATGCTCAAATCGGTGTCGCGGCGGGTGAATGGATGCAGCGCGTGGTCGATCTCAGCATGTACCGGGGCGCTACGATCCAACTCCGCTTCCGGCTTGACACGGTGGGGGCTGTTCCTGCCAATGAAACAACGTTTGGTTGGTGGGTGGATGAACTAATGGTGTCCGATACGGTACCCAGTACGCCCACCCCGACGGAGGATACATGGGTAGTGCCGACAGCCATCCCGACCGATGTTCCTGTGACGGATGTCCCCACTGACGTTCCGGCAACACCGACCGAAGAAGCAGGTGGATGGGTCCTGCCCACTCCAATCCCATAAACAAATCAGCCGCCCTGAAAAATGGGTGGCTGATCATATAACCAGCATAACGAGCGGCGCACACCGCTCGTTATGATTCTTAGCCCAAGTTATCACAGTAGACCGTGATCGCCTGACGCATGAATTCGGGCAAATCGGGGTGAACCGCGCCGATGCTCCGGGTAAAGTCGGGGTTCTCGACATAGAGTTGTCCCAAACCGCGCAGGATTTCAACGGTTGGCTCGTAGAAGTAACGAATATGCTGGTGCCAGCGCGCAATCACTTGCTGGACATCATGATCAGCAGGAGCACGCGCGATGAGATCCGCCAGATCGGTATAGATTGCCAACCCTTCGGCTTTAATCTGATCCTTTTTCGCGGCTGAGTAACTGTTCCAAAGCTGGTAGGACTCGTTCACAGTTTTCTCGTCGTATAATTGGCGCGCTTCGTCGGCATAACGTTGTTCTTCTTCGGCTGAAAAACCGGCAAATAACTGTTTCTTGTTCATTTCAACCTCACCTGTCAAATGAAAGATCGTGCTGTCTACGGTTTGGATGAGGGTTCTGAGCCGCTTCATTCGGTCGTGCAAGGCCTGACGATGCTGATGCAGGGCTGCCAGCAGATCGAATTCGGGCTGCTGCATGATCGTTTTGATTTCAGTCAGGCTGAAATCGAGTTCTCGAAAAAACAGGATTTGCTGGAGCTTGAGCAGCGCCTCATCGGTATAGTGACGGTAGCCATTAACACTTACCGAGGAGGGCACCAACAAACCAATTTCATCGTAATAATGCAGGGTGCGAACCGTCACACCGGCTAACCTGGAAAGCTGCTTGACTGTGTACATGTTCCCTCATCTGGTCCACATCATAAAGGATGACGTTACGTGAGAGTCAAGAAGAAATTTTCATTTTCCCTATTTTGCGTACAATAACACTGAATTTTTTAAGGAGAAAGATGAATGGGCGAGATTTTGATTAATGATGCTTACCGGCGGTTAGCCATCCGGCTTGATACGCTGCCTAATGGTTTCCCGCCAACTGATGATGGAATTGAATTAGCGCTGCTGGCGCATCTCTTTACGCCCGAAGAAGCTGACTTGGCTGCGAAACTCAGTCTCACGGCGCAGACTCCGGCAGAACTCGCTACCGCGCTGGGAGAAGACCCTAAAACGCTGCGGGTGATGCTCAAGAATATGGCAAAAAAAGGGCTGCTTGAGGTCAAAAAAATCGACACAGGATTAGGTTATGCGCTGATGCCCTTTGTCGTGGGGTTTTATGAAAATCAACGCCCACTTGATGAGACTCTCGCGCAATTGGTGGAAGCCTATTTCAAACGCACCTTCATGAAGGTCTTGGAAGTTGAACCGCAGCTTCATCGCGTGATTCCGATTGGAGAAACGATCCCAGTGGGGATTGAGGTGCAGCCTTTCGAGAGCGCGGCGGCGATTCTCAGCCAGGCAAAGGCATGGGGTGTAATCGATTGTATTTGCCGCCAACAAAAGGCTTTGATTGGGGAGGCGTGCGGACATCCGATTGAGGTGTGCCTTATTTACAGCAGCATACCCGGCGTGTTTGATCACGCGGATGATGTGCGAGCACTGACTTACGAAGAGGCCCTGGCAACACTGCGGATGGCGGCTGATGCCGGACTGGTGCATACGGTAGGCAACCATCAGGCTGAGGAGAACGGGTATATTTGTAACTGCTGCACCTGTTCGTGTGGCATTTTGCGCGGTGTGGCCGAACTGGGCATGGCGAATGTGGTCGCGCGAGCCGCATTTGTCAGCCGGATTGACGCTGATCTGTGTATAAGCTGCGAAAACTGCGCTGACTACTGCCAGTTTGATGCCCTGGCGCTGGACGAGACCGGCATAATGGCGGTGGAACAGCGGCGCTGTGTCGGCTGTGGGCAATGTGTGCTGCACTGCGAACAGGGCGCAATCGAATTAGTTCGCCGCCCAGAAGATGAGATCAAGCCGGTGCCTGCGACTTTGCGCGAGTGGCAAATAGAACGCGCCGCTGCACGAGGGCAGAATTTCGCTGATATCCTCTAAGCTGTTCCCCGCCGCTCCGACTAATAATTGTCGCCGCTGGCGGGGATATTGGCTTGCCCGCGCGCCTCTTCAACAATCTTTACACCCGCGCTGGCACCGATCCGAGTGGCACCCGCCGCCACCATCGCCTGCACATCGGCATAAGTGCGGATGCCGCCCGAGGCTTTGACACCCATATTCGGCCCAACCACCCGGCGCATCAGGGCAATATCGGCAGCAGTTGCGCCTCCTGAACCGAATCCGGTAGAAGTTTTGACAAAATCGGCGCCGACCTCTTGAGCGATTTGGCAAGCGTGGACTTTTTCTTCGTCAGTCAGCGAGGCGGTTTCCAGGATAACTTTGCAGAGCGCGCCATGCTGGTGGGCGATATTGACAACGGCTGCCATGTCGGACTGCACAGCGGCGAGATCACCAGATTTGAGCGCGCCAACATTCTGCACCATATCGACTTCGGTTGCCCCGTTTTTGATAGCTTGTTCGGCTTCAAAAGCTTTGACTTCAGGCAGGGTAGCCCCAAGCGGAAAGCCGATAACCGTGCAGACTTTCACATCGGGCACATCATGGAGTTGTTCGGCGCAGAGTTTTACGTAGGTAGGATTGACACAGACTGAGGCAAAACGATATTGACGCGCCTCAGCGCAGAGTTTCAAAATCTGATCACAAGTTGCATCCGGTTTGAGCAGAGTGTGATCGATCAAACGAGCAATTTCAGGTAACACGCCAGTAACCTTTCTTATGGTAAAAAGCACTGGCGACCATTATAACATGGTGGAAAATTACCAGTTAAACAGGATGGCAAACGAGGGTGCCCAGTTGCTCCACAACGATTCTTTGATCTTCAGCGTGTGGAGGTGGCGCCGATCTGTATAGAGACGCATCGCCAGGGCAAGTTCGCGCTCATTCAACGTGCCCGGTGGCGACTTGGGCGGATCACGCAGGGGTTCATCCAGAATCCACATACCATAACTTTTGATGGGCTTCCGATCCGTAATACTCTTGCGCAGGCGATCCCAAGACCCAACAGGAAGCGGCACATGCGCATCCTCACGCAGCACATCACGGATCAGATCATCCAATTCGGGATCTGGTTCAAATTCACGCTGACGCGTAAACCGCAATGATCTCAAAAACTTAGATATAGCCATGAGCAACCTCAGGAAGCCAATTCAAATTGGGGCCGAGGGCGTTACGCAGATTTTCACGAGCGTAATAAAGCCGGGATTTGACAGTCCCAATCGGCAGGTTGAGAATTTCAGCAATATCCTGCAAACTCAGATTATTAAGGTAATAGAGAACCACCACGACACGCTGATCAAGGCTCAATTCACTAATTGCTTTGCGAATATTCTGGCGTAATTCCGATTGTTCGGTGACTTGATCGGGCGCATGCCGCATAGGGCTGACGAGATGATCGGATACATGATCAATCGGGGTGCGGCGATTTCGCCCCCGTGACAACCACGTATAACTGAGGTTGACCGTTACACGGTACAGCCAGGGTGCTAAGGGACGCTCAGCATCAATCCGATGCGCATTTGCATAGACTTTCAAGAAGCAGTCCTGTAGAATATCTTCAGCAACAGCAGGATCGCGCACAATCATCAAAGCGGTTCGATAGACTCGCATTCGATAGCGCTCAAACAGTACCCCTAAGGCATCAAGGTCGGCGCTTTTTAAACGAGCTATTAACTCGCCATCAGATGGACTAATCTCAGCTTCGGACATGGAGTTTCTCCGGTGAACGTTCAATAAAGAATACTCTTAAGAAAGTTAAATGGTTCAAGCAATATTAAAATTTATTATATCGGAACCCGGACAGATTCCCTATATGCAATCATTCGCAGGAATTGACGTTTGGCGCTACTATTATTAAACAGAGTTAAACTATGTTGAATTGGCTTTTTTGACGAACTTGGCCTAAGATTTTGGGGACAGTGTAGTGAAAAACTATTCTCTCAATTGTGTCCGTTGATGTAGGGGGTGCTGAATGCAACAGTGTCCAAACTGCGGACATCAGAATCGACCTGGTATTGTTTTTTGCGAGAACTGTGGCGCAAGCTTGATAGGCCGGCTGCCGCTTGATACAAAATCGCTGGATTCTGAGGACGAAAAGGCAAAACTGGGAGTCGATGCGAGCATCCTGACCGATGTTAAGGTGCAGGGAATGGCTGCCTTTGATGAGGCGGCGTCTCTCCGGCTCGAAATTGAAGGCAGCCCAGAACCAATCGTATTTAAACCCAAAAACGAAACAATTTTTGGCCGGCGTGATCCGGCAACAGGCGCGATGCCTGATGTGGATTTGACGCCGTTTGCGGGCTACCGTATGGGGG
This sequence comes from uncultured Anaerolineaceae bacterium, assembly GCA_964472565.1. Taxonomy (GTDB): domain Bacteria; phylum Chloroflexota; class Anaerolineae; order Aggregatilineales; family Aggregatilineaceae; genus DATAMF01. The sequence continues at coordinate 24,382 of CAYYNB010000028.1, forward strand.
TTAGCCGCCGCCATGCTGCCATCCGGTTTGGGGATGACAGAACGCTTGACCTGTGGGATTTAGGAAGCAGCAACGGCACATTTCTAAATGGACAACGACTGAGCGCACACCGCCCCTATCGTTTGCACGACAGCGATGAAATCCGTTTGGGGCAAATGGTTATCCGGGTGTTTTTCCAGATTCCTGAAAAAGTGCCCGCCGCAAAACCCCCTGTTACCGTTCCGGTTGAACCCACATCGAGTCCAGCAGTCGAGTTACCCCCCACAACAGTACAAGTCTCTGGCAAAGAACCAGAGGCTGCACCGCTCCCGAAGCCGCCCGGTACTGCTCCGCTTGATACGGACGATGAGAAGCCGAGCAAAGCTGAAGAAGTCCCTGCTGTTCAACCCAATGTTGAAGCGCCAAAACCAGAGGTCGCGGAGCCTAAAAGCGAGCAGAGCGCTCCGAAAGTGGAGCCGCCGCCTGTGGTTCCGCCCAGTGTGGAAGCTGCAAAACCAGCGGCGGCTGAGCCTAAAAGCGAGCAGAGCGCTCCGAAAGTAGAGCCGCCGCCTGTGGTTCCGCCCAGCGCGGAAGCCGCAAAACCGGAGGTCGCAGCGCCAAAGAGTGAGCAGAGCGCTCCGAAAGTGGAGCCGCCGAAGGCGAAAGACGATGAAAAACGCGACTAATCAGCCGCGTTTGTTCAACTGAATTTTAAAAACCAGGAGAACTTCCCCCTGGTTTTTTTGTTGCTAAGACCCCAAGATTTTCATTACATCATTGCGCGCACGGGATGCGGCATAGAGAACCATGCCCGGCTTCACATCTTTACGAACCAGAACCGCCAGCGCCGCGCGCCCCGCGGGGTAGACAACCATGACTCCGTCTTCACCCTCGATCAGCAAACGTTCCATGCTGCCCTGAGCCAAGCGGCCTAATGTGCGCTCGGCCAGTCCGATCAGGGTGGCCGCCATGGCTGCGACCTGCGGACTGCTGGTTGGATTCTCATGGAAATTTTCGTCGTCGCCCGGTGGATACGCTGACACAAGTAAACCATCGATATTCACAATGACAGAGGCAATAATGCCGGGAACAGCCGAATGTAAGGTTCGAAGGGTCCGCTCTAAAATTTCACTACGATACTCTCTGACCATAAAGTTCTCCCCGAGCGCAACAGACATTCCAAGTATAGCGCAGTCCGCATATCAGTCCAAGCGACCTGCCCCATATTTCTGCATTGGTATAACAATCCCATGACGCTGAGCCGCTGCAATCGCTTCGGGATACCCGGCGTCCACATGGCGGATAACGCCCATGCCCGGATCGGTGGTGAGCACACGTTCCAGACGACGCGCCGCTTCAGGCGTGCCATCCGCAACGATGACCTGCCCGGCATGCTGGCTGTAACCAATGCCCACGCCGCCGCCATGATGGAAGCTCACCCAGGTGGCCCCACCAATTGCATTGATCAAGGCGTTGAGAATGGCCCAGTCGGAGATGGCATCGGAGCCATCACGCATTCCTTCCGTTTCGCGATTGGGGGAGGCTACTGAACCCGCGTCCAGATGATCGCGCCCGATCACAATCGGGGCGCTGACTTCACCCGACGCAACGAGATCGTTAAAGGCGAGGCCCGCCTGGGCGCGTTCGCCATAACCTAACCAGCAGATACGAGCGGGCAAGCCCTGGAATTCCACATCACGCTGAGCCAACGTGATCCAGCGCGAAAGATGCTCATCGTCGGGGAATAGTTCGAGAATCGCTTGATCGGTGCGGTAAATATCTTCAGGATCGCCGGACAGCGCTACCCAACGGAAGGGGCCTTTGCCTTCGCAGAACAGCGGGCGGATGTAGGCGGGCACAAAACCGGGATAATCAAACGCATTTATCACGCCTTCGTCATAGGCCCGCTGGCGAAGATTGTTGCCATAATCAAACACGATTGAGCCACGTTTTTGCAGATCGAGCATGGCCCGACAGTGAACGGCCATTGTCTGAGCGGCACGGCGTTTGTATTCAGATGGATTGTGCTGCTTTAATTCCAACGCCATCTCGAACGGCATACCCTGGGGCACATAGGAGAGGGGATCGTGGGCTGAGGTTTGATCGGTCACGACATCGGGCAGCACCCCGCGCCGGACAATTTCAGGGAAAATATCACCGGCATTGCCGATTAGTCCCACCGACAGCGCCTGCTGCTTATCTTTGGCTTCCAGCACCAAACCCAGCGCTTCGTCCAGATTATCCACCACCTTGTTCACATAACGCATGCGCAAACGGCGCTCGGCCATGTGCGGATCGGCTTCGACGATCAGCGCGGCCCCCTCATTCATGGTCACGGCGAGGGGCTGTGCGCCGCCCATTTCGCCCAACCCAGCGGTGAGAACAAATTTCCCTTTTAAACTATTCCAGCCCTGTTGATGCGCTAATGATCCAAAGGTTTCGTAAGTACCCTGTAAAATGCCCTGCGTGCCGATGTAAATCCATGAACCTGCCGTCATTTGACCGTACATGATCAAACCCTGGCGCTCTAACTCATCAAAATTATCCTGGGTGGCCCAGTAGGGCACGATATTGGAATTAGCGATTAAAACGCGGGGCGCGTCGGTGTGGGTTTTAAAAACGGCGACAGGTTTGCCGGATTGAACCAGCAGCGTTTCATCGTTTTCCAGCGCTTGCAGCGCGGCGATTATGGCATCGAACGCTTCCCAACTGCGGGCCGCCTTGCCGCGTCCACCATAAACGATCAGATTATCCGGGTCACGGGCAACATTGGGGTCTAAATTATTCATCAGCATGCGCAGGGCCGCTTCCTGAAGCCATCCCTTGCAGCTAAGCTGATTGCCATGCGGGGCTTTTATAATTGGGGACATTTTTTATACTCTCCAAAAAATAGCAGTTTAATGCTAATTCTAGCACCGTCACTCGAAAAAGACAGGCCATGACAAGCCCGAACCTCCGTGTTATCCTGTAGATTGATTAGTAAGGAAAGCAGCAATGCAGCGAATATTACTCATGCTTATTTGTTTAGCAGGTCTGGTATCCAGCGGTTTTTCTGAGGTTTCACATACAACAACGACCATGACACCTTCTACCAACTCCACGATGAATAATCTGATTCCAATGCCTGTTTCGGTTGTACCGGGAGATGGCACATTTATACTGAACGAAGATACCAAAATTTATGTTGAAAATGAGTCCCTGACCGAGATCGGTGAGTATTTAGCGGACCGGCTGCGCCCTGCTACCGGGTATGAACTGCCCGTCTTAATTTCGGCGGACGTTTCAGCAGGGAATTTTTATCTCACTACAATGGGCGGAGATGCGGCACTAGGCGCAGAAGGGTATCAACTGACAATTACACCGGATGGAGTGCAGCTTGTGGCTGATCAGCCGGCGGGACTTTTCTGGGGCGTGCAGACCATCCGGCAACTGTTACCGCCTGTGATCGAGAGTCCGGTGGTGCAGGATGGCCCCTGGACTATTCCGGCGGGGACGATCATCGATTATCCGCGTTTTGAATGGCGCGGCGCAATGCTCGACGTGGCACGGCATTTTTTCAGCGTGGAAGAGGTCAAACGCACCATTGATCTGTTGGCCTACTACAAAATAAACCGGTTTCATCTGCACCTGGCGGATGACCAGGGCTGGCGGATTATGATCAATTCGTGGCCGGAACTGGCAGTATATGGCGGAAGCACAGAAGTCGGCGGCGGGGACGGGGGATATTATACGCAGGAAGAATACGCTGATATGGTGGCCTATGCGCAGAGCCAGTATATGATGGTGATTCCCGAAATCGACATGCCCGGCCATATCAACGCGGCGCTGGCGTCCTATGCCGAACTGAACTGTGATGGAGTTGCACCGGAGTTGTATACCGGTACGCGAGTCGGCTTCAGCACACTGTGCATCGACAAAGACATTACTTATACCTTTGTGGATGATGTGGTGCGCGAAATCGCAGCGCTCACGCCGGGGCCTTATTTCCATATTGGCGGGGATGAGGCTTCAAGCACCTCGGAAGATGACTATCGACGTTTTGTTACGCAGGCCCAGGAAATTGTGCAGTCGCACGGAAAACAAATGATCGGGTGGGAAGAGATTGCTAAAGCTGATCTGCTGGATACCTCGATTGTGCAGTATTGGTTTAGCGGAAGCGCGCAAAAAGCGGTTCAGCAAGGGGCCAAAGTGATCATGTCGCCCGCCCCGAAAACCTACCTGGATATGAAATATGATGCTTCGACGCCGCTGGGATTGAACTGGGCCGGGTATATTGATGTACCGGATGCCTATAATTGGGATCCAGCTACTTATTTAGAAGGCGTTGGGGAAAGCGATATTCTGGGGGTAGAAGCGCCGCTGTGGTCGGAAACGTTGGAAACCATTGAGGATATTGAATTTATGGCATTTCCACGGCTGTGCGCTTATGCGGAGATGGGATGGTCGCCTGCGGCGGGTCGAAGCTGGGATGAGTTCCGTATCCGATTGGGAACACACGGGCCGCGCATGGGCCTTATGAATGTAAACTACTATCCGGCTCCCTCGGTACCCTGGCAACCGTAGGAGGGGCAGCTAACTCGGCTAGATTGATCAGCACGACGGGTTCCTGATTCAACAAAACCGCAGCATGTATCAAACCCGGCGATAAATTGAGTGGTGATGGGGCGAGTGGTAACTGGTTCGGAACTAACAGGGCGCTCGCTCCATTCTGAATCGGATAGGCGAGAGTATGCAGGGTGGTGCCGCTGACGAACTGGGCGACCAGATAGTAGGGGCTGGTATAGAGCGGCGGAAAGGGGTGCTGGCACAGCACTGCGGCTAAGTCAATCACAGGAATAATGTATTCTTTCCATTCGCTGATGCCCTGCACGTAAAATGGTGCAAAGGGAACCGAGGTGACAGGTAATGCCCTGACTATTTCAGCCACTTCGAGCAGCGGAATTGCGAATTTCGTACCCGGCAACCCCGGAATTGTAAAACTGAGCAACTGTGGGAGGCCATGCTCAGCTTGCATAGTTATCCTCCGGCACCACGCGCCGCACTAATTCAATGAGATGGAGGGGATCGATGATCAGCACTAAGCCTTCCGGTTCGCGAACTACGCCTTGAAAGGGACACATGGCAAGCAGCGAGGGCATCACATCGACCTTGTTCACCGTTCGGATAGGCTGTAACGCATCGACGCGTACGACATAAACGCCTGCCAATGTGGACAGGATCACAGTCTGGCTGTGCGGAGCGAGCGAATTCGATGGGCCGAACAAGCGACCCAGATCGATACACATGACCGGTTCGCCCTCAGTGTCATCCGGTATGCCGCCGTGGACAGCCAAAACAGAAGTGATGGGGAGACCGAACAAGCGGCCCGCTATTTCAATGGGAAGATAGCGCACAGGTGCCGACATAGGCTATTTCCTCATCACTCGCCGGAGTTGTTCTACTAATTCATTTTCACGATAGGGCTTGACCAGATAACCATCGACATGAAGCTGATCTGCCCGCGCGCGGTGCTTAGCCGCCGCACGCGACGTTAGAAAAACAACCGGAATCGACTGCAAACCGGGATCCGCTTTGATGCGCTCTAACAATTCGAAGCCATTCATACGCGGCATTTCAATATCGACCAGGGCGACATCGGGATGCAGCGCCACCAGTTTTTCGAGCGCATCCACACCATCTTTGGCGTCCGTGGTTTGCCATCCCAACCGCTGGAGATAGGAGCAGACGACACGGCGCACACTGGGCGAATCGTCCACTACCAACACATGTGGCGTTATGGTCCCCGGTACTTCATGGTGAACTGGTTCGGGAACAGGCTGTTCGCCCGCCAGAATTTCTACCAGGTCGAGAATCAAGGTTACGCTGCCATTGCCCGCAAGCGTTGCACCGATGACACCATGCACATGCCGCAGGTGGGGTCCCAGGGATTTCACCACTGCTTCATGGATTCCGCCCATCGCATCCACCAGCATGATGGATTCGCGTTCGGCTTCAATGACCAATCCATAACGCGGCTCATCGCGGACCGCTTCATTATTAACAAAATCCGCCAGATCGAAGGCGGGCAGCGCGCGGCTTTCATAATGCAGCACGCCTTCGCGGTGCAGTTCAGCTAGCAGTTCCGGTTCCAAACGCAGCACGGCGGACACCTGCTCAATGGGGATAGCAAACTGCTGGCGGCAGCATTGAATGAATAACGCCTGAGTGATCGCCATCGTGATCGGAATGGTAATGACAAAGGTGGTGCCCTGGCCCGGCACACTATCCACGCGCACGGTGCCTTGCAGACGATTCACCGCACGCCGGACAATATCCAGCCCGACGCCGCGCCCGGATGTTTCGGTGACGGCTGCGGCCAGGGAGAAACCTTCCTCAAAAAGCAGCATAAGTAACTGATGATGGCTGGGAGATGCATCTGGCAGCAGCAAACCGGCCCGGATCGCCTGCTGTTGAAGCTGCTTGAGATCGATACCCGCACCATCGTCACGGAGCGTCACCATCACGCGCCCGCGCTCACGCATGACATGAATCTCGACTTTACCAACCGCCGGTTTCAGCCTGGTGTGCCTGATTTCCGGTGATTCGATTCCATGATCAACCGCATTGCGCAATAAATGCATCAGCGGATCGGCTAACACATCGAGAATATTTTTATCGACTTTGGTATCAAACCCGGTGAGAATCAGTTCCACATTTTTGCTAAGCGTGCGCGCGGTGCGATTAACTGTCCGCCGGAGCCGGGTTTCTAGTTCGTAAAATGGAACCAACCGCGTCGCCAAAAGCCCATCTTGGAGATCGGTGGTGAGACGGCGTTCGTAGGTTAAACCCGCATCGAGATCATCGGCCAAAAAATGAAGCTGGTTATTGACATCCCCGGTGTCAACGGCGATTTCTTCCAGTTCGCGGACGAGCTGGTACAGGAGAGAGTACCGATCAAGCTCCAATGGATCAAAGGTGGGATCGGTGGATGGAACAGCGCGAACCGGCAGATTCGTCTCAACCTGCTCATCGATATCATGGGCGATCTGGCGCAAGCGTTTGGTGGTCAGGTTCAACTCGGCCAGCAGATTACGGAACGAACCAATCTGGCGCTCTAACCCGGCGCGATTGATAATCAATTCACCAACACGGTTGATGAGGCGGTCCATCGTGATTAATGATAGACGGAGCATATCTTCCGTTGTTGGGGCCTGAAGGCCCGAGACGGGCAAAGAAACAGCCCGCGACTGGGGCTGAGGATAGTTATCCTTGAGCAGTTCAGCATAACGCCCTTCCAGCGCGTTTAACGAGGTTGGGAGCGCGCCGCCCGGTTGTAGCTGATTTTCTAAGACATCAACCGAATCAAGCAGTAAATCGAGGGGCTCGCGTTCAAGCGGCTGATTTTGTTCCAGGCAACGCTCAAACAATTCTTCCATCAGATGCGCCAAGCGCGCAATGTGGACAAAGCCAATCGAAGCAGCCGCGCCTTTGAGGGTGTGAGTCACACGGCGCAGTTCGCCCAGACTGTGCAGATCGGTTGGGTGCTGTTGAATCTGTTCCAAACCGACCTGAATAGCCTGGTTGTGCTCTTTCGCTTCGAGCACAAAAATTTCGAGTAATTCAGCGGGCACATCGGGAAGGCTCGTTTCGGCCTGTTCCGATTGGGTACCCGCCTGACGATTGAGTTCCTGTTCGATTTGCGCCAGCGCAGCTACCAGCTTTTGGCACTCGGCAGCAGCAAGTCCATGCTCATTTTTAAGGGGCAGCGCCAGGATAGTCAGCACACCAGCGGCCAGATTCGCTACTTCTTCCAGGCCCAACATTTCGGCGGCACCGCTCAAAATACTGGCCTGCTGATGGATGACCTGGAGGCGCGGTGGATCGAGGGTGCCGATGCGCAACGCCTCCTGCATTTCAGCCAGATAGCTGTGTGCTTCCGTCAGAAAACCAGTAAGCAGATCAGGCGGATGGGTGGTCATAGTCGTACCGCCAATCAATTCCGGTGCTCGAACGAACGCCCTTCATCGCCATTGCGCCCCGACCTTTTTTCGGCATGAGCAAACGCGGCCACTGACACCTGCAAATTGTGCGAAAGGTCAGCGAGCATCGACATGGATTCATTGGTCTGTTTGGCGGTTGTTTCGGCAGACTGCTGCATCAGGCTCGCCAATCGATTGACTAATCCGTTTAACTCCGTCATACGGTCACCCGCTTGCTGGGCCAATTGCGAGCCGCCGACGACTTCACGCGTTGCTTCTTCGATACCCACAACGGCTTGATTCGTTTCGGCCTGGATGCTCTTCACCAGCTTCTCGATTTCACGGGTCGCGCCGGTTGCCCGTTCGGCCAGGCGTTGAACTTCTTCGGCTACCACCGCGAAACCACGTCCCGCTTCACCAGCGGCTGCCGCCTGGATTGAAGCATTGAGCGCTAAAATGGTTGTGCGGTCGGACAGTTCCTCAATCAGCCGAACGACTTCACTAATTTCCTGTGAGGCTTCGCCCAGCCGCTTGATGTGGCGGGCTGTTTCTTGCGTGTTCTCACGAATACGATGCATGGCGGTGATCGTCTCACTCACAACACGATCACCTTGCTGGGCGCTGGAAGTCGCCTCGGCAGCTACCTTCGCGGTACTTCCGGCCTGATTGATCATCAGTTGAACGATTTCGGACATGGCTTCGGTAGCAATTGTCATTTCGGCTGTGGCCTGCTCAATGTCGGAAATCACGCGCCGCTGCTCACTGATATTGCGGCAAATTGAGCCGAGCGCTTGAGGATTGCCAACCTTGTCCCAAATCAGGACTGTCACCTGATGCACCGGGATCAAGGTGCCGTCGCGGTGCTGGAGGACGGTTTCACCGGACCAACTTCCTTTGTCCATCACGACGGGCAGAATTTCATCACGCATCCGTTTGACTTCTTCGGGAGAATAAAAGTCTCGGCTGGAAAGCTGATGGCGGTCTTGCCCGCTGTAGCCCACCATATCAAGACCTGCCGAGTTCAGATAGAGGATCTGGCCTTGCATATTCGCGATACTCACAAAGTCATGCATATTGTTGTCCAGCATGGCCTTCTGGCGGGCCATTTCATCGAGCATCTGGGCACGGGTATCTTCCATTTGCTGCCGCTCGGTGATGTCGGTGAACACTGCCATCCCCATGATAACCTGGCCTTGCTCATTGCGGAGCGGCACACCCTGGACATCCAACAGACGACGTGAGCCGTCACTTAACTGGATTTCCATATCCTCAATATGGGACTGTTCACCCATGAGACCCCGGACAAGCGGCATTTGGTCAACCGGGTAGAGTGCATCCGTACCACGAACATACGATGCATAAGTTTCGGCCAGTTCTGCTTGATCAATGTCGGGCATGACACCGCGCCCCAACATCTCAATGGCTTTAGGATTCGCCAGGACGGGAGTGCCATCGGGGGCACGGATAGCAAATACACCCACTGGAATGTTATCGAGTATTGTTTGGAGTAACTGCTGCTGGCGCTTCAGTTCTTCGTCCGCGCGCTGTTGGGCGGTGATATCCTTCGTCGCGCCGCGATAACCAACGACTTCGCCTTCATCATTCACAATGGGGACACCACTACTGACGGTGAATACCCTATGACCATCTTTATGGATACGCCAGCTTTGAACATCATTCATGGCGCGTTTTTCACTAGCACCCTGAACAAGCGCACGCTGGACCGCCTGGGCAGTTTCAGGGGGCATAAATTTGCCCATATGCTGACCAAGCACTTCATCGACTGTATACCCAAGCACATTGACCACGTTCTCGGAACAATAGGTGTAATTACCCTGGGTATCCAGCTCCCAAGTCCAACCAAGCAAGGCCATAGTGCTGATGCGTTCTTGTGCGAGCGCCTGGGTTTCGCTTAGAATATCGGTGAACTGCTGCAAGATCGCGTTTACCCCTTCGGCCACTTGCCCCAGTTCATCTTTACTCATAACCTGCGCGCGGGCGGCAAAGTCACCAATACGAACTTCAGAGAAAACACGGCTGATTTCTTTCGCCTGACGAGTCAGGGCACGTGATATAACAAATGCTAATCCAATGGCGGACAGGACAGCGAACGTCGTGGCGAAAAAGGCAATGAGACGTTGATTGCGGACTGCTTCAAAAGCTTCTGAACTTTCCTGAAATACCTGTACGACCCAGTTCAATTGATCGATGGCGGGCGAAAATCCTTGCGTGGAAATGGATGCGTATCCAAGTACATAAGACTGGCCTTCATGCCCTTTGACATCATCCTCATACCCTTTACCAGAGAATGTACGGCCATCTAAACGGAAGCCTTCCTCGACCGGATGACCCATATCGCCCGCATGCGGAGAAGTAATATAAATGCCTTGCCTATCAAGCAATTGCGCCTGGCCGGTACTGCCCAAGCTAAAGTGATTGATCTGGGCGATCAAAGCCTGAAGATCATATTCAGCTTTTACAACTCCAATGACCTCTCCGGTGGTCGATCCGTATACCGGTAATGCAATTTCGAGGACAGTGGTATTCACACTTTCATCGAAAACCGGCGTACCGATATAGACTGCGCCATTGCCGTCGTTCCAGGCAGCCTGCCACCATGCTTCTTCGGCATGATAGTAGTTTTCGGTAAGGTCATTCGCTGCAACAAGTGCGCCATAGCGATCCAAGACCATCACTTCAAGATGGTCGGGAGTTTCTTCGACATGGGTTTTTAGAATAGCTGAATCCTGGGTATTTAAAATCTGATTGGTTAACTCATTGCCACTCTCTGGCGCATTGATCCATTCGTCATCCTGCTGTTCAAGCTGCGCTACAATCTCTGCATCGCTACCGGAGTAAGAAGCGTTACGCCGGGATACCAGACTGCGGAAACTGTCTCGCCCGGCAATGGATGTGTTTAAGATCCCCAGCTCACTTTCGAGAACCGTTGCAATTTGATAGGCTTCCTGTTCCGCCAGCTTAGACATTGTTGCTTCGGTCTGCTGTTTGATGGTGTTGGACGTGGTGATACTGGTGGGAATGATGACGATGTCGAGGACAAACACCGTGAGCAGCACAATCGCGGTGATGAGTTTATAAACCAGGGACCATTCGTTAAAACGGAGAAGTCGCGGCACGGGTTTCCTCCTATTTTCTCACGAGAACTGTTGCATTTGGGAACTGAGCAGCAAATGTTCGGCATCTAAGAGGCGTATCCACTGGCCGGTTTGCTCTATCGCCCCTCGTAAATAATGCGCTAATGGGGTATCAACTTTAAAAGGGGGAGAAATAATCTGATCAACCGGAACACGCTGAATTTGCTCAACGGTGTGGACCATCAGTCCAATCCGCTGCTCACCCGCCTGGGTAACAATGAGCATCGAAGCTGGGAATGGATCAAGGGATAAAAATTTAGCCAGATCGACTACTGAAATAATTTCACCATGCAGATTCATTACGCCAAGCACCCAGTGGGGTAAACCGGGTACATGCGTAATATCGGTGCGCCGCCCCACTTCGCGGATAAAGCGAATGTCGAGGGCATAACGAACCCCGGATAATTCAAATACAACCAGCCGCACCATTTCAGCCGGAGCAGTTGATGTGGATAAGGGATGACTGTAAGGAACCGTGCCAACTACGGCTAGTCGTTCCTGGATAGCCGCCAGAAGGGTGTCAAGATGAAACAGACCATTGGCATCCGACCCGGTCATGGATGATCCGTTTGGGGCGCAAAACGGCCTACCGTCTCCAGAACAGCCTGACTTTCAAAGGGCTTGACAATGTAATCATCCGCGCCTTGCTCAATGGCCCAATGGCGGTCACTGTCCTTTGATTTGCTTGTGATCATGATGATGGGAATATGGGCCGTTTCCGGAGTGGCTTTTAACTGTCTGCACACCTGATAGCCATTCAACTTGGGCAAAATGACATCCAGCAGAATCAGTTGCGGCTGCCGTTCGACGGCAACCCGCAAGGCTTCTTCCCCATCGACAGCTTTAAGGACCTGATAGCCGCCGCTGACAAGCATATCGGTTAACACATATTGAACAGTAGGGCTGTCTTCGACTACTAGAATGTCCACCATTGTGCACACTTTCTACTCTCACTGCGTAAGGCTGCGCCACTATTTTTTACCCCTTCCCTCCGGGAAGGGGAGTCAAACCGGATAAACACAGGGTAATTATTTTCTTGGGGTGGCCTAAAAAAACGGGCAGATTGATGCAAACTCCTATCTGCCCGGCAGATTCCTGCCCTCTATTTCTTCAGGAAATTGTCGATGCCTTCATCGCGCCAGACTTTCAGGGTCTTCTGGTCTTTCGGATCGATGGGGCGGCCTAACGCATCTACCGGAAAATTGTATTTTTCCTGTAGACGTTCCCATTGTTTTCTGATATTGGGATCGACTGGCATTTTGTCCTCCTTGTTGCGGGGTTCCTCCCGCAGAATGACTACTGCTGAACGAACTGATCAAAATTACCGTTTTACAAAACGGTCGATACCTTCATCCTGCCATACGCGCAGGGTCTTCTGATCTTTCGGATCAATGGGGCGACCCAAAGCATCCACCGGATAATCGTATTTCGCCTGAACTTTTTCCCATTGTTTTTTGATGGTTGGATCAACTGGCATTTTGTCCTCCCTTATAATGCTGCTATGGTGGATTGAGATGTTAGATGGATGGTAGGAGCTTCTCCGAAATCGCTCAGCATGCTGCCCACTGCATTAACGAGTTCGTCTGAAAGTGGACCGACCAACGCCATCGTGGGCAGTCCGGCGGCACAAAGTGATTGGGCAACCTGATGCAGGATTTCTAACGATTGTCCGCGCAATCCGTTGATGATTTCATCGCTCGGCAGAATTCTCTGAAAGTAGAGTTCTTGCATTGCCAGCCGACTCATGCGGACATAAGCCGAGTCGCCCGAGATCAAATGTTGGCTGATCAGAGACTGGACGGTTCGATGATGATCATCAGGGTTAATGTGGTTGTCGCAGACTTTAAATAGTTCGATCAGTGTTTGAGCCAAAACCAGCACGAGGGATTGTGGTTGGGTTGAACCTTCGACTACGACTGCCCCGGTACTGCCATAGGCCTGATAGTGGGCACTAATGTGATAAACCATGCCCAATTCTTCACGCAGCCGACGATAAAGCCGTGATGTAGGGCCGCCACCAAGAAGCGTTGCAAAAACATGCCAGGTGTAGCGTTCCGATGATGTGTAGGCGGGGGCAGGCCAGGCCAGTGAGAAATAGACATGCTGCGTATCACGGAAATCGACGATGACGGTTCCCATCTGTGGAACAGGCGGCGGCGGGGAAGCTACGACAGGACCGCTTTTCATTTGCCAAAAGCTGTCACGAACCTGCGAAACAAAGTTAGCATGAACTACATTTCCGGCAGCGGCCACGACTAACTTATTCGCAATATAGTGGCGAGACATAAACGATAATAGGGAACTGCGAGTTGCTTGTTGAACTGATTCCTCTGATCCGGCGGTGGGATACCCCAGCGGATGATCGGGCCACAGTTGAGTTTTGAGGAGAGCATTCGCTCGTTCCAACGGATCGGCGTTCCCCGCAATTTCATTCAGAATCACCGAGCGCTGGCGTTCTATGGCCTCTTCGGGCAGCACACTGTTACACAGCATATCGCCCAATACTTCCAGCGCAAACGTCAGATATTCGTCGAGTACGGTGGCATGATAAACGGTGTATTCGCGTGCGGTGAAAGCCCCCATTGCACCGCCGCCAATTTCCATCATCTCCGCAATGGAGCTTGCGTCACGCTCGCCTGTTCCCTGGAAGAGCATATGCTCTAACAAATGAGCATATCCACATTCATTGGGCCGCTCGTCTTTAGGGCCAACATCGACCAGCACCCCCACGCTGACCGAGCGGACTCCATCCATCTGCTCGCTTAAGATGCGAATACCATTTTCTAAAACCGTTCTTTGAACTTTGTCGTCCACCCTGGCACCCGCCTTTACGGTTAGTGAGTGGTATTCTGGGCCGCCCGGCTCAATTGTTGCTGAATGGTAGTTAGCAAGACCTCGTCCTGAATGGGTTTCACAACATAGTCGTCTGCTCCGGCATCAAGCGCGCATTGGATATGACTCCGGCTTGATAACCCCGACAACATGACAATGGGCACCAGCGCAAAACGAGGGTTACGCCGGATCAGTTTGCACAACTGATAACCATCTACATGAGGCAAACGGATGTCAAGCAACACGAGATCTGGATTAAATTCGCGGAGCGCATTCAAAGCGGATAATCCATCATGCGCAATACGCACGTTGTATCCAGAGTTCGATAACAACCATTCAACTGTTGTGCGTATTGTTGGACTATCGTCTACCACCAAGATTGAGGTCATTGCCGCTATCTCCCAAATAAGTGTTGCAACCCAGGTTAGTTAGTTTTTTGTCTTCCTTGATTGACTGAGCGAGTTAAAGGAGAAGAGTAAACTAATCATAAATATAGCATAATTTAGAATTGTGATCAATAGGTCTAGTAATTAATTGTAATTAAATTGTTAGAGTGTTGGGCTTGATTTGATCATTCAGTGAACTTTTTGTAGAGGGAAAGGTGGTTGATTAAGAGCAGATCGCAAAAGGCAATTAAAATTTAATTAATTTTTACCCTGGTAGGCAACAACAAACCCTAGCTGCATCGACAAGTATTGAGACCGTAGTTTCAGGGGATAAGTACTTTCAGTTTTGCCAAAAACTCACTCGCTTTGATGGGTTTGGGGAAAAAAGCGTCAAAACCTGCTTCATAGGCCTGAGATGCAACTTTTTCGGAGTAGTAAGCCGTTACCGCGACCACAGGGGTGTGTTTGGTCGCGGCGTTTTCACGAAAGGCGGCGAGTAAATCCCAGCCGTCAGGTCGAGGCATTGCCAGATCGAGCACAAACAAAGTTGGTGTAATGTGCTTCAGCTCGTCCAAGCACTGCGCTCCACTGATTGTCTGGTATACTTTGGCACCGTTCAGGGTCAGAATATCATGAATCAGATTCAGGCTGTCCGGTTCATCGTCAACAAGGACAACTACCCATTCGCTGATGTCAGTCATTATTAATTTCCCTGTAGAGTGAGCGCCGGCGGCTTGTTATGTTTTTTGACACATTCAGCAATTTCTTTTAACAATGCCTGGACACGAAACGGCTTTGTTATATAGCCGTTAAAGCCAGCCGTGCGAACCTTATAAGCGTCTGTGGACATGGCAAGGGCGGTTAAAGCAATGATCACAAGTGTATCACCACCGTTGCGAGCGCGAAGATGGCGGTACACTTCCCAACCATCTACATCCGGCATGGCAAGATCAAGCAGTACGATATTGGGCTGCTGCTCATCAAACAACCGCAACGCCTGCTGACCGCCTGACGCCCGAATTACGGCGGCACCACTAAATTCGAGAACATCGGCGGCTAACTCCAGGTTATCCGGTTCATCATCTACAACTAACACACGCCAACTCGACATTTCTTCAAACATATTGAAATTTCCCCCTAGCTTTCAACGACTGAAATCTCTGGAATGGATAAAGGCAGATGGACACGAAATGTGCTGCCCTTGCCTACTTCGCTCTGAACATCAACGGTTCCGCCCATTAAGAGGATAAATTTACGGACCAGCGCTAACCCAAGCCCTGATCCTCCATATTCGCGATGGGTTGACCCATCGACCTGGCGAAATTCGTCAAAGATATACTCCAAGGCATGCGGTGGAATTCCGATGCCCGTATCTGTTACTGTGATCGCCAGAGCCGCACTATCTTCTCTCTCAAATGAAATTGAGACAGAACCCCGATTAGTGAAACGAATGGCATTACTTGCTAGATTGCTCAGGATTTGCTCCAGACGTTTGGGATCTGTCTGAATATGAGTGGGCAGCGCCTCGTCAAAGTGAATTTTCAGGTCTAAGCCTTTTTGATCAACCAAACTTTGAACCTGTCGCCGTACATTTTCCAGCAACTCGGCCAAGTTAAGGGGCTGTGAGACCAGTTCCAAACGCCCCGCTTCGATTTTGGAAATATCAAGAATATCGTTGATCAAGGCAAGCAAACGCTCACCATTCGAGATCACCCGATGAAGGTAATCGTTTTGTTTCGTAGTGAAGTCTCCAACGAGGCCAGACAACATGAGATCCGTGTAGCCAATAATCGAATTTAGCGGCGTGCGCAACTCATGGGACATGGTTGCCAAAAATTCGCTTTTGAGACGGTTCGCTTCTTCAGCCTGTTCGCGGGCGGCAGCTAAATCCTGATTAATGCTCTGTAACACCTGATTTTGGGTCTGAATTTGGAGCGTGGCGCTTTTAAGCTCGGTAATGTCATGCAGCACAAACACGCGCCCGGTCTGGTATCCCTGATGGCTAAACAGCGGTGAAATTCGAAGCGCGAACATGCGCCGGGTCGCATCTTGGCCAATTTCAATTTCTGTCTCATAACTATTTACATCGCGAAACTGATCAACCAGCGAGGAAAAGGGTGTTAGCACGTCACGCGCCAGCAGCCCGATGATTTGGGATGACGATTTTGTGCCAATAATTTGCAGGGCAGCCGGATTGACATCCACAATGCGATTTTGGCGATCTATAACAAGGATCGCATCATTCATGTACTCGATTACTGTGGCACGCGCAACCGGTACAATATTCATCAATTGATAACGGTAGATGGTCCAGGCGATTATTAAACCGGTGATGGTGAATGCGAAAGGGGTGGGATCGATATAGTCGGGTAAAAGCCCAAAAATGAACAAGGCATTTACTACCCAGGGCGCGGCGCTCGCTAGCAGCAACATCATAAATTGCCGGCGATACACCGGTTGCGAACGAATGGCTCCTTCGACCAGCAGCAGCGTTCCACCGATCAAAAGCGAGTAGGAATAAACCGCATGAAGCCAAAAGGCCGGGCCGTAGGTGGAAATCAGGAATGACACAGGGCCATCTGTTTCCAAACGCGCGCCAGCACGGAATAAATGGTAGCGGTAATCGGTAAAGGCTAACACCATCACCGCGAGAGGTTCAATTAGTAATAAGAGTATGTTATGGCGCGACAGCCATTTTTCGCGCCCGGTATATTCGAGAGCAAACGTAAACCACGCCGCCGGAACGCCTGTAATGCCAATATAAGCCAGATTACTAAAAAAAAGTCGGGTGTCCAAGTCCTGGATCATGAAGCCGAGCGCATCCAGGGAGGACCAAAAAACCAGCGCAAGGTTAAGGATGAGAAATGAATTTATGCCCGTTCCTGGTCGCCGCCGCCAAATGACTACGGCAAGCACAGAAGAAATAACCGCCACCAGCAGGAGGGGTAGACTATACGGCGTAAATTCCAGATTGTTCATACAGATGACTTTCCATAATTGTCGCGCTGCGGCACTTATTTCTAAGTATAGGAGGTTTGGGCGCGAAGTCGATAAACGCCCCATGAAAGATTTGTTAAAAGTATCTAATGACGGGCGAAGGGTGCTGCTTAGACTATACGGCCCCGTAACACACGAGGCCGTATTTTTTTATCTAGCGCACGGCAATGAGTTGATCGACGGCAGCCAGCGCTGCCAGATTTTTCTCGGCGTAGGCGCTGGGAGTAGCGAGCGCTTCGCGGAAGGCTTCGATGGGGTAAAGCCCGGTTTCAAGCAGAATCTTCGCCAGGGCTATGATCGTCCAGTAGATTTTGGGCTGCCCGGTGGCGCTGAAGTCCAGCGTAATTTTCTGGGCGGGCGTTTCGATGGCTACTAATTCCTGCTCAATATACAGCGCGGAAGTGGGTTTCAGCCGCGCGATACGGGAGCGTTCCTTTGACAGACCTTCGGGAAAAGGCACCAGCAGAACATCGGGCTGAGTGATCCCGGTGTAGAGGATTGGGGCGGGACTAAGAATGATTTCGGCAACCGAATGCCCAGTTTTCACCGTGACCGGATAATCATTGTGCTGGCTGGCCCATAGACCGGAGAGAATCGCGCCACGACAAAACGCGGATGCTGCCGCGCCGATTTTTTGACCAGCGGCACCGGCGATAATCCAACCCTGGCGAGTTTTCAGGTCGCTGTGGTACTTCGTTGGAATTGGTGTAGGCGATAAAGACGACTCTCCACTTATTTCGCGGGCCATGTGGCGGTAGGTGCGGCTGTATTCGGGACGGTCACGCTGCTGAAGAATGCCCGTTGCAAAGTTCAGGCGCTCTAAGGTTTCTTCCACTGAGGATTTTTTAAACTGATTGGCGGGGCCAAAATAGGCGGTGCAGAGTTCCCAAATATCGACCAGAGAAAAACCGTCGTACTGGATCGCTTCCGCGATCAGATCGGGAAGCGTTTTATCAAAGGCGGTGGTACGCGCCACAAAACCCGCACCATTGACGGCTACCGTTGAGCAAATATCAAGCGGCTGTTCCAGGTTGCCCCAGGGCGTGGTGACGGTGAGGGCATCGGGCGGGGTGGTGACGGAGTGTTCGCCGCCAGTCATACCGAAGTTGAAATTGTTAAAGACCAGTACCGTGATGCCCATGTTGCGGCGGGCGGCATTCAACAAATGATGTCCGCCGATGCCGCAGCCGCCATCACCGATAAGCGCGATCACATGCAGATCGGGGTTGGCGAGTTTGATGCCTGTCGCGTAGGTCAGCGAACGGCCATGCAGCCCATGAAAGGCGTTGGTTACAAAAAACTTATCCGAAAGGCCCTGACAGCCGATGTCTGTGACCAGAACCAGCTTATGCGGATCGATTTGCAGCTTAACGAGCGCTTCATCAAGCGCTTTGACGATGGTCGCATGGCCGCAGCCGGGGCAGAAGGGAAACGGCAGTGTTTTTTCATCGATATAGGTATTTATAGCCGTCATGGTTAGATGTGCTCCTGAATTTCGTCCGGCGTAATCAATTCGCCATCAACACGGTTCACGCCAATCAGCTCGATCTGTTGGCCGAGCAGCCGTTCAATTTCGCGGCGGTACTGGCCGAGGTTGAGTTCGGCTACAATCACGCGGCGGATACCGGGTATTGAAGCCAGAATCGCGGATTCAGGAACGGGCCAAAGGGAATAGACGGTCAACACCGAAACGCGTTTTCCGGCGGCGCGGGCACGCGGGGCGGCTTCTTCCACCGAACGGGCGGTGATGCCGTAGCTGATGAGCAGGGTTTCCGCGCCTTCCTGAAGATCAATTTTGACGAGGGAGATTTCATCCGCATGCGCTTCGATTTTGGCGGCTAAATGCGCATTCAATGCGCCGACATCACGCGGGTTCTTGGACAGATAGGCGCGTTCGTCGTGGGAAGAACCGGTGAAGCGGACGAAATGCGGCCCGGAATAGGGAGACATCAGGGCGACTTCATCGCTGGGATGGTAGTGGTAGGGAACGAAACCATTTTCGGCGGGCGCAGTGGCGCGATCACGTACAGGGATCGGCTGATAACCCGCTAAATCGACGGTGTCACTGGATGCAACCACTTCTTTGTCGGTGGCTAAAAAGACAGGAACACGGAAGCGCTCGGCCAGATCGAAGGCGTGGCGGGTCAGGTTGTAACATTCGGTGACGTTGGTGGGCGACAGGACGATGACGGGATAACCGCCGGAAGTTCCCCAACGCATAAACTGGACATCACCCTGGGCAACGGTGGTTGCGCCGCCGGTAGCGGGTCCCATACGCTGGACATTCACGATCACCAGTGGAACTTCGCCCATGACGGCTAGCCCAATATTTTCGCTGTAGAGGCTGATGCCGGGACCGCTGGTAGCGGTCATGGCACGCGCGCCGGTCAGCACTGCGCCAATGCAAAACCCCATCGAGGCGATTTCATCCTCGGCCTGGATCGCAGTGCCGCCGACTTTGGGAAGTTCTTCGATCATGTGAAGCAGGATCGGCGTGGCGGGGGTGATTGGGTATCCGGCGAAAAATGTGCAGCCGGAGTCTAAAGCGCCGCGAGCAATCGCTTCAGCACCATTAATAAACTCTCTCATAGCATCCTTTCCAAAGCTAAAAAGTTTTCTTCAGTATAACGCTGGACCTGATCATTGGTGGGTTGCATCTATCATGATTTCTGCTGCGTCTCGTATAGGTTTCGCATGGTGCGCGCACAGCAGCGACAGCAAGGTTTTGTATAATCAGATTCAATGAAGAAATTTTCTCTGGAGGCTGCAATGATCAAACGCTTCGCGGCTTTATTCCTGATTGTCCTGATGATAGTTCCGTCGCTGCCTCTTCATGCTCAAGATGATGGCGTGATTTACGGGATCGCGGCATTGGATGCGGATGTCCGCGTGGGGCCGGATTTCGCGTATCCGGTGATTGCCCGGCTGCCGCGCAACGCATCGGTGGTGGTGACTGGGCGTGCAGGTGACTTTTTTACCAGTTGGGATGGGCGGCAGTGGCTGCAAATCGAATATGGAGCGGGGCGGGCGTGGGTGTATGCACGGCTGATCCGAACGAGCGTGGCGTTTAATTCGATTCATCCAACGGGCATGATTCTGCCGCGTAACGCTGATGGGCGCGTACCGGAAGAGTTCGATCTTGCAACCAATGTGTGCGATCAATGGGTGGGTGGATTCACGCAGAGCGGCAACTTTATGGAGGGCGACACACGGATGACCGTCACTTATCCGGGGTTGGTGGGCGCGAATATGTACAGCGTAATCACGATTTCGCCAGCAGGCAACCGCACCGCGTTTGACAGCGAAACAACCACCGGAACGATTGAACTCGAAAATCTGCGCTGGGAAGGCGGAACGTATACGTGGCGGGTGGCTCCGTATTGGGCGAACACCAGCTACCGCTACTCGTGGCAGCAGGTATGCCTGCTGTGGACGGGTGGCACGTTTGAAAAGCCGGACACCACTCCCAAAGGAGATGGGGAGTAGATACCCCCTCCCCCCCTTCACGACGCGCCACGGGAAGATTTTTCATGCTCGCGACGCGCCACGGGAAGATTTGTTCAGCATGGATGTTGGAACGTGCAGCGGTACTTGCAAATAGAATAGCACAGATGTTCCGGATTGTCATCACCATTGAGTGACTAACTTCGATAACTAACTTGGATGGCTAATAAGGGGGGACTTACCAACTGT
>CAYYNB010000029.1:0-44926 GCA_964472565.1 uncultured Anaerolineaceae bacterium
GCATGGCGGCCACCGTTTGGATGACACGTTCCAGGTAGCTGGGCATGTCGTGCAGTGCTTCACGGATCCAGGTGGTGTCGTCCCTCACTCTGGCCAATTCCGTCACGGGCAACACATCCAGGCTCAGATCGCTTTTCCGCAGTGGGA
Source organism: uncultured Anaerolineaceae bacterium (assembly GCA_964472565.1). GTDB lineage: Bacteria > Chloroflexota > Anaerolineae > Aggregatilineales > Aggregatilineaceae > DATAMF01. Next base: position 148 of record CAYYNB010000029.1, read on the forward strand.
GTTGCCTGCCGCTCAGGTGATCCCGAATAAGTTCCCGGATAGCATCGCTGCGCTGCCCTTCTTCGATCCCTACCCACCAATCGAGAATGTCCTGATCGGTGTTCTCGAAGGCTTTGAAAGCAATCAGCCGGTGCTTGCGTTTCTGCTTTTTTCTTTTGCTCATTTCAATTTCTCCCCCACGAGGGTTTTACCGATAAAACCAGATAGGCAAACCGGTAAAACTCTGCTGCTGTGATCTGGACGATCGAGTTCAAACACTCCACTCATTTCGGTATGCTCCCTACGACAGGCAATTCGAAGTACAGGGCGTGCCAAGAAACACGGCGAAAACGATGAAATTCAGTTGCAGGGGATTCGGGGATGTGATACAGTTTGATTGTCGAGATCAAGCTGTATCACATCTGCCCAGCCCACCCGCATTTTCGTTGGTGGGATTTTTTTATCCCGGCGGTCCCCTGTCCAGTTTAGTCATAGCATCCTCTCCAAAAGGTAAACGCGCGTTTACCTTTACTCCTCTGGCAGATACTTCAAAGCGTCATGCACCAAAGCTATCATGGTTTGTAAGCGGGCACGCGCCAGGTGGATGTTTTTCTCCTCACGCATCAAAGCCCGTGCAACATTTTCCGGTTTTTCTTGTTCGACGGTTTTGATCAGGCGCAGCAGGCGTTTGACTTCAGGAGAGATTTTCTCCTCATAATCGTTGGTTTCTTCTTCTTGCTTCTGGGCGCAAATGTCTTTGATCTGGCGCCCAGTCAAATCAAACTGGACGATTTGCTGTATCATTTCTGCCTGAGCTTCCGCAGACAAATCCAACAAGGGCCGCAAGCGGAACTCATCGATGTTATGTCGATCAGCTAACTCCATCGCTTCATCTGAAAGCTTCAGCAGTGATTTGAGTTGGCTAAAACGCATTTTCCCGATACCCCCCATGGCTGCCAACACAACGTCGGAATATTCGCGCTTACCCCGCAGGTCGAGTTCCAGCGCCTGCCGGTAGAAGTCATTACTGACCGGGCCATCGGGAATCTCGTAGTCGTGTATGGCAAGCAACAGTAAGGCAGCTTGACGGGCCATCGCTATAGCTGAGAGTCCAGCGCGGGCGGTGTTTTCTTTGGCTTGACGGAAAACCGAGGATCGTTCCGCTGGGACCACAATGCAAGGGATCATCCCGTCTCCATCGTACCCGGGGATGAAATCGCGCAGCAGCCAGTTCGCCCAGTAGCGCCGTTCGCCAGTTTCGATGCGGTACAGGCGCGTTACTCCCTGCGAGACATCCACCACACTCAGGGGATTCACCTGCCCATCATCCCGGATGGTCACAGCTAGGTTGACCAGGTCGCGCAGAAGCTGCTCTTCCGGTGAAAGCTGAACATCCGATGTTTCTTCGCTGTCATCATCCGAGCGGGGCAGCAGCTCCAGCACGTTACTGAATGGTTGTCCACGCTGCCGGGCTGCCACCTGCACAATCTGCACCAGTTCGCGCAACGCCTGAGTAGGGGTCAGCCGGTTCTGGTGAAAAGCCAAGTGAATTCGCTCCGGCAGGACACGGCGCGGCTGCACAGGATCAGGGCGTACCAGCTCGAGCAGGATACGCTCGACCCGAATGCTGTTGTCTTGAAAACGCTGGGGATCACCGGCCAGCAGGTCAGCCGTGACGGACGCCAGCAGATCATCGATGCGGGTGGATTGTTTCGCCATCACACACCTGCTTTCGCCATCTGCCGGACCAACTGGCCGACGATCTGCGCGTAGGCTCGGCTGGCCGGGCACTGGGGATCGTAGGCGAAGATGCTCTGGTGATTGTGGTGGGCGTAAGACACCGCTTCGTTGGCCGGGATCACCCCGCAAATCAGCTTGCCCAGAATACTGTGTGATTGGAGTTCCTCCAGCAGGTGCTTGTGGCCGCGCACGCGCATGTCCAGCTTGGTGACCAGGATGCCGCTGATCCGCAGGTTGGGATGCCGCCAGCCTTCGCGCACCTCGTTGATCTTGTTGATGACGCTCATCAAGCCGACGGTTTCCAGGTAGCGCGGCTCGACCGGCACGATGGCATCCGTCGCGGCTAACAGCCCCATTTCGGTCATCAGCGAAAACGAAGGGCGAGTATCAATCACCACGGCAGCATATTGGTTGGCAATGCGGCTCAACGGGTCAGCCAGCCGGTAGGGTGCTCCGGCCACACCCATCAACTCCCGTTCTGCACCTTCCAGCATGGGGGAGGCGGGCAGCACATGCAGGTTTTCATCCCAGGTGCTGGGCACGATACAGTTCGCCAGTACCTGCGGCGCAGCCTGGCGATCGGCCATCAGCACGGTGTACAGGCTGTCGTCTGCACCGTAGTTGGTCCGGCCTGTCGTCACGAGCGTGGCATGTCCCTGGCTGTCGGTATCGACCAGCAGCACACGCGAATTGGAGGCTCCGGCACGGCGCAGCACTGCCGTGATGCCGAATGCGATGTTGGTGGCGGATGTCGATTTCCCGACCCCCCCTTTGTGATTGGTGAGTACGAACACGCGAGTCATTGCCCTATCCTCTTTGAACTTCTGCAACCGAACGGTTTTCGCTGGGCTGGCAAGGACTTCGCGGAAGCGTGGTACACTGTCCTCAGAAGTCTTGCTGGCTGGTCAGCGAGCCTTCAGGTGGTTGGGGGAGGAACTGCTCTCCCAATCACCGCATAGCCGATTGTCAAGGTTCGGTCAGCAACTGCTCTAAAATGGAGCGTTGAGGGTAGGACAACACTTCGAGGAATTGAGCGTGTTTTTGAACTACATCACACGAAGAAGATAGTTCACTTTGGCTATCGTCCCGGTCACACTGAAACAGAACCAGCACATCGACCTGCTGGTTCTGTTTTTTGATGCGCCAGCATTATTGAACAATAAACTGGGCGTTGCGGTGTTTTTCGGCCAGTGGATTAGCGACCAGCCCGCTGTCGATGGCATCGCGGACTTCAATCACCCCATCTTCAACCGAAATACTCAACTCGAAGCCTAACACACGACGGATTTTTTCGAACGACACTCGAATATCGCGCATATCGCCGCCGAAGCTGAGGTCTTTATATTGAATCTCCACGTTTTTGACGTGTTTCTGGACCAGGGCCACGATCTCGTCTTTGGAATAGTTGCCTTTTTCGGAACCTACATTAAAAATCTGACCGCCCACGACTTTTTCATCCGAGGTCAGCCCCATGATGACCGCGCGCACCACATCGCGGATATGGATAAACGAGCGCGCATACCCACGCTGGTAAATGATCAGCTTGCGCTGCATCATGGCATCCAGCACAAACTGGTTCACGATCAGGTCAAAGCGCGTGCGGGGTGAAATGCCGAACAGGGTCGCAAAACGGAACAGCACCGGAACGCACGGCTGCTCTTTTTGTTGCAGCAGAAATTCTTCACACGCAATCTTGGTTTCGGCATAAAGCGACTGTGGATTAAGCGGCGACTCTTCCGTGACCATCTGCCCTTCGGGACCGAGGCCATAGTTGCTGTAGGTCGAGGCAAACACAAATCGTTTGACGCCCGCAGCCAGCGCATCCTCATAGACTTCTTTTGTCGCTTCGACGTTGTAGCGCCATGCGACATTATGCCCCACCGCCTGACACGCGGGGAAGCCGACAATCGCCGCCAGATGCACCACCGCATCGACCCCCGTCAGATAGGGCCGAATGCGCGTTTCCGTAATATCCACATGGTGAAAATGAAACGCGGGATGCGCCATATACGCCAGAATCGAGTCACCACCAAATATCAGTTTATCCAAAACTGTGACCTGGTGTCCCTCGTAGAGCAGCCGTCCACATAACATCGAACCAATATATCCAGCGCCACCGGTAATCAGGACATGCATTGCGAAACTCTCCTCAAAAGATATAGTTTTGCGGGGTGAATTGAATGTACTCCGAAATATCGTTTCACGGTAGTATACTGGCCTAAAATCTTTGAACGCGAAAAGAGGTTTTACGTGACAACTAAACCCACTCCCATCCGTGTGATCAACAGTGTGGCTCCCATTCGGATTTGTGATAACGGGGGCTGGACGGATACCTGGTTCGCCGGGCACGGGGAAATATTTAATATTGGTGTGTATCCCTATGTCGAAGTTCAGGTCGAAGTTTATCCGGTGAAATCACGCGAGCACCGGATCACGCTGTACGCGGAAAATTACAAAGAAGTTTATCCTATCGTGCCCGGCCATTCCGAATGGGTCCGGCACCCGCTGCTTGAAGCCGCCATTGAATATATGCAGGTGCCCGACGACATTGCGTTGCACATCACCATCTATTCCGAAGCCCCCGCCGGATGTTCTACCGGGACATCTGCTTCGATCACGGTGGCGCTGATCGGCGCGCTGGATCGCTTGACGCCGGGGCAGATGACCCCGCACGAAGTCGCCTACGCCGCGCACCGTGTCGAAACCGAGATGCTGAAATTGCAGAGCGGCATTCAGGATCAGCTTTGTGCTGCATATGGCGGCATCAACTTTATCGAGATGTTTACCTACCCTCACGCTACTGTTTCGCAGATTCAAGTACCGAACAACATCTGGTGGGAACTGGAACGGCGGTTGGTGCTGTTTTTTCTGGGAAAAGCACACGAATCGTCGGCGGTGCATGTGCAGGTGATCAAACAGTTGGAACAGGGCGGGCCGAGCAGCGGTGCGCTGGACAAACTGCGCCGCACGGCTGAGTTATCACGCGATGCGATGTACACCGGCGATTTTAAGGGGCTGGGGCGCGCGATGAATTACAACACCGAAGCGCAGGGCGAACTGCACCCCGCGCTGATCAGTGAGGACGCACACCAGATTATTGACATCGCCCAACAGCACGGCGCGATTGGCTGGAAGGTCAACGGCGCGGGCGGTGATGGCGGCTCGATCACCCTGTTAACCGGATCATCTTCCAGCGAAAAGCGGCGTATGATTCAGGCCATCGAAGAAGCTAATCCGCTCTTTAAAAGCCTGCCCATCTATTTGAGCCGTTTTGGACTCAGAGTGTGGGAATAACGCCGATTTCTACCGCGTAGCTGATATGTTCGCCCGGCTGCAACACGCGCAGCAGCCCCTCCTGGCGCGCGATATCGCGGCCTGTGACCCAGGCGGTTGCCGGTTCCAGGCCGCAGACATACCAGCCCGACGCCATACATTTCCACTCCACCAGACACGGCAGTTCGGCCATACGGAAGCGCACATAGACTCCCAGGCCTAATTTCTGATTGATCAGGCTGGCCTTGCCATATCCTTCTCCATCGGGCGTTACCCGGTGATAAAAGACCTCTTCCGGGCGGCCATGTGTTGGCGCTTCAAACTGCCGGAAGTGTGCCAGGCCTGCTTCGGCAATGACATCACGCGGTGAGGTTTTGGCATCCACGTCGAGCACGGTGTCCGGGCTGACCACCGGGAAACCAAAATTGCAGTGGTAGAGCATCATGTGTTCGGCGGGAATAAACCCATCGTTAATCACCGTATCTTCGATGCGCAGCCTATTGGAGCCGAGCGCCGTGCTGATGCGGCGGATCAGATACAGATTGGGACCAAACAGCGCTGCCTCACGAACGGTGCCTTCGATCCAGATCACATACTGTTCACCCTGCCACTCGCTGCCCACTGCCACATTCCGCGCCGGGGTATGCGACAGCCGCCCGTGTAAGCCCAATTCCTGCCCGTTATCCACCGTTGGTGCGCCGAACCAGCTCAGGCCACAGCCGGTCATCAACCCACCGCCAAAAGTGCGCAGCCAGCCCAGTTTTTCCGGCTCAAAATAGGCGGGATGCACATAACCGGGCGCATTCTTAAACGCGAGTGGGCGTCCCTGGTACGATGCCACGCCAATATCCAGGCCGCGATCTGGCAGCACCGTAAATTCAAAACCACTGCCCGTATAAAAATCGGCGGTCCGCACCCCGCGCTCGTTTCCATCTGCCAATTCGCCTAGACGAACACCCGCAATCTGATCGAGCGCACCTGTAAATTCTTTTAATTCGGCAATCGAATAATGTTGTCCAAATAAGCTGATCATGTGGCAGTCCTTCAAAACTTTGTTATCATGCGAGGATCGTCACCAACTATAATGCATTCAACCACAGGATAAAAATTAAACCGTTATGACCAGATTAGCCGATTTAGTGACCAGCACCGGGCACCTCCCGGTAGTCCCCTTGATGGGTTTCCCCGGCGTGCAGACCACCAAAACAATGTTAAAGCAAAATCTGTTCAACTGGGGGGTGCAGTTTCTGACTATCCAGGAACTGGTTCACCAGTTCCAGCCGGACGGGGTTTTTATGTTTATGGATTTGTCGGTCGAAGCCAATGCGCTGGGGCTTCCGGTGCGTTTTCCGCTGGATGAATCCCCCAGCGTGGAGTATCCGTTTGTCAAAACCCAGACCGATCTGCACCGTTTTTATCTGATCGATATTCTGGCCGATGGCCGCGCCCAGGTTTCCATCGAAACCATCCGCCTGATGGCGCGCCATCTTGATGTGTGGAATGGAGCCTATGTTATCGGGCCGTACACGTTGGCTGCGCTGATGATGGGGGCGACGGAAACGGCAGTGCTCACGCTTGACGATCCGGTTCTGCTGCACGATACGCTGGTGGTCGCCACGCATATTATCGAACGTTATGCGCGGGCGCTGGCCGAGGCGGGAGCCGATATGATCGCCATTCTGGACCCCAGCGCGGTGATGCTGTCACCGCGCCAGTACCGCGAATTTTCGGGAACCTATACCCGGCAAATTATCGAAAAGCTGAATGCCGTACCGGTTCTGCACATCTGCGGCAACACCAACCACCTGATCAAAGAAATGGTTGCGACCGGAGCTGAAGGTTTAAGTCTGGACTCGTTGGTCGATTTTCCCACGATTGCCACCAAAATCCCCTCGGATGTGGTATTGATCGGCAATATCAATCCTACGGCGGTGATGGTCGATGCCTCACCGCAGGACGTGTATCAAAAAACGCGCGAACTGATCGAGTCGATGGCTTCCTATCCGAACTTTATCCTCAGCACCGGCTGCGATCTGCCGCCGGAAACACCGCTGGTCAACATCGAGGCGTTTATGCAGGCCGGGCGCGGCCAGCCGTTGCCTGAAGCGGCATTATGGGCTGAGGCGCATGGCTGAGATCGTCTTTCAGCCCTTTGGACGGCGGGTAAGTGCCAGGCCGGGCGATAACCTGCTGCAAGTGGCCCAGGCGGGCGGTATAACGCTGTCGGCGGTCTGCGGCGGCATGGGTGTCTGCGGTGACTGCCGGGTAAAAGTCCTGTACGGTGCGGTCACGCCGGTTAATCTAACCGAGCAGGAATTTCTCTCGGCTGCCGAGCAGGCCCATGGCTGGCGTTTGGCTTGCCAAACCCAGATCGCGGCTGAGGGGGAGATTGTGGTGGATGTGCCGCCCGATTCGCTCAGCACATTCCAGCGCATCCAGATCACAGGGAAAGAACTCGGTTTAACCGTCGAACCGGCTGTCCAGATTCATGATCTGATCGGCCATCCCCCTTCACATAACGATCTGCGCGGCGACTGGGAACGCCTCGACAATATCCATCCCGCCGACTGGTCTATTTCTGCGCCCGTGCTGGCCGATCTGCCGGGGATTCTGCGCGCGCACAACTGGCAATCGCGGATGATCACACGGCAGCACGAAGTTGTGACCTTTTTAAAGCCTGAAACGCCGTCGCTGGGTTTCGCGGTAGATGTCGGGACAACCGGCTTAGCCGCGTATCTGATCGATCTGAGCAGTGGGGAAACGCTGGCAGTGGCCGGGACAACCAACCCGCAGATTGCCTACGGCGAAGATGTCATGGCACGGCTGACCCTCGTCATGCGCGATCCTACCAAAGCGCGTGTGCTGCAAGATGCAATTATCGAAGGGCTGAATGGCCTGCTGCACGAAGTGTGCCGTCAAGCCGGGGTTCGCTGCCAGGATGTCGTGGATGTCGTCGCTGTGGGCAACACCGCCATGCACCATCTGCTGCTGGCGCTGCCCGTCGATCAACTGGGCACCGCGCCGTATGTGCCCGCAATCTCATCCGCGATGCTCACGCCTGCGCGACTGCTCGGCCTGGATGTTGCGCCCAACGCCGGACTCTACTGTCCGCCGAATGTTGCTGGGTTTGTCGGCGGCGATCACCTGTCGATGCTGCTGGCAACGGCAGCGACTGAACTGCCAGGTATTACCATCAGCCTGGATATTGGGACCAACACCGAAATTTCGCTGAACGCCAACGGCAGACAGTGGTGTTGTTCAACGGCTTCCGGTCCGGCATTTGAAGGCGCGCATATTCAGGATGGCATGCGGGCGGCAGATGGCGCGATTGAGCGGGTGATCTGGAATAACGGCGTGTGGCAATGGTTAACCATCAATCAGGCGCAGCCTGTGGGCCTGTGCGGATCGGGGATTCTGGATGCAGTCGCGGCGCTGCAAGCTGCGGGCGTGCTGACGGCTACCGGAGCGATGAAGCGCCACAATTCGCTGGTGCAGGTCGATGGCACGGAGTCGTGGGTGGTGCTTGTCCCCGAAGCGCAAAGCGGGCATGGGCGCGCGATCACGATCCGGCGTTCCGATGTAGGCGAGGTGCAGCTTGCCAAAGCCGCTATTCGCGCCGGGATCAAACTGCTGGTTGAAACTGCGGGCTTATCCGAAATGGACATTGACCGGATCATCGTTGCCGGGGCATTCGGCAGTTACATCAACCTGAGCAGTGCGATCCAGATCGGCATGTTTCCGCCGCTGCCGCTCGATCAGTTTGAGCAGGTCGGCAACGCGGCTGGAATCGGCGCAAAACGTCTGCTGGTGAATATCCACGAGCGCGAACGCGCCAACCAGATCGCGCAGCAGTTGAATTACATCGAACTCACCAATCATCCCCAGTTTACTGATCGTTTCAGCCAGGCGGTGCAGTTGGTCCCTGATCCCTGGGACTAACCCTCTGTTTTTGTCTGTTGCCTTTCTCTACAGCCAGCACCCCGCAAGGCTTGAATTGAATTCGATTTCACAATTTTTTATAACAGGAAATTGTGCCTATGAAAAATAGGGCGTTCGCCCTATGTTACTTAACAAAAAATTGTTATAGAATGAACATAGAGGGGATATACTTGGCACCCGGATCGTGAAGGATTGTATGGCGGTTGGTTTTGATGTGCAGGTGGTACGGAGTGCGGCTGACGTTGAGCAGGAAACATGGGATCAACTGGGGTGCGGCCATCCGTTTGCCAGCCAGCAGTGGTATCGCTTTTGTGAAATCAGTCTGGCCGCCCAACCGTTTCATATTTTGCTTCAGCATCAGGGAGAACTGGCTGCTCGTGCAACGCTCTGGCTGATCCGGCACGATCAACTGCCGATCCAGTCTCGCGTCGGGCGGGTGGTGGCGCAGGGTATTTTACAGCACTGGCCGCTGCTGGCCTGCCGGACGCCGCTCATCGATAGGTCGGGCCTCATCTTGCCGCCGGGACCGCTCTACCACGATGCCCTGGCGACCATTACCGAAACAGCGCGCAGCCTGGGCAGGCAGAATCGCGCGTCGTTTGTGATGTTTGATTACCTTGATCAATCGCTTGTTTGGCCTGCCCCCTACCAGCAGACGCAGATCGGAAATCCCAGCACGCGGCTCGACATCCGCTGGCCGGATTTCGAACAGTACATGGGCCAGTGGAACAAGTCAATGCGCAAGGATTATCACCGGCACACGAACCGGGCAAGCGACCTGGGAATCGAAATTCAGACGCATGCTCAGATCACTCACATCCCGGATGCGCTGCCGCTGATCCGGCAGGTGGAACAGCAGCACCATTCCGCGCCGAATCTGAATGCGCAGCGTATTCTGGAAGAAAGCCATCGTGTGCCTCACACCTGGCTGACCGCTACCATTCAAAACCGGCTGGTCGGGTGTGGGTTGCTGCTGGGCGATGGTGACGCGCGCATGCTGACGATGCTGGGGCTGGATTACAACATCCAGTTTGTCTATTTTCAACTGCTGTATGCCGCCGTGCGCGCGGCAGTGGAGTCCGGCGCGAAAACGTTGTATGGGGGCAGCGGGGCAAACAGTTTTAAGGAACGGCTTGGCTTTACCCTGTGGCACAACAACCAGATTGCGTTCAGTGCCACGCAATGGTTTTTTAGAGAGGTCGCTAAGCGGCTTGCTTAGTCAAAGGGGAGCAGCGTGTTTAAAAAACTTTACGATAGCCAGGTTCTGCGGCAAATTTGGTCTGAATCGGTCCTCTTCCGCCGCGTATTGATCGTGGTTGCCGTTTATACGGTGCTGCGGTTGTTGATGCAGTTATATGTGATCAACGATCCTGAACTTTTCCCGGACGACCTGCGCATCTACCTGGATGCAGCGCGTGATCTGCGGCATGAGCGCGATTTATACCCGCCGCTGCCGCTCGAACACATGGAATTTTACCAGTATGCGCCTTCCTTCGCGCTGGCCTTCGTGCCCTTCACGCTTCTGCCGAAAATGGGCGCGGCGGTACTGCATACCTTTTTGCATCTTATCATCTACGCCCTGTTATATACCCGCTGGGACAGCATCTTCAAGCGCTACGAGTTGTCCCAGGCTCGCCGGGTGCTGGTCTGGACCCTGCCAGTCTGGTTGATCTTCAGCGCCTTCTGGAATGACATCGCCTACCTGAACATCTATCTGCTGCTGGCCCTCATTTCTACCCTATTGATCGAGTCGGTGCTGGAAAAACGGCTAGGCCTGTCCGTGTTATGGCTGGCGATTATCCTGCAATGCAAACCGCAGTGGGCTTTTGCCGCGCTGCTGCCGCTGCTGCTGAAAGAATATCGCTTCTTTTTCAAGCTGGTTGTCTGGTCGGTGGGTGTCTATCTTGCTATCGCGGGGATCACCATTCTGGCGATGGGACCAGCCTATGGCTGGGAACAGCACAAGGAATATGTCCATCTGTTGACCGGAATCAGTGGCAATTATCCCTGGCGTGGTCCAGATCAGCCATTCTTAGGGTACAATCATTCACTGGTTCAAACTGCGGTGTATCTGTTTGGCGATCATACGGAAGTGATCACGGTGGCAAAGGTGATCAAACTGCTGCTGCTGGTTCCGCTGGCCATCGTCTGCATCCGCTGTTTGCGGAATCCGAAAACTGCGCGTGAAACACCGATCCTGTTCAGTCTCGATCTGGCATTTGCCCTGTATACGGCGGCCTTTGTCTGGATCGATGTGATCTGGGAACTCTCGCTGGGCATTGCAGTCTTTACCTATCTGTTGGCAACAATGTCACGGGGCCGTATCCGCAACGGGATTGCGACGGCTTTTCTGCTGTATGCTGTGATCGATTTCTGGCAAATCATGAGTTATACCATCCTGGGGGATGCGGTGGTGGATGAAGGTTGGTATGTTCGTACCGATCCCAGCCTGTATATTCCCCTGGTGCTCATTGTGACTCTGCTGTTCTACAGCGTTCTGGTGGCACGTCTCTGGCAGGCAACTGAGCCGGATCTCGTGTAGAAAGGGGTATGGATTGGATATTGACAAGTTCCGCCGTTTGCCTGCGAATCAGATTGCTGATATGGTGCGCGCACAAGGCCCCAAAGTCGGCGTTTTTCCGATCAACGGAACGCGGCGCTGGTTCTTGCTTGAACATGCCGCTGGTCAATCTGATCCGCTCCAGGCCTATCTTACCGTTTCAGAGCAGCGGCATATTGAGCTGTACCGGCTGTTTTTTGATCATGGGGTTGATACACTGCTGACGCCCATTTTTGGGCCGGACCTGCTGGAACGTGGCGACGAGTATGTGCAAATGGCCGCCGACGGATTAGCGCGGATCGTGCAGGCTCCGCACTTTTTAGCGTTTTATCATGATTATGATGTGCGGGTGCGGTTCTATGGGGATCATCGCAAATATCTACACGCCACCCCTTATGCGTATTTATCCGATTTATTCGACGAAATCACGGCCCAAACGCTGCATCATCGCCGCGCCCGGTTATTTTTTGGCGTGTTCGCGCACGACGCCGCCGAAACCACCGGTGAACTGGCGATTCAATATCACCAGTCGCACGGACACGCGCCGGACAAACGAACCCTGGTGGAACTCTATTATGGTGAAGACGTTCCCCCGGTCTCGTTTTTCATCGGCTTCGACAAATTTTGCAGCTTCGACATGCCCTTGATCGCGTCCGGCAACGAAGACCTGTATTTCACGGTCAGCCCGTCGCCCTATCTCACACCAGAACAACTGCGTGATATTCTCTATGATCATATGTTCACCCGGCGGGACAGTGAACCCGATTATGAGACACTGACTCCCGATGAATGGGCGGGGATGCGCGCCTTTTATCATGCGAATCTCGGCAAGACATGCGGCGTGGGGGCACGCAGAAAAGGCAACTACTGGTATCCATTACCGCAAGTCGAAGGCGGGAGTGAATGAAACTTCATCGACATATTCGCCGGCTGCTGCATGAAATCGGACCGGGTCATGTGGGCCTGTCCCCCTATGATACGGCCTGGATTGCGCGGCTGGTCGAACTGAATGAGCCGGGTGGCGAAGAAGCCCTGGAATGGCTGCGCGCCCACCAACTGGCGGATGGAAGCTGGGGGGCCATCCAACCGCTGTATTACCATGATCGCCTGATTTGTACATTGGCTGCCATGACCGCGCTGGCGAAATATGGCGGCCCGCAGGACCAAAGCCGGTGGCAGCGTGCCCAACTAGCCCTGGAACGGTCTTCCAAAGGGCTGCTGGCGGATCCGGCGGGGGCAACGGTGGGTTTTGAGATGATCGTCCCCACCCTGATGGCCGAAGCCGAACAGTTGAATATCTTCCACAACAACGGAAATCCGGTACTCAATGATCTGGCCCACTACCGCACGGCGAAGATCAACAAACTACCGGGCGGCATGGTCAACCGCTACGTCTCCACCGCCTTTTCTGCTGAGATGGCCGGGCCAGATGGTCAGCGGCTGCTGGATGTCGAGCATCTACAGGAAGCGAATGGATCCATCGGGCACAGCCCCTCCGCCACCAGCTATTATGTCTTGCACGTCCGGCGCGAAGATACCGCCGGACTGCGCTATCTGCGCAACACGATCAAACAGGGCGGCGCGCCCCACATGGCCCCCTTTGATATATTTGAGCGGGCCTGGGCGCTCTGGCATCTCGCGCTGGCCGCTCCGTTAGAAGATGATCTGTTAGCCCTCTGCCAGCCGCATCTCGATTTTCTGGAAAAAGCCTGGCGTCCTAAGGTCGGTGTTGGTTTTTCAATTGGCTATTCACCTGCGGATGGTGATGATACGGCCCTGGTTTTTGATGTATTAACGCGTTTTGGGCGTAAGGTAGACCTTGATGCCTTGCTGAGTTACGAAAACGGCGATTGTTTCCGCTGCTACCCCATCGAATCGAATCCCTCGATCAGCGCCAATATTCATATCCTGGGGGCGCTGCGGCAGGCCGGGCTGGGTTGGGATGCGGACCCCGTGCAGAAAATTCTGGCATTTTTGCGTCGTGCCCAGACCATGCGGTTGTTCTGGTTCGACAAGTGGCATACCTCGCCGTATTACTCCACCACCCATGCCATCATTGCGGCGAGCGGATATGAAGATCAAATGTTTGATGATGCGATTTACTGGATTCTGCAAACCCAGAATCAAGACGGCTCGTGGGGCTACTATATGCCTACGGCTGAAGAAACTGCTTACTGTCTGCAAGCCCTGATAACCTGGAAACGGAGCGGTCACGCGGTGTCCATGAACACTATCCGCCGGGGGACCGCATGGTTAGCTGAACATGCCGATCCGCCCTACCCGCCGCTCTGGATTGTTAAATGTCTCTATTCGCCCGTGTGGCTGGTGCGGTCAGCGATTCTGAGTGCGCTGCTGCTAGTGTCGCAAGAGTAAAGACGATGCAGAAACTAATCCAACAACTCATTGATGTGCCATCTATCGATCCCGAAGATGCACGCCGCCGTAAACTGCTCAACATCCTGTTGTTGGGTGTTGGCATTCTGACCATGACCACCCTGCTGCTCAGCCTGATGGCGATGATCTTTAATATCGCCGGGGAATCTTCCGAAGTTGAGATGCTGTTGGTCGCCTGCCTTGTGCTGGTGCTTGGCGTAAGCGTGTTATATGCCATCAATCGCTACGAGGGCGGCGGCTGGTGGGCGGCGGTGCTTTTTTTGCTCCTGTTAGAGGGAGCCTTTTCACTGACAGATACCCCGCGCGAACTGGCAAACGGGCGCAGCCTGTTTATTTATGCCATCCCGGTGACTATCGCCAGTGTCATCCTGAAACCTTATGCGAGTTTTCTCTTCGCAACCGTGACCGGGGTGATCATCTCCGGTCTGGCCGTTAGTTTGGACATCGTGCCCAATGCTCCCGCCATCATTGGCTTTTACGTTATCGCCCTGGTGTCGTGGCTGTCATCGCGCAGCCTGGAACGAGCGCTGGCTGATCTGCAAGCCGTCAACCGGGAACTGGATCAGCGCGTTATTGACCGCACGCGCGACCTGGCCGAAGCGCTGACACGGGTCCAGGCTGAATCGGGTAAAAACCAGGCCATTCTCGAAAGTATTGCCGACGGGGTGATCGTGTTCGATAACCAGCGCCGCGCCATTGTAACCAATCCATCCCTCTCGCACTTAATCGACTGGCCCACCGAAGAAATTATCGGCAAGGAACTGGGGGCGCTGTTAGGCGAGCGCATGAATGCCAAAGACCTGAGCCGCGTGTTAGCCATCAAAGAGACGCAGCGTGCCGAGATGAAATTCGAACTCGGTAAACGAACGCTTTCGGTCAGTTTTGCCCCCGTGCGTGATAGTGAAGGCACCTCGCTTGGCACCGTGATGGTTTTCCGCGATTTCACGCGCGAGGCCGAACTCGAACGCATGAAAAGCGCGCTGGTGTCAACCGCCTCGCATGAACTGCGCACTCCTCTTAACGCGATCTTAGGCTACAGCGACATGCTCAAGGAAGAAGTTTATGGGCCGGTCCTGGCCGAACAAACCAGCATCCTCGACCGCGTGATCGCTAACACCAAACGCATGTTGAGTCTGGTCAATAACCTGCTCGATCAAGCCCAGATCGAAGCGGGCCAACTGCGCATCACCCCCGCCCCACTCTCCGTGCGTAATCTGGTAATCGAACTTCAAAGTATCATGAGCGTACTGGCGGAACAGAAGAAAATCGCTTTTGATTGTTCCGTCTCTGACGATCTGCCCGACCGGTTGTTGAGCGATTCCGGGCGGTTACAGCAGATTCTGGTGAATCTCGTCGGCAATGCGATCAAATTTACCGATCACGGCGGCGTACGGGTGCGGCTCGAAAAGTACGGCGACACGCAGTGGCGACTGCAAGTGGCCGATACCGGAGTCGGCATGCCGCCCGATGCGCTGGAATACATTTTCGAACCCTTCCGGCAGGTGGATGATACCGTCACACGCCGTTATGCCGGGACCGGGCTGGGGCTTTCTATCGTCAAACAACTGGCAAATCTTTTGGGTGGAGACATTATCGTCACGAGTGCAGTGGGACAAGGGAGTACATTTACTGTAACCTTGCCGCTCACCCCTGTACAGGAGGAGGTTATCTCATGAGTAGAGGATTGGCGTTCGTTGTCGAAGATGACTATGATGCATCGGTGATCTTTGCCAAAGCGATGGAAGTCATCGGCTTTGAGCCAGAAATTATCGCGGCGGGTGATGTGGCCCTCGAACGTCTGAAGACCGAGGTGCCGAAGATTATTGTGCTCGATCTACATTTGCCGAATGTGGTCGGATCGGATATTTTACGGCAGATTCGGCTGGACGAGCGCCTGGCCGATACACGGGTCATCGTGGCAACGGCAGACCCCCGTTCGGCAGAGCTGATCCGCGATCTGGCCGATCTGGTGTTGATCAAGCCGACGACCTATAGTCAGGTGCGTGATCTGGCGTCGCGGTTAGTGTCCGTGCCGCGAGTATCATCCAAACGCCATTCTTCGGACACGTAAGAGGGAACTATGCCATTTTTCGATTATTCCTTAGACGAATTAAAAAAGTACAAACCTGAACTCCAGGAACCTGCCAATTTTGATGCCTTTTGGCAGGCGACGCTTGATGAGTCCCGCCAGTACCCGCTGGATGCCCGGTTTGAACTGGCCGATTTTGGCCTGACTCACATCGAAACCTATGATGTCACCTATGCGGGCTACAAAGGCCAGCCGATCAAAGGCTGGTTTCTGGTTCCCAGTGGGGCACAAGGGCCGCTGCCGTGCGTCGTCGAGTATATCGGGTACGGTGGCGGGCGCGGTTTCCCCTATAACTGGCTGCACTGGCCTGCCGCCGGATATGCGGCGCTGGTGATGGATACCCGCGGCCAGGGCAGCACCTGGCAGCATGGGGACACACCCGATTATGGGAGCGGCGCAAATCCGCACGTTCCCGGTTTTATGACTGATGGCATTCTGAACCCGGAAACCTACTACTATCGCCGTGTCTTCACCGATGCTGTGCGCGCCGTCGAAGCCGCTCAGAGCCATCCATTGGTCGATGCCGCTCGTATCGCGGTGACAGGCGGCAGTCAGGGCGGCGGCATCAGTGTGGCAGTCAGCGGGCTGGTGCCCCATCTCGTCGCCAGCATGCCCGAAGTCCCCTTCCTGTGCCATTTCCGTCGCGCCGTTGGCCTGACGGATTGCGCCCCCTACACAGAAATTGTCACCTATCTGCATACCCATCGTGACAAAAACGACATTGTGTTTAACACGCTGTCCTATTTCGATGGCATGAGTTTCGCCGCCCGGTCCAACGCTCCCGCGCTCTATTCTGTCGGGTTAATGGATCCCATCTGTCCCCCCTCTACTGTCTTCGCGGCGTACAACCACATCAACGCGCCCAAAGAAATAAGCATTTACCCCTTCAATGAGCATGAAGGTGGCGCGATCTTCCATCTGCGCGAAAAACTACGCTTCCTCAGGCAGTGTTTGAGTTAAACTCGTGTGAGATAGTGTGCTCAGCAGCACACTATCTCGCGCTGTTTCCCAGTTCAGACTTCAAGCGAGGAATTATGTCTCTCATCCACGAGCGAACATTTCGGGTGCGCCAGTACGAATGTGATGCCTACGGCCATGTCAACCATGCCAACTATTTACGCTATTTGCAGGAAGCCGCAATGGATGCGTCCGCCGCTGCGGGCTATGACATCCACCGTTATAACGAGATGCAGCGTCAGTGGTTAATCCGCGAAACCGATATTCGCTACCTGACCCCGCTGACCTATGGCGATTCGGTGATCATCAAAACCTGGGTGGCCGATTTTCACCGTGTTCGTTCGCGCCGGGCGTATGAACTGCGCAAAGCCAGCACCGGGGAACGGGTCGCAGAGGCCATGACCGATTGGGTCTATCTGGACACTGCTGCTCAGCGCCCGGTGACGGTGCCGCCGGAAATGATCCGGAACTTTGATCCCGACGGCACCACCCAGCCCATGCCCCGCCGCGATCCATTTCCCGAACCGCCCCCGCCGCCTGCCGGGGTCTTTAAGATGCGCCGGTTGGTCGAATGGCGTGATATTGATCTCGCGCAGCATGTCAACAACGCCACCTATATGGCCTACTACGAAGACTGTACGGTGCGGGATTCCGCCTCACGCGGCTGGCCCATCCGGCGGATGACCACCGAAGGTCAATTTGCCGTTGTTGCCCACCGCTACCGCATCGAATACAAACTCCCTGCCGTGATGGACGATGAATTAGAAATCGCCACCTGGATCTCCGATGTCAGGCGCTCTACCGCTGTGCGGCATTTCACCATCACCCGCCTATCTGACGGGGCGCTGTTATCGCGGGCCTATGCGCAGTGGGTCTGGGTAGACATCCATACCGGGCGGCCCATGCGCGTGCCGGAGCACTTTATTGGTGATTTTGCCGCGAATATTGTCACCTGAAATCCGGCCCACAGGCCGCATCCAAACCCGGTTTGTCAAATTTGCTGAATCGCGGCCTATTGACATCGTATCCCGGATCGTGATAACCTCTCTTTTGTCTTTGGGAGACTATACATGGTACACATGAACATCCTCACCCCTTCCATTTTGAGCAGCTACAGCCGTTCGGCTTTTAGCTACTATTATTATTTTGGAAGCGACCATACGGGGCCGAGGGTGCAACCTGCTAAGTAACCTCCCAATACTCATACGGATGAGAAACGGGCGCAGAGCACAAACTCGGCGCCCGTTTTTATTTTTCTACCTAAGGAGGATCAACTCGTGTCTACTGTCTGCCGGGGAGTGCGTGGTGCCATTACCGTTGAAGCGAATACGGCTGCGGCGATCATCAGCGCCACCCATGAACTGCTCCGTGTTATGGTGGAGGCCAACCAGATCATGCCGGATGATATTGGCAGCGCCTTTTTTACCACCACGCCCGATCTGAATGCAGAGTTTCCGGCAGTCGCGGCCCGCCAGTTTATGGGCTGGCAGTTGGTCCCCATGATGTGTTCCCACGAAATGGCCGTGCCGCATGCCCTGCCTATGACCCTGCGGGTCTTGATCCACTGGAACACCACCCGCCAACCACACGAAATTCGACATATCTATTTGCGGGATGCCGTGCGTTTGCGTCCCGATTTAGCCCAGGAGAAACCACAATGATCGTCATCATGTCCCACACCGCAACCGCCCGTGAAATATCCGAAGTGATCGCTCGTATCCGCGAGATGGGCTACGATGTTCACCTCTCACAAGGCGAAGAACGGACCATTATCGGGGTGATCGGGCGCGGCAAACCGTTAGACCGCGAACAGTTAGGGATGATGTCCGGCGTCCATACCGTCATGTCGGTCAGCCACCCCTACAAAATTGCCAGCCGCGAATACCACCCCCAGAACACCCTCATCCCGCTCAGTAATAATGTCACCGTTGGCAGCGCCGATCTGATGATTGTCGCCGGGCCGTGTTCAGTTGAAGATCGCACCCAGACGATTGAAATTGCCCATGCCGTGCGTGAAGCCGGGGCGACGGCCTTGCGCGGGGGTGCCTTCAAACCCCGTTCCTCACCCTACAGTTTCCAGGGATTGGGCGAAGAGGGGCTGCAATATCTGGCCGATGCCCGCGCCGAAACCGGCCTCCCCATCGTCACCGAAGTCATGGACCCCCAACTGGTTCCGCTCGTTTGCCAGTACGCCGATATTTTGCAGATCGGCGCGCGCAACATGCAGAACTATACCCTGCTGCATGCGGTGGGCGAAAGCCAGCACCCGGTTTTGCTGAAGCGCGGTATGAGCAGCACCATCGAAGAACTGCTCATGTCTGCCGAATACATTCTCAGTCACGGCAACATGCGCGTGATGTTGTGTGAGCGCGGCATCCGCACCTTCGAAACCGCCACCCGCAACACCTTCGACATCAACGCCATCCCGGTTCTCAAACAGGCCTCGCACCTGCCCGTCATTGCCGATCCCAGCCACGCCACCGGCAAATGGGAATACGTCGAATCGGTGGCAATGGCCGCCATTGCTGCCGGAGCCGATGGCCTGATCGTCGAAGTTCACGCCGATCCCGATCATGCGCAGTCCGACGGGCGGCAGTCGCTCAAGCCGGAACGTTTCGCGCAGATGGTCGAAAAAATGCGCCATCTTGCGCCTATTCTCAACCGGCGCGTCGTGGAGCCAGCCGCCAGCCATGTTTAAACCGTTAGCCGATTGTTCCATCCATATCATCGGCCTGGGCTTGATGGGCGGCTCGTTGGCGATGGCGCTGCGGGGGCAGGTCGCTCGCCTGACCGCCGCCGATGTAGATACCGGGGTGCTGGACGCTGCGCTCCAGAATGGCGTTATCGACGCTCAAGGGAGCGCTGATGCCGCCGATATAGTGATTTTGGCCGTGCCTGCGGATCGCATCATCGATCTGATTCCCACCTTGCACCTATCCCCCGGCACGCTGGTCATGGACTTAGGCAGCACCAAAACGCATATCTGCGAACAGTTGGATCGTCTGCCGGACGGTGTCTATGCAGTGGGCGGCCATCCGATGTGTGGGCTGGCCGAAAACGGCTACCGCAACGCCACCGCAGCTATCTACCAGCGTGCGCGGTTTGTCCTGTGCGAAACAGCCCACACCGTCGAGGAATCGCGCCTGTTGGCCGAAGCGTTGGTGGTTGCGGCGGGGGCGCGTTATATATGGATGGATCGCCACCAGCACGATCACATCACCGCCCTGACCAGTCACCTGCCCCACCTGCTGAGTTTCGCCCTGATGCGGCTGGCAATGAACGCCGCTGCCGAAGACCCGATGGTCTACCAGTTAGCAGCGGGCGGCTTTGACGGCGCGACCCGGCTGGCCCGCACCGATGCCACCATGATCAGCGGCATGTTCCAGACCAATGCCGAAATGCTGCGCGAAGTGACTGCCCAGTTCCGCGCGGTGTTAGACCAGATCGACGGTTGGATCGACGATCCGCACATGTTATATGAGCACTTAAACGAAGTGGTTACAGCGCGCCGCACGCTGACCTCGGCTTATGGGGAGCGTATGCTGAAATGAGTTACACACAGGTTCAGGTCCAACCCGGAAAAACCCTGCGCGGCACAACCTCTGTGCCCGGCGACAAATCGCTGTCTCACCGCGCCCTGATGTTAAGCGGCCTCGCGGATGGCCCCAGCCAGATTCGCGGCTTTCTGCCAGCGGGCGACACGCTGGCGACGCTGCATGTCATGGAACAATTGGGCGTCCCGCTTGATCGTGTGGATGATCACACCCTGACGATTCATGGGCGCGGCTTGCATGGCTTACAGGCATCCGCCGCCCCGCTGAACTGCGTCAATGCGGGCACCGCGATCCGTCTGTTGGTGGGTCTCATGGCCGGGCAGTCCTTCGCTAGCATTCTCGACGGCAGCGATCAGCTTCGCCGCCGCCCGATGGGCCGCATCACCCAGCCGCTGCGTTTGATGGGCGCGCAGATCGAAGACACCGCAGGCCGCGCCCCCCTGAAAATTTCCCCCGCACCGCTGCACGGAATCGCCTACAAGATGCCGGTTGCCAGCGCCCAGGTCAAAAGTGGCATTCTGCTGGCGGGTTTGTATGCGGACAGCCCGACCACCGTCATCGAACCCGGCCCCGCCCGCGACCACACGGAACGCATGCTGCGCGCGCGCGGCGTTGAGGTGCATACCGAAGATTCGCGTGTCACAGTGGTTCCCCCGTCGCGCATTCTCCCGCTCGATATGACCATCCCCTGCGATATGTCCTCGGCGGCTTTTTTGCTGGTCGCGGGCTGCTGCTGCGCCGCAAACGAAATCCAGATCACGGGCGTGAACACCAACCCCACCCGCACCGGCATTCTCGACATTCTGGCCGCGATGGGCGGCACCATCCAGATCGTCAACCCGCGCGACGAGGGCGGTGAGCCGGTCGCCGATCTGATCGTCCACCGGGCCGATCTGCACGGCGCGACCATTGGCGGCGCGGTGATCGTGCGCGCCATTGACGAATTCCCCGTGCTGATGGTCGCCGCGACTCAGGCCCACGGCGCAACGTTAGTTTGTGACGCCGCCGAACTCCGCGTCAAGGAAACCGATCGGATTGCGGTCATGGCCGGGGAACTGCGCAAAATGGGCGCGGAGATCGAGGAACACCCCGACGGCTTCCTGATCCAGGGGCCGCAGTCGTTACGCGGCGCGGTGGTGGATGGGCACGACGATCACCGTGTCGCTATGTCGCTGGTGATCGCGGGCCTCTGCGCCGAAGGTGAAACGCGGGTCCAGGATGCGCGCTGCATCGAAGATTCGTTCCCTGGTTTTGTCGAAACCCTGCAAGCGCTGGGAGCTGATCTCCGATGACCGAACGCGTAGGACTGCTCGGCTGGCCGGTGGAGCACAGCATTTCTCCGGCCATGCATAATGCCGCCTTTGCCGAGATTGGGCTGGACTGGCACTACAGCCTGCTGCCTGCCCGCCCCGACGATCTGTTTGCCGAAATCACACGATGGGTAGAGGAAGGCTACCGGGGCTTTAATGTCACGATTCCACACAAGCAGGCGGTGTTATCTCACCCGCTGGTATCGCACATCAGCGACCGGGTGCGCGCGATTGGCGCAGCGAACACGTTGATCGTGCAGCCGGATGGCACTCTCTCCGCCGATAACACCGACGCCGCCGGCTTTCTGCGCAACCTCATCCCCTGTCTGGAAGCGCCCCTTGAGGGTGCGCTCTGCCTCGTGCTTGGTACTGGCGGCAGTTCCAAAGCGGTGATCAGCGCCCTGAAGATTCTGCATCCCGCCGCGATCCTGTCCGTCAGCCGCCATCCCAACGGCCAACCGGACATCATCCCCTACGACCAGTTACGCGACTATGCACCTCAGGCCCGCTTGATCGTGAACTGTACCCCGGTGGGCATGTCGCCCCAGGTTGATCAGACCCCCTGGGATTTAGCTTTTCCGCCTAATGCATTGTTGTACGACCTGATCTACAATCCTCCTGTCACCCGTTTGATGCAGCAGGCCCAGTCAGCCGGTGCGCGCGTGGTGGGCGGCCTGGGGATGTTGGTGGAACAGGCCCGCCTCGCCTTTGCCATGTGGACCGGGCTTGATCCGAACCCGGCTGTCATGCGTAACGCGGCGCAGGTTGCCCTGCGCGGTAGGTAATGGAGAACCCCATGCTTCGATTTCTCACCGCAGGCGAAAGTCACGGCCCGATCCTGACCGGGATTCTGGATGGGTTGCCCGCCGGGCTGCCTATCACGCCGGATGACATCAACCGCGAACTCGCCCGCCGTCAGCAGGGTTATGGCAGCGGGGGCCGTATGCAAATCGAGCGCGACACCGCCAAATTGAGCGGCGGTGTGATGGCTGGCTACACCACCGGCGGCCCGGTCAGCATTGTGATCGAAAACCGCGATTGGAAAAACTGGGCGACCAAAGACATTACCCCACTCGTCACGCCGCGCCCCGGTCACGCCGATCTGACGGGTGCGATCAAATACGGCTACCGCGATCTGCGGCTAGCTCTCGAACGATCCAGCGCCCGTGAAACTGCGATGCGGGTCGCGGTGGGCGCGGTCTGTAAACGTCTGCTGGACGAATTCGGCATCATCGTCGGCGGCTATGTGACCGAAATCGGCGGCGAAGTGGCGGCGCTGCCCGACCCGCGTGACTATCCCACGCTGTTGGCCGCTGCCGAAGCCTCCGAAGTCCATTGTCCTGATCCTGCGGCTTCCGAGCGGATCAAAACCCTGATCCATCAGGTGAAGGTGGACAAAGACACCCTCGGCGGCGTGATCGAAGTGGTTGTTCTGAACCTCCCTCCCGGCCTCGGTTCCCATGTGCAGTATGATCGCCGCCTCACCGGGCGCTTGGTCGGCGCGGTATGCAGCATTCCCAGCATCAAGGGCGCGGAGATCGGCCCCGCCTTTCAGAACGCCCAGCGGCGCGGTTCCCAGGTCCACGATCAGATTTTGCGCGGCGACGATGGCACGCTCTACCGCACCACCAATCGATCCGGCGGGCTGGAAGGCGGCATGACTACCGGTGAACCGCTTATCGTGCGCGCCGCCATGAAGCCGATCAGCACCACCCTGACTCCGCTGGCAACGGTCAATCTTGCCACCGGCCAGCCGGACCAGACCGTCTATGAGCGCAGCGATTTCTGCGCCACGCCGCGCGCCGTCTCCGTGATCGAGGCCATGATCGCGCTCGTGCTGGCTGATGCGCTTCTGGAAAAATTAGGCGGTGACAGCCTGGACGAAATGCGCCCGCGTTTTGAGGCGCTGCGCCGCGCGAACGTCTCCGATCTGCCGATGGATGATCAGCCCTGGCGTTTTGGTTACGAGGACTGGATTTAATGCGCAATCTGGTATTAGCGGGGTTTATGGGCACGGGTAAAAGCACCGTCGGGCGTTTAATTGCCGAACGACTGAACGTACCATTTCTTGACACCGACCTTGAAATTGAGCGGATCGCAGGTCGCACCGTCGCCGAAGTTTTCACCCGCTCAGGTGAGGCCGCTTTTCGCCGTTTAGAAGCGGAAGTCTGCTTGCGCGCGGCTGCCGGGCAGAATCAGATCATTTCAACCGGCGGCGGGGCCTTGCTCAACCCGCAGATTTACGCAGCCCTGGCTGCTACCGGGGTCATGGTGCGGCTGTCCTGCGATCTGGATGAAATTATCCGGCGCGTCGGGCTGGACGGTTCGCGCCCCTTGTTTGCAGGCGATCCGGAACGGCTGGCCCAACTGCTGACCAGCCGCGCGGGTATCTATGAGCGCCTGCCCCATCATGTGGATACGACGGGCTGCACGCCCGCTGAAGTTGCCGAAAGGGTTATTGAATTATGGAAGCAGCACGCAAACTAACCGTGCGTGGGGCCGACGGATCGTATTCCGTCCATATCGGGCCGCGCGTGTTAGTCGAGGAACTCCCGCGTTTTGTGTCCAGCCGCAGTTTTACCCGTGTGGCGGTTGTGACCAATACCACGCTGGCCCCGCTCTATGGTGAAGCCCTGGCCGCGCGCCTCCCCAACAGCTTTTTGATTCCCGTACCCGACGGCGAAGAGTTTAAAACCCTCGACACCGTAAATATGATCTACACCAACCTGCTCGAAGGCGGCGCGGATCGTTCCAGTGTGGTGATCGGCTTGGGCGGCGGTGTGATCGGAGATATGGCGGGTTTTGCGGCGGCGACCTATATGCGCGGTATCAGTTTTATTCAGGCTCCTACCAGCCTGCTCGCGATGGTCGATGCCAGCATCGGCGGTAAGGTCGGCGTCGATCTGCCCCAGGGCAAAAATCTGGTCGGCGCGTTCAAAGACCCCCTCGCCGTTTTTGCCGACACCGCGACTCTGCATACCCTGCCCGATGTCGAAAAACGCTGCGGTTTGGCCGAAGCCCTGAAATCTGCCCTGGTCGGTGATCCCGCGCTGTTCGATCAGCTAGTGGAGCGCGGCCCTGAACCGCTGGTCGATACCATCGAACGTGCAGCAGCGGTTAAAGTCAAAATCGTCAGCGAAGATCGGCTCGAAAAAGGCACCCGTGCCTTTTTGAATCTGGGCCACACTTTCGGCCATGCGCTCGAACTGGTCAGCAATTTCACCTGGCGGCACGGCGAAGCCGTCGCGCTGGGATTAGCGGCGGCGGTTCGTTTGTCAGCCTACCGTAAGCTCTGCGACAGTGGGCTGGTCGAAACCGTCGAACTCGCCCTGATGGAACTCAATCTCCCCGTGCGTTACCGTGACTTTGCCCCGGCGACCTTGTGGGAAGCGATGGTCTACGACAAAAAATGGCACGGCGGCACCGCCAAATTTGTCCTGATGCAGTCCATCGGGGAGCCGGTGATCGTCGAAGGTGTCACCCGTGAAGAGGTGCTCCGCGTGCTGCACGAACTGCGGGAGTCCTGACATGAACATTCTGGTGCTGAACGGCCCCAACCTGAATCTGCTGGGCCTGCGCGAACCGGGCGTTTATGGGCATCTCACCCTGGATGACATTATTACTCGGCTCTCTGACTATGCGCAGTCGCGCGGCGTGACGCTGCGTTTTGTCCAGAGTAATCACGAGGGCGGGTTAATCGACGCGCTCCATGAGGCCCGCACCTGGGCGCAGGGCGTGATCATCAATCCCGGCGGTTATACCCATACCAGCGTGGCCCTGCGCGACGCGATCAGCGCGGTAGCCCTGCCCACCATCGAAATTCATCTCTCCAACATCCACGCCCGCGAATCCTTCCGCCACGTGTCGCTGACTGCGCCCGTCTGTCTCGGCCAGATTTGCGGCCTGGGTTGGATCGGCTACCGTCTCGCGCTGGAAGCACTGCTGGAGGCGTAAGCTTGGGATAAAGAAAATAGTGGCGCAGCATGATTAACCATCGAAGTTCACCATCCAAGTTAGTATCTCAATGGTGATGACAATCTTGAACATTTGTGCTATCCTGTATATGGCACCGCGCACTTTTCAAAACCCAGATCAACAACTCGCGTCGCGAAATCGGGTTTCGCGTCGCCAATTTAACCTTTTTTCCCCGTGAGACGTCGTCAAGGGGAGGGCGGGATAGACTGGAAATTTTTCGGCAAACAAAGGCAATGGTATGGATCAAAAGCACGTTCCCGAAGCCATGAACCAGGAGCAGGTTCAAAATATCCTGAAGTTTATCGATGCCACGCAAAGCGAACCCACCAAACGCGCCATCTTCAGCCAGTTAGGGCGCGAATGTTTTGCCTGTGGTCCCCATGCCGAACATCTTGCTCCCTTCAAGGCCAATGTGCAGGCGTTTCTCGACATCATCAACGTCGAGCACAAATCAAAATATTGGGAAAGTTTATCTTTGTCTGAGAATCAAACCGAGCTGGTTTTGACCGGGCGCAAAGTCGAGGGCTGCGCGTGTGCCTTCGCGGATTGCAGTCAGCCCCCGCTGTCCTTGTGCCACTACTGCTGCAAGCTGTTCCAGGAAATGTATTTTAAAACCTTATTCAACCGTGAAGTCGAAGTCGAGATCACCGAAGCCTTTTTGTTAGGCCACGAGCGTTGTAGCACGATTGTCCGGTTTCGCTGATCGCGGGTGATTTATGGCTTCGTGCCGATCACCTGCTCGACAAAATGCGCAATCGAGCTGAAATATTGCTCCGGCCCATAAAACAGCAGATCGTTGTGCCCGGCGTTGGCAATCCGTAGAATCTGCTTGGTTCCCGCTGCCGACGCATCATACAGCGCCTGCCCATGATTCACATGGATCAGACTGTCTTCTTCGCCATGTATCACCAGCAGCGGCAGTTTGATCTCTTTGATTTTGTCCAGGTTCCCAATCGGATCAGGTATGCCGGTCAGCGCTTCAGTCGGCAGTCCCAACCGTGCCAGCAGCCGCAGCGTGTTCGAGAATCCGCTTTCGATAATCAGCCCTTTAAATCGTTCGGGGTATTGGTGCGCCGCCTGAATCGCGCACACACTGCCCAAAGATCGCCCCATCAGCAGCAGCGGAATGTCATTTTTTAAGATCGTGGGCAGCGCTTTCACCACCGCGTCCACATCCGACAACAGTGCGCTGAAGCTTGGCTCGCCGCTGCTCCACCCGTAACCCCGGTAATCCACCACCATCAGCGACACGCCTGCCTGCTGAAAATCGGGCGCAAACCCATCATAATCGCTGGCAATTTCGCCGTTCCCATGAAAATACAACAGCACAGGCGCATCCGTCTTTTTCTGGTACAGCCGGTAGCCCAGCACCACATCCCCATCCGTGGGAATCGTCCCATCCGTCACATAATCGAGGTGTGAAGTACCGGGCTGTGCGGGTCGCGGATAAAACAGCGTTGACAGAATCATCGGATGATCAAGGATGTTCACGTTCATCTCACACCTCCACACCTACCCGCCGCAGCAGGGCTTTCAACTCACTGCGCTGCGTATCGTTCAAGGGTCGAATCGGGCGGCGCGTCGGTCCCGCTGGTAAGCCCATCAGATTCAGCGCTTCCTTCACCGGAACCGGATACGAGCCAAAACGCAGCAGTCCGTCGCGCAGCACCGAAATTTTATCCTGCAATTCCCGCGCTCGTGAATGATCGCCCGCGCCAAACGCATCATACACCCCTCGGAACAATGCCGGAACGACATTGGCCGACAGCGCGACAGCGCCCGTTGCGCCGTAACACAACCCGCCATAAAACAGCGAATCACGTCCCACAAACACCTGGAATTCGGGCGGACAGGCGCGAATAATCGCGGCGGTTTCCGCCAGATCGCCGCTGGAATCTTTCACGCCGATAAAATGTGGAATATCCTTCGCCAGCCGTGCCAGCGTGTCCGGCGCAATCTTTACGCCCCCCGTTCGGCTCGGATTCGAATACGCCAGTATCGGAACCGTCACCGCCGCCGCCACATCCGCGTAATGTGCATACAGTTCGTCCTGCGATGGTGTTACAAAATACGGAGTAATGATCGACACGGCACTTGCGCCGCCGCGTTCGGCCTGCTGTGTCAGGATGATCGTGTCTCGCGTGGTGATCGCCCCCGTCCCCGCGATCACCGGCACCCGCCCGTTCACTGCCGCAAGTGTGGCATCCAGCAGCGCGGCTTTTTCCGCCGCCGACAGCGTGAACGATTCGCCCTGGCTGCCCGCCACAAACACACCATGCACCCCGCCCGCCAAAACATGCTCAACCAGTGCTGGAAGTGCGGCCAGGTTCAATGCTTCGTCAGCCTGAAAAGGAGTAACCAGCGGCGGAATGATTCCCTGAAAACGTGCCATGATGGATCAATCCTGTGGAATGGTTGTGCCTGTTGTGCCTACAGTGTCTATTGTGCCTGTGCAGGCAAGTATAACAGAATTCGCGGGAAGTGGATCGCTGGCGGATAATCAGCGTTTTAAAATCTCCAAAGGTGCGCCATGATCACCATCCCACAACCGGTCCAGACCATCGCTTCCTATTTTGCCACAATCCCTGATGTGGTTGCCGTCGCCTTAGGCGGTTCCCTGACCACCCAGGCCGCCGATTCTTTCTCCGATTTCGATCTCTACATCTACAGCCACCAGGAAATTCTACCCACGATCCGTGCCTCGATTGCATCCCAACTGGCTGATCCCGCCCACCCCATCGAAATCAACAATCCCTATTGGGGATCCGAAGACGCCTGGATCGAAAAACAGTCCGGCATCAAAGCCGATCTGGTCTACTGGTCGCCCGCCTGGATCGAAGAACAGTTGAATCATGTGCTGGTCAAACATCAGGTTTCAACCGGATACTCGACCTGTTTCTGGCACACCCTGCTTTATTCGACTCCGGTTTTTGACCGCACCGGATGGTTCGCCCTGCTCCAGCAGCAAGCCAGACAGCCCTACCCCGACGCCTTACGGAGCGCCATCATCCGGCACAATTACCCCGTGCTGCGTCATGCCATCCCGGCTTACCGCAATCAGATCGCCTTAGCCATCGCCCGCCGCGATCACATCAGTCTGAACCACCGCCTCGCCGCCTTGCTGGCCAGTTACTTTGATGTGATCTTCGCCGTGAATCGTGTCCCCAATCCCGGCGAAAAACGCATGCTTCAGCGCGCCCATCAACTCTGCACCCGCCTTCCCCATGCGCTGGATGAGCAGATCGAGGCGGTGTTGGGTTGCGATCCATCGACCACCCTCACGCACCTTGATGCGCTGCTCGATTCGCTTGACCAGTTTTTGCGGTCAGAAGCGCTGATCTAGTCCGGTGTCTCAACCACCAGTTCTTTGATCGAATCCAGGCGGCGTGTCGCCTCTTCGATGCCAGCCAGCAGCGGCCCTTCGACATCCTTAAAATCCAGTGAGCCGTAATTTTCGACATGGGGCCGCAGCAGGACATCCGGCGGATCAGCTTGCAGGCGCGATTCGTGCAGATGCCAGGTCATGATTCGCACCGAGCGCCAGATCGCAGCCATCATACTGGGCGGCTTGTTCATATTCCCGGTGTTGAAAAACGGCACGCCCATTCCCATGATCGCCCCCAGCGGATCCACCCAGGGACTGTCACATTCCAGCGGTGGGTAAATATCGACGGCGATAATTTTGTCTACCTGCTCTTGGCGTGCCACATGCACACACAGGCTGTCGATCACGCCGCCATCCGCCAGTTTCATTTCCTCATGATCCACCGGCGGAAAAACCGCTGGCATTGCGCTGGTTGCCAGTAATGCGGGCAGCAGCGGCCCGGAACGCAGATAGACCTCGTGCCCGTGCAGCATATCTACCGCCGTCACAATCAACGGAATTCGCAGTTCTTCAAAGGTTTTGTTTTCGCCCAAAAAATGAGCAATCCATTTGCGCAGTGTGCGCTGGCGAGCGCGTGAACTGAACAGATGGGTGCTGAAGAGCGATGAAATATTGCGCAGCCGTTCGACATGCCGCGCCATTTCCAACAGATCCACCCCCGACGCAAACAGCGCGCCGATCAACCCTCCCATACTGGTCCCGACGATCAAATCAATCGGGATATGTTCATGGGCCAG
Organism: uncultured Anaerolineaceae bacterium; assembly: GCA_964472565.1. GTDB lineage: Bacteria > Chloroflexota > Anaerolineae > Aggregatilineales > Aggregatilineaceae > DATAMF01. Next base: position 30,040 of record CAYYNB010000029.1, read on the forward strand.
CACTTCCAAAACGCCGATGTGCGCAATACCGCGACTTCCCCCACCGCCTAAAACCAGTCCGATCTTGGGCCGCATCTTTACCCCTCAGATTTCTGTTCAACCAGCAATCGACGAATAACTTTCCCGACAAACGATTTCGGTAACTCCTCGCGGAACTCAATATCCCACGGAATTGCATATTCTTCTAAGCGGTGTTTACACAGGTCGAGCAATTCCTGCTTCGACAAATGGGTGCCCGGTCGCGGCACCACAAAGGCTTTGACCTTCTGGCCCTGTCCGGCGCTTTCGACCCCCACCACCGCCACTTCCAGCACTTTTGTGTTTTCGTACAGCACTTCTTCCACATCCCGCGGATACACGCTGTATTTCCCGGCTAAAATCGTATCGCGCTTGCGGCCAATGATCTGCACATATCCATCCGCGTCCATCACCGCCACATCGCCCGTATACAACCAGCCATCTTTTAGAATCGATTCCGGGGTAGCATCTTCCGGTTCAGGACTCCAGTAGCCTTTCATCACCTGCGGCCCCTTGACCGCCAGTTCCCCGATCTGTCCTACCGGCAGATCGACGCCCGTCGCCAGATCGACAATTTTTGCATCTGTATTCGGGAGCGGTACGCCAATCGACCCCACCTTGCGCGCCCCGAACAGCGGGTTGGCATGGGTGAGCGGGCCGGCTTCCGTGAGGCCGTAACTTTCCACCAGCCGCCCGCGCGTCAGTTTTTCAAATTCTTCCTGCACTTCAACCGGAAGTGGAGCCGCCCCGCTGATACAGGCTTTGATCGACGCCAGCCCATAAACGCGGATATTCGGAACGTGGTTGATGGCATTGTACATCGACGGCACACCGGGAAAAATCGTCGGGCGATACTTGCGAATATGGCTGAGTACCTGATCTAGTTCAAACACCGGCAGCAGAACAATCGTCGCGCCCAGTGCAATCGGCATATTCATCGCGCTGGTCATGCCATAACTGTGCATCAGTGGCAGCACCGATACAAACACTTCTTTCCCGTAGTTCAGTCCTGGAATCCAGTGGCGCGTCTGGAGCGCGTTCGCCACCAGATTACTGTGCGTTAGCACAACCCCTCTCGGCAGATCAGCGGTTCCGCTGGTATACGCAATGACGGCAATATCTTGCCATGACACCGGAACTTCCGGCTCCATGATGGGCTGATCCCGCATCAGATCGTTCATCATCCGCCCCAGTTCGCGGATATGCTGTTCATCTTCGTAGATCGGTTCTTCCTGCCCCCAGCGTGCCGCCAGCTTTTTATAGGTGCTGGCGGTAATCACATTCCGCAGATCCGCCAAAACAATAGCCTGAATCTGCGTTTGTTCTTTGACTTCTTGCGCCATCTGGTCAAAGGCGGTCAGCGTCACCAGCACCCGCGCGTTGGTTTCATGCACCTGCTTCACAATATCGCCCGCCTGCACATCCGGGCTGGGCAAAACCGCAATCGCTCCCACCTTGAGCGTTGCATAATAGGCGATAATCATTTGTGGTACGTTGGGCAGCACGATCATCACTCGATCACCGGGCATAATCCCCATATCACACAGCGCATGAGCAAACTGGTTAACCTGCGTGTTAAGCTGGGCATAACTGATTCGCGTCCCATAAAAAACAATCGCGTCCCGTTTCGGCACCCAATCGGCGGCGCTTTCCAAAAATTTATGCAGCGGTTGGCGTGGAATCGGAATCGTATAAGGTGTTTCGGGGCTGTAGTTGATCAGCCAGGGCCGCCGCGATACGAGATCAAATCGTGTACCGCGATCCCGCCATGACGTCCGGCTGTTTTCTTTGATAAAACGTTCCATCGCGCGGTTCACGGCTTCGTGACGTTCCAACTGCACTTTATGTTTGGCCGATCCCACATCATAAATTTCCGCTCCGGGAATCATCTGGCCCACTTCTTCATAAACCTTGTGCGGAAAATAGTTATCGCTTTCGCCTGTAATGAGCAGCGTCGGCGTTTTTATATTGCGCAGCAGCGACCATCCCTGCCAATAGCGCATCGTGTTCAGCATCATCCGCTTCATCACGTGCAGTTCGGCATTCCAGCGTGGGCGGTAATCCCAGAAGGGACGGTAGACCGTGTTCGGAATCCGGTAGGCCCATTCCACCCAGCGCGGCAGCGGATATTCACCGGCGGTTGCCACCAGAATCAGTTTTTCGAGCCGTTCGGGATAAACATTGGCATATTCCACACAGATCGAACCGCCAAATGAATGCCCCACCAGCACAAATCGATCCGGCAGATTCAGTTGCTCCACGATCAGATGCAGATCGGCGATCAGTTCGTCCATCGTATAATCGGTATGCGGCGCGTCACTCTGCCCATGTCCGCGCAGGTCCGGCACCACCACCCGGTAATCACGCGCAAAATAATTGATCTGGTACTCCCATGTTTCTGCACATCCGGCATACCCGTGAACCAGCAGAATGGTCTGCTCCACTTCTTCGGGCCGCAGATCGATCACACTGAGTTCGTGGCCTGGAAGCCCCGGAATAGACACACTGACGCGGTAGAGGTTGAAGTCCAGTTGAATGGCGGTGCGTTTGAGGCCTCGCAGTTTTTTCTTCATCCTGTCATTTCCAATCTGGCTTCCAGATTACAATTATTGTAGAACACGCCGGTTTGTGAGCCAAGCTAACGAACCGCTTGCCTACATCCCGATACCGGATTATATTCATTACTACGTCTACTTTGACGCTACTTAAAAGTTTTCTACCTACGATTAGTTCTAGGAGGAATCGCTGTGAAGAAGATTGTCGTTTTGTCCCTCTTACTAGCACTCGTGCTGCTCGGTTCGTATGCTCCCCGGTCCACCTCCGCCCAGGATGATGTCACCCTCACTATGGGGTCTTGGCGCGTGGACGATGTGACCCAGATGGAAGCCGTTTTAGCAGCATTCCATGAAGCCTATCCTAATATTACCATTCAGTTTGACCCCACGAATCCGCCCGATTATAACGCAACCCTGCAAAGCCAGTTCGAAACCGGCACCGCCCCGGACCTGATGTATGTCCGTTCGTTCGCTACCGGACGCGGCCTGTTTGATCAGGGCTTCATTGCCGACATCACCGATCTGCCCGGCCTGAAGGAAAACTTCACCGCCGATTCGATGGCCGCCTGGACCACCGAAGATGGCAAGACCTACGCGGTTCCGTTCATCGCCGTGTCGCATGGTGTGTATTACAACATCGATCTGTTCAACGAGCTGGGCATTGCCATCCCCGAAACCTGGGAAGAACTGCTCGCCGCTGCGCAGGCCCTCAAGGACGGCGGCTACGATGCGTTCGCAAACGCGGCGGGCGATCCCTGGACCATTGCGGAAATCGTCTTCATGAATATCGCCCCGAACTTTGTCGGCGGGCGTGAAGGCCGTATGGCGTACCTGAATGGCGAGCGCTGCTTCAACGATGAGGGTGTGGTTAACGCCTTCCAGGGGATGGCCGATCTCGCGCCCTTCTTCCCCGAAGACTTCATGGCCCTGACCTACTATGACAGCCAGCAGCTTTTCCTGATGGGCGAAGCGGGCATGTGGCTTGGCGGTTCCTGGGACATCCCGGTTTTCGAAGCCGAAGAACCCGAATTTGAGTGGAGCGTCTTCCCCGTTCCCGCCCCCGAAGGTCAGGAAGAAGAATATGTGACCTTCCACGTGGACGCCGGTGTGGGCATGAACGCGAACACCGCGCATCCCGAAGAAGCCCGCCTGTTCCTGGAATGGATGACCACGCAGGAATTTGCCGCTCTGTTCGCCAACGAACTGCCCGGCTTTTTCCCGCTTCACACCAGCGCCCCCACGCTTGAAAATCCGCACGCCGATGCCTTCCTGAAGATGAACGAAGGACGCGGCCTGGATGTTCGTTTCGCCTGGGAAAAACTGCTGGACGGCTCACCCAATGCCTACGACCTGATCCAGAATAACTCGATTGCTATTCTCCAGGGCGAAATGACCCCGCAGGAAGCGGCGGACAGCCTGCAAGCAGGCTTGGCGGAGTGGTACGCGCCCGCGCAGACTTGCCCGGCGTCATAGCCTGTTGTTTTGTTCGTTAGTTTTGCTGCCATCGCCCGACCCATGCCGGGCGATGGTTTTCTATTCGGCGGTTTTGCGTTATCGTAGTTTAAAATTCCCGATCCCGCTCGCTCCTTTCGGAGTCTACTTTCTCGGAGCATTTTATGGCAACAGCCCAATCTACGCTTAATCGGTCACTACGGGCACTGGGGCTGACCGGCGACTGGCAGGCTCCGCGCCGTCGCGCCTGGATCATCTTTCTTGTCCCGGCGGTGGTAATCTATACCATCTTTATGGCATACCCACTGATCAATTCGATGCGGCTCAGCTTGTATACGGGAGTCGGCTTTCGCCCCGATCATTTTGTGGGCTTCGACAACTATAACGAGTTATTGACTAATCCCCTTTGGAAAGATCGTTTTGTCGGTGCGCTCCAACATACCTTTATCTTTTTTGTCATCCATATGAGTGTGCAGAATACGCTGGGGCTGTTATTCGCCACTCTGCTCTCCCAAACGCGTTTGTTTGGCCGCAACATCTACCGCACCATTATTTTTATCCCCGCCACGATGTCCGTCCTGCTGACCTCGTTTCTCTGGCGTTTGATCCTGAATCCGCGCTGGGGCATGCTGAAAATTCTGCTGGAAGATGTCGGACACGGCGACTGGTTCAAAGCGTGGCTGGGTGACGAAAAATACGCCCTCATTGTCGTCTCGCTGGTATCCTCCTGGCAGTGGGTTGGCCTTCCGACCATGATGTTTCTGGCCGGACTGATCAATATCTCCGACGAACTGAGCGAAGCCGCCCGTGTCGATGGGGCCAACGGCCTGCAAGTCTGGCTGCGGGTCAAGCTCCCGCTGCTGCGTCCCATTATCGGCATGGTCGCCATCCTCACCTTTATCGGCAACTTTAACGCCTTCGACGTGGTCTATGCCATGATGGGTGCGCAGGGTCCGCCCAATTATTCCACCGACATCCTCGGCACCTTTTTCTACCGTGCCGCTATCGCGGGTGAACACCCGGTCGCGCGGCCTGATATGGGTATCGGCGCAGCCGTCGCCACCGTCACCTTCTTTATCCTCATGACCGGTGTGAGCCTCTGGTTGATCCTGTCTCGGCGCAGTGGCGAAGAGGTGATGAACTGATGATTGACATCATTCGTTGGATACTCGAACACGCCGAAATTCTCGGCTGGGCCACCATCTGCGCAGCGCTTGGCGGGCTGCTCACCCCGCTCTACATTTCGCGTTACAACCGCAATGCCGAACTCGACTCCTGGATTGGCGGCTTCATCGGGCTGACCGTTGGCCTTGCCACCAAAATCTTAGGGCTGCTGGACGGCGCGCCCGGTTGGATCGTGTCTTTCGATATGCTCTTTATCGTCCTGTTTTTTTACTGGTTCGGCGTGTTGCCGCGTACCAAAGATGCGCCTCGCGTGAGCAACCGGTTCCTGCGGCGCACCTTGCTGCGTTACACCTTCGATAATGTGCTGGGCCAGTTGTTTTCGCATGTCGTGTTGTTCACCTGGTCGCTCATCGTCCTGATCCCCATCTGGACCATGCTGGTGAACTCGCTCAAGGACAAACGCGAGATTTACCGCTCCCCCTTTAGCTGGCCGAACGCCGATATTCGGACCACCGAAGGCTTCAAAAATGCCTGGGAACAGGGCAACTTTGACACCTATTTTGTCAACAGTCTGACCGTCCTGATCGTCTCGCTGCTGTTGATCCTGCTGTTCGGCGCATTGGCCGCCTATGCGCTCGCCCACTGGCGTTCGAAGGCCGCCACCTTGATCTATATCTTTTTCATCGGTGGCCTGATGGTTCCGATCCGCCTCGGTACGATCAACATCGTCACGATTGTTCAGGACCTCGACCTCAGCGGCAAACTGCAATCAACCGGCATCTGTAAATCCTCGTTCTTAGGTGACTTCGGGCTGGAAAAACTGCTCAACTATGGCGTGTGCGGCAAACTGCCCGACTTGATTCCGATCTATGTCGCCATGAGTCTGCCCATCACCATCTTTGTGCTGACGACCTTCATGCGCGGCATCCCCCGCGATCTAACCGACGCCGCCCGCATGGATGGCGCATCAGAACTGCTGGTTTTCTGGCGTATCATGCTGCCGCTCACCCGGCCCGCCCTCGCCACCGTGACCATTTTTAACATGATCCCCATCTGGAACGATCTCTGGTTCCCGCTGATTCTGACCCGCGACGAGCGAGATCGCACCGTAACCTATGGGGTATCGCTGCTCTTTGGGCAGTATCAAACCGACTGGAATGCCATTTTAAGTACCCTATCACTCGCCGCTATCCCGGTCTTGATCTTATATTTGTTAATGTCGAAACAGTTCATTAAAGGACTGACCGCCGGAGCAATCAAGGGATAGAGCGTGATCAATGTCAATTCCACCACTTGCCGGACTATGCAGTTATCAGGAAGCCGCCCAGGTGGGGTATAGTGTGGAAGACAGTGTCCAGCGTTTAGTTCGTTACGCCTGGATCGAAAAACGGGCAATGGATATGGGCCTCTACTGGCTCAATCCGACGCCCGATTGGGAAGTCAAAGAAGCCCTGAGTCTGCACCTGTATCTTGATTCAGAGCATGTGGCGCTGCTTCGCCAGCGGGTGAGCGAGATGCGTAATCCCGCCCCCCGCATGGACATCAGCCCATCTGCGAGTCTCAACGCCTTTCTGGATGAAATTCTCTGGTCAGACGACACGCTGGAAAAAGTGGTGGGTCTGTATGGTGTCCTGAAAGTTCATCTCTTGCGGGCCTACCGCGAGCACTACGCAAACATCAACCCGCTGGTCGATCATCCCACGCGGCGGTTGCTGCAAATTCTGATTATGGACGAGGAGCAGACTGTCGCGTGGGGTGAGCAGGCCATTGCCGCCCTGACCGAGCATCCTGATGCCCAAACGCGTGCCGCCGCCTGGAAGTCCCATCTGGAAGCCTACTTGTTGGCCGCCGGTGGCATCATGGGAAATCTGGAACCAGCCGCGTTACCCACCCCGCGTGCTCAGTCAGCCTACCAGCCGGACTTCTTCCCGCGCCGCGATGACCGTTTTGTCCACCGTGACAACTTTATCTTCCCGCCGCATGAAGTCGCCCGCGCCGCAGGCGTATCCGTCGAAGAAAAAACGCTCGCCCTGTTGTGCAAGCGCGCCCTCGAAATGGACGTGCCCGAAGCAATGGCGCGTATGATCGTCGAAGCGGAAAAACAGCCCTGGGAATACTACACCGCGATGTGCCGCCAGCTCTGGGACGAAGCGCGCCACGCCATGATGGGCACGGTCTATATGGAGCAGCGCGGCATCGACTGGAAAGCTGAAATTCCGCTGCATCCCGGTTTTGCCATCCGGCTGAATCAGCACCTGAGTCCCCTCGAAGCCCATGCCGTGTTGTATACCATCGAACAAAGCCTGATGCCTGCCAAAACGGGCAAACGTTATGAATGGGAAACCGCCGACGAAGCGGGCGACGAACTCGCCAAACTGTTTCAGGATTACGACTGGGCGGATGAAGTACTCCACGCGCAGATTGGCCGCCGCTGGTTGGTTGCCGCGCTGAACATGCATCGCGACGATGTGATCAAACTCGGCCAGCAAAAAGCCATCGCATCAGAAGATGTTTTAGATCAATACGCCGATCCCGCCCAACAGGTGAACTGGTGGCCGGACTTCGTGCGCCGCGTTTTGGGCATCGAATCCGCAATGAAAATCGATCAGGTGTCTACCTCAGACCCGGTCTACCGGAATGCAACGTCAGGATAACATATGAACGGCAAAGAACGCGTTGCACTTGCCATGCGTCACCAACAGCCGGATCGTGTTCCGGTGATGTGCCAGTTGGCGTTGGGACACTATTTCTTAAACATGCAGGATCGCTGGAAACCGCATGAAATCTGGTTTACCAGCGAAGCTTTTGCCGACAGCCTCATCACCCTGGCCCAACGCTACCAATTTGACGGTCTGCTGATCAACATTCCGGGCCGCGATCCGAACTGGCGCGCAACAGTCGAATCCATCGAAGAACGATCCGATGGCGAGTGGATCACACTGGACACGGGCCTGCACATCCTGGTTCCCTGGGACGACAATGCCGCCCTCGAACCCGCCGATCCCGCCGCCGCCCCCTGGCCGGACTTTATGGCCTTCGAGCCGGAACGCGATCTGCTGCGCCTGGATGACTGGCCGCGTTATACCTGGGGTGTTTACCATACGCCGTATTTGCCGGGCAAAGCGCCGGGCATTTTGACCGAGCCGCCCGCCTGCTTTTTCCGCACGATTGATCTGGTCAAGTCAGCCGTCGGCGGCAGTCTCTCCATTCACGGCGAAGTTTATTCCCCCTTCACCCACTTTATGGAGCTGTTCGGTTATCAAAATGCGCTGTTAGGCTTGGCAATGGACCCCGATAAAGCCCATGTAATTTTAGATCGGCTGGCGGACGCGACACTTGCCTGGGGCATGGCACAGGCCGGGCGCGGCGTGGATGCCGTACTGCTCTCGTCTGCGTTTGCTGGCGGCGGCTTTATCTCGCCGCGCATGTACGAAGAATTTGTCGTGCCCTACGAGCGTAAAGCCATCGACGCGCTGCACCAGGCTTATCCCGCTACGCCTGTTTATACCCACACTTGCGGCAGGTTGGGAGATCGCCTCGAATTGATGATGGACAGCCACACCGACGGCGTAGACACCCTTGATCCGCCGCCGCTGGGTAACACCACCCTCGAAGATGCCAAAACCCGCATCGGTCAGCGCATGTTTATCAAAGGCAATCTGAATTCCGTCGCCCTGCTCACCGATACCCAGGATACCCTTGTGGAGCGTGTAAACGAGGCATTAGGTTATGGCAAACCCGGCGGCGGTTATATCTTAAGCACCGCCTGTTCGGTTGCGCCGCGCGTCGAACCCTGGAAGTTGCAGCTTCTGACCGAACTGGCCGAACAGCACGGACGCTACCGCTAAATAGGCCGGATCGCTCGGTAAAGTGCCTGGAAACGGGCAAACTGCTCCTGGTAAACCGCCTGAGTATCCGCATCAGGCGGTTCGATGGGACCATATTTCACCGCCCGTGCGACAGCTTGCGAAATATCATAAAACAGCCCCGTGCCGACTCCCGCCAGCATCGCCGCCCCCAGCGCGGTATGTTCCGCCCCCAGAATCGTCTGCACCGACACTCCCAGCACATTTGCCAGAATATGCCGCCACAGCGATCCCTGTGCGCCGCCGCCGCCCACCAGAAAATGATCCGGCGTCGGGCCGAGTGTTTGTAACACCAGCAGGCAGTCGCGGAACGCATACGCGACCCCTTCCAGCACCGCCCGCGTGAGGTGCGCCTGGGTATGCCGCGCCGTCAGCCCGATAAACGCCCCTGTTGCACCGGGATCCATGTGCGGTGTGCGTTCGCCCTCTAAATACGGGAGAAAGATCAACCCCTCCGATCCGGCGGGAATCTGTGCTGCTTGTTCGAGCAGTTTGTCATAGGCGGGTTCACCACAAATATCGCGCCACCAGCGCAGCGTATTTCCCCCGTTGAGAATCGCCCCCATCGTATACCAGCGCCCCGGCAGCGCATGGCAGAAGGTATTGAGTCGCAGCCCTGGATCAATGCGCGGGCGGTTGGTGACAATGGTGATCTGTCCACCGGTTCCCACCGTGATCGAGCCGCGCCCCGACTCCACGACGCCCGCCCCCAACAACAGCGCCGCCTGATCCGCCGCCCCTGCGATAACCGGAATCCCTTCCCGCAGTTTGAGCGCGCGCGCCGCCTCTTTATGCAGCGTTCCGACCACTTCGCCCGACGCATACAGCGGCGGCAGTTTATCCATCGGAACGCGGCACGCCGCCGCCAATGTTTCCGACCACTGCTGCTGTCCGATATCATACAGCCATGTCGCGGAGGCATCGCTCGGTTCACTGCTCAGTTGTCCGGTCAGCCGCATCACCAGATAATCTTTGGGCTGGATCACGGCGCGCGTCTGTTCAATCACATCCGGCTCAACTTCGCGCAGCCATGCCAGACTCGCCCCCGCGAATCCCGGTGACAATCGGTTCCCCGCGACCTGTTGAATCGCATCGGGCGACAGCCGTGCCTGCACGATCTCGCATAAATTCGCGCTGCGCCGGTCCATCCAGATGAGCGCCGGGCGCAGTGCTTGTAGCTGATCCCCAATCAACACCGCGCCATGCATTTGCCCCGTGACGCCAATCGCCCGCACCCGGTCCCCGGCGATTTTCGCCTTGCGGATCGCCATTTTCACCGCGTGAACCGCCGCGTGCCACCATGTGTCGGGGTCTTGTTCGGCCCACTGCGAACGCGGCATCTGGACCGGATACCCCGTCTGCCCAACGCCGCCCAACTCGCCTTGAACATCCAGCACCACACATTTGGCACTCTGCGTACCAACATCGATTCCTAACATGATCGAATAATCTCATCCACAGAAAACTTGTGCTATCATTGTCTGATAGATGTTTGAGCACGGCAAGTGATGCTGTTGGAGATTTTACTGGATGACTTTACAACCCTTGAACAACTCCGCGCTGGGTGCTGCCACTACGGCTACCTTCGATTTTGCGCGTGTCCTCACCGGGCGTGCCAGCAGCCGCCACACGCAGCGCGCCTATGCCCGCTGGGTAGACCGTTTTCTGGTCGATGTGGCGGGGTTGGAAGCCACGACGGGTCAGGCGCGCACCGAACGTATGCACGCCCTTCCCGTCAGCGCGATTATTCCCGTGCTGAATGTGTCGGGCCTGCGCGCCTGGCTTGGCAAGCTCTCCGAAGAAGGACATGGTAAACAGGGCTTGAATCAGGCCCGCGCCTCGATTGTCACCCTCGCGCTGCTGTTAGCCGAGGCGGGCTGGCTCGACGACTATACCAGCGTTTCACTGGGCAATGTCCGCACCCCCCGCGCCGAAGATGGTCAGCGCCCCGGACACTGGCTCTCGGTGGAGCAGATTCGCTTGTTGATGCTCGCCGCCGAAAAAATTGCCTCGTCCGAAAACCAACGCGCGCGCAACAAAGTGGTGATCAGTATGTTATGTACGATGGCCCTCCGCCGTGAGGAGTTGTCCGAAGCCCGCTGGAGCGATCTCACCACCCAGAATGGCCGCCCCGTGATGCTCATTCATGGGAAGGGCAGCAAAGCGGTTTATGTCGATGTGCCCAAAACGGTGATGCAGGCCATCGATTTGTGGTCCATTTATGTCAGTCCTACCCCCGAAAGCGCCCTTGTTCGCCGCGTGTGGAAAGGCGGTGTTATTGATCCTAAAGGCCTCACCACCGATGCCCTGTGGCGAATCGTGAATGGCGCGGCCAAATATGCCAATCTGGGCAACGTGGCCCCCCACGACCTGCGCCGCAGCATCGCCGGATCGCTGCAACTCAGCGGCGTATCCGTCGATAAAATCAGCCAGCTTTTGCGCCACTCGAATGTGGCTATCACCGAGCGCTACCTGAGCAAGCTGCCGCAGCAGAATGAAGGGGCCGTTTTGATGGCCGATTTGTTGGGTTTGGACTAAATTTTGTCTTGTTTCTGGGTGGGGAATTTCGTATAATTTCTCTTCGGAATGTAAGTAATGAGGTGAAGTAATGCCAATCTATACCTACGAATGCAGCGAGTGTGGCGTCCGGTTCGATGCACGTCAGAAGTTTACGGATGATCCGATTGAGCTGTGCCCGGAGTGCGGCGGTCATACCCACCGGGTACCGCAGGCGGTGGGAATTGTATTCAAAGGATCCGGTTGGTATGTGACCGACAGCAAGGGCCACAATAACCTTGCGGTCCCCCCCAAGAAAGAATCCGAGGCGGGTGCTTCAAGTGAGAAAACCACGCCCGCCAGTGATACCAAAACGGACAAGCCCTCGACCACACCGAGCGCCAGCACCCCACAGAACAATTAGTTCTGCGCTTATGATAAGCGGTACTGAGTCATCCCAGTACCGCTTTTTTGTGTTCTATCGCTGTGTTGCCAGCGCCGTCACCCGGCAGGCGTCGAACAGCCCCAACACTTCCTCGCCCTTTTTGAGGCGCAGTGCGGGGACCACTTCGTCGTTTTGAGGCAGGTCCAACGGCATTACCCGCTGCGACGTGACCGCCATCCAGTTTGCCTCGCGTCGTGTCACCACCAGTCCCCGCAGCTTCCCGGTGATCATCTTTTGTCCCGCCGCCAACTGCATCGCGAGTGGGATCGTATTGGACCGCATCCTCTTCGCCCGCCCCTTGTCGTTGATCAGCACTAAATCTATCGGCTCCGGCAGATATAGCGCACTGCTCACCCGATCTTCGCCGCTCACCTTGACAAACTTTCCCCCGGCGCGGTTGGCAACCATTTCGGGCGTGATCCGCAGCAGGTTTCCGGCCATACTCGACACCAGAACCGTTCCACCGTCATCCACCCCCACCAACGCCACTGGATACCCTGGCAAGCGCTCCACCCGAAAAGGCGTGGGCTGATCCAGCGCAGGCAAAAGCGTATCCGCCCGCAGCAGTTTAGCATAGCCCGTTGTCGAGAACAGAATCAGATTTTTCGCCTGCTGGAGCGTTTCCACCAGCAGCATCCCACTGACAAATTCCTCGCCGAAGGCATCCACGTGCAGCGAATCCGTCTGCACCAACCGCAGCCCCATCGACTGCATTTCCGCGAGTTCCTGCGGCGTCTTCAGCAGGAATCGATATTCAGAGGTCATCAGCAGCAGTTTCTGATCCGCCTGCGCCACCACCAGCGACCCCGGCAGATAGTCATCCGCCGCTAGAAAATCGAGCGGACCTTCCTCAATATCTTGTAACAGGGCGGCGATCTCCTGTTGCTGTGTCAGGGCCACCAATCCGCTTCCCGGCGTAACGCGCTCTTCCTGCCCCTTCTCTTGCAGATCAACCAGCCGCTGAATCAAGGTGAGGTCTACCGCTGGAACACCTTTTTTCTTGTCGGGTACGCGCAGATGCCCCCCATAATTCCACCCCTCGCGCTGGAAAGCAGGCCCCAACACCGCCCCGGATTCAATCTGGTGCGCCAGAATACCCAACCCCGAAGTGACACTGCTGAAGGTATCAATGCTTTGGACTTTCTCCGCCCCAAATCGCTTCTGAAGCATCTGGATGAACACCGGAATCTGCGACGATCCCCCCGTGCGGATCACCGCGTCAATCTGGTCATATCGCAAGCCGGACCGCTGCACCACCTCGTCCAGCATCGTTTCGATTGCGTCGCGCTCCTGCTGGATCATCCGCTCGAACTCAACCCGTGTTACAAGCTGTGTGATCTGGAACGCCGGCCCTTCCAGTCTGATCAGCGCATTCAGCGAGCGCGATAACTCCCGCTTGATCGCCTCGACTTCATCAAACAGCTTCAGCCCATAACTGCTTGAAATCAAGTTGATCAGCGCCCGAATCCGCCGCCGTTCCGTCGAACCTTGTGCGATATGTTCCAGCGTCTTCAGGTGATAGGGGGTGTTAAGTTCCAGAATGCTCTGCCAGTTCGCAAAGGCTTCATAATACTGGCTCGGCATTGGATGTGTAGAGCCATATTCATCTTTATACTGGCTGTTTTCCCCGAAATGCGACGGTAGTTTGGCCCGTACCAGCTTCTGATCAAAAATATCACCCGCAATCGGCACACCGCCTGTCGCCAGAATCTCGCGCCGCGCCGGATTTCCCAACCGGACAATACTCATGTCCAGCGTACCGCCCCCAAAGTCGAACACCAGCACGTTTTGCTCGTGATCCAGCGCCGTTTCATAGAAATACGCGGCGGCGATGGGTTCGTACTGGAAGTAAACCTCTTCATACCCCGCCCGAAAAGCGGCATTCAAAAGGCGCTGTTGGGCCAATGCATCCGCCTGCGGATCGAACGAAAAGCGCACCGGACGGCCCAACACAATCCGCTTGACCTCCTGCCCCAGCCATGCTTCGGCCCGCTTTTTGGTGATATAGAGGTACAGCCCTGCGATGTCTTCGATAAAATAGAAATCGGCACCTACCGTCGTGCCGAAATAATTCGACCCCGACAGGCTGGTTTTGAACGACAGAAACAGGCGTCCCGGCGAGAGTACATCTTTGTCGATATACACATCCCGGACAAATTCGGGCAGTTCGGCATACGTCATCACGACTTCGCCCACCCACACCGGCTCAAACCTCACTTTACGGTTGAGGTTTTGTGCATAATAGGCTTCGATAGCCCCCCGTCCCAGGTAAACGCGCTTCTGGTTGGTGATATACAATGCTGTACGGACCACATGCGGATTGTTATTCGCTGGGTCAAGCGGAAGCAGATGAAGCTGCTCCCCATCGTAAACCGACATACCGGAATTCGTGGTTCCGAAGTCCATACCGACAATCATGCTTCCCTCTCATGGATGACTGGTTCGGACTGTGCGGATTCTCAGTCTGGCCGAGAAATGAGATTGTTTCTGCGACGAAAAAAGCGAAGAAAGAGATTATTCGCGCTCTTACGTGGATCGGCGCGAATTGTTTATTCTAATCAAACCTGAAAAAGAAGTACAGGGCGAATTCGTCCCCTCACCGTAACCCACCCATTATTAACCATCCAAGTTAACCATTGAAGTTAACCATTCACGACCATGACATTTCTGAACATCCGTGCTATTCTGTATCTAGCCACACCGCACCTTTCCAACTAAAAACCGTTGCTTGCGCAGTGGAAACGGTCCCGTAGGTATCTGCTTGTTTGGCTGGAACAAGGGGGAGGTTTAGAACTACGGCCCGTTTCCAGAAACTCCTGACGCGAAATTCCCCTCAGATCCGTGCAAAGGGGGGCGGGGAATATGACACAGAATCGCCCGTTAAGATTTTGTTGAAAAACTCAAAGGAGGTAAAAAGGAGTAGAGTAGAA